>DASXRE010000279.1:0-4517 GCA_036506775.1 Pyrinomonadaceae bacterium | reverse complement strand
CTTTGCATTCGCGGACGAAATCGGCGCCTTTGAAGTAGGTGGCCAGGCAGACGATGTTGAGAGGGCGATCAGGAGGCTGGAGCATTGTCGGGCAACTATAAACTCTTTTCAGGTGCGCGGTCACCTGTTAAGGTAGTTGCGTTAGTCCTGAGTTCGCCGAGGTTAACCACAGAGACATAAAGACACCGAGACATCAAAAAGTACAGAACCTCTGTGTCTCCATGTCTCTGTGGTATTCGTTACTTTCCAAGACACTGACAATGATAATTAAAGGTCCCTATCCGGACGTAGTAATTCCCGAAATTGCCCTGACGCCCTTCGTGCTGCATCGCGCAAAAGAGTTAGCCGGCAAACCGGCCTTGATTGATGGTCCAACCGGACGCGCGGTCAGTTACGCACAACTGTCAGACTCGATCGCCATCGTCGCCCACAACCTTACCCAGCTCGGGTTCAAGAAAGGCGACGTGCTCGGCATTCTCAGTCCAAACTGTCCCGAGTATGGCATCGCCTTTCACGCGGTCGCGACGCTCGGCGGTATCGTGACGCCAATCAACCCGCTTTACACTCGCTACGAAATCGCGCATCAACTCAAAGACGCAGGTGCTCGGATACTGATCTGCACTCCGATGTGTCTGGACAGAGCGCGTGAAGCCGCGGATGACGCGGGCGTCCCGGAGATCTTTGTCTTTGGTGAAGCTGAAGGCGCCACACCGTTCGCTTCTTTGCTGGTCGACAACGGCCGCGCGACGCAGGTGGAAATCGATCCACTCGAAGATCTTGTTGCCCTTCCCTATTCAAGCGGCACCACGGGTCTGCCGAAAGGCGTCATGCTCACGCACCACAATCTGGTGTCGAACCTTCGCCAGATGGAAGGCCTCGATTACTTCTACGAAAGCGACACGCTCATTTGCGTGTTGCCCCTGTTTCACATTTACGGTCTCGTGGTCGTACTGAACATGGGACTCTACACCGGCGCGACGATTGTCCTGATGCCGCGTTTCGATCTGGAGTCGTTCCTGAAAGCAGCTCAGGATTACGAAGTGAGCCTGGCTCACATCGTGCCGCCAATCGTTTTGAGTCTCGCCAAGAATCCGATTGTCGACAACTACAAACTCCCCAAACTCAGAACGCTCTTCTCCGGCGCCGCGCCGCTGGGCGAGGACCTGACGCTTGCCTGCATGAAACGGCTCGGCTGCAACGTGCGCCAAGGCTACGGCATGACCGAGACGAGTCCGGTGACGCATTCGTCACCCGCGCCGCCGCGAAAGCTGAAGTTCGGCTCAGTCGGCGTGCCGGCGCCTAACACAGAATGCAAGATCGTCGATCTCGCAACTGGTGAAACTTTGCCGCCCGGTGAGCGTGGTGAAGTCTGTGTGCGCGGGCCGCAAATCATGAAGGGTTATCTCAACCAGCCTGAGGCCACCGCGCAGACGATCGATTCAGAAGCGTGGCTGCACACCGGAGACATCGGTTACGCGGACGAAGATGGTCACTTCTTCATCGTCGATCGCGCCAAGGAGCTGATCAAATACAAGGGTTTTCAAGTGCCGCCGGCCGAGCTTGAGGCCGTGCTGTTGACGCATCCGTGCATTGCCGATGCAGCGGTGATTCCCTGCCCGGATGAAGAAGCGGGTGAAGTGCCGAAGGCGATTGTCGTCTTGAAGCAGCCGGCTCGGGCGGAATCGATTCTGGAGTACGTCGCCGAACGAGTCGCGCCGCACAAGCGAATTCGCTATCTCGATTTTGTCCACCAGATTCCCAAATCTCCCTCAGGAAAGATTCTTCGTCGTGTGCTGGTGGAAATGGAAAGAGCGAAGTGATATGTTTCCTGCGCGTGGTCAACGCTGAATTTGAGGAGGGATGACATGTATTTTCGTCGTTTACATTTAGCGCTCCTGACTCTTCTGTTAACAGCTTCGCCACTCTCCGCGCAGACGCAAAAGAACGGTGGCAACTGGGCGGAATGGGAGACGATCACTCCCGAAGGCGAAGAGTTCACCGTGACGATGCCGAAAAACCCGACCACGGAAGCAGCCAAGTTCGCTTATCACAAGATGGAACTCAACACGCGCCTGTATCTGGCAACTTCAAATGCGGGACCAGTACTGGCAGTGGCTTCTTTCAGCGGCATCAAATCCAATCCCGCCGAGTACACCGAGTTTGCGCGTTTCAATTCCTACATTGACGCCTTTAAGGATTTCTTTCCGCCGAAGGTGCGCACAAAGGAGACTGCTATCGCGAAGCTCACGCTCGTCGGCAGCCAGACATTTCACGGTTACGTCGGCCGTTCTTACAAGCTCTCCATCGGCGATCTGAACGGCGTCGTGCATGCCTTTGTCACCCGTAAACGCTTTTACGCGATCGTTTCACTCAACACCAAGAAAGACGATGCGCTCGAAGAGAAGTTTTTGAGCTCGTTTGCGCTGCCCGATCGCCAACCGGATGCGCCCAAGAACAACGCGAGCGCTGCGAATGAAGGGGGCCAGCAGAACGAACAAACAATCGACTCGCAACCTCCTTCCGGCGATCAAAAACAGGCGAAGCCCGAGGGCGAAACCGCACGTAGTGAAGAGGCGCCGAATCCGGATCCAAACGCGAAAGATCCGAATAACAACTCTGGCAATCAGCCGCCGACGCAAGCGCAGCCCAACACGAAGAAGGGGCCGATCTCCGGCGGCATGTTGAACAGCAAGGCGATCTACTTACCGATGCCCGAGGTTCCTGCGGGCGAAGCGAGCGGTGTCGTGCTGGTGGCGATCGTGGTTGACGAACAGGGCATGGTGATTGAGGCTCGCGCGGTTTCCGGACCACCGCACTTGCACAATCCGGCCGTGGCCGCAGCACGTTTGGCGCGCTTCTCGCCGACGCTTTTAATGGGTGAACCGGTAAGAGTTTCCGGCACGCTCAGCTACAACTTCGTGCGCTCAAACTAAGAAGGCAATCCACAGATTACGCAGAGTTGTTTGGAACTGTGGATTCAAATGGCGCGCCGCAGGCGCGGCGTGAAGGTAGCCAGGGGCAAGTGCGCAGCGAAGCGAAGCACGCCGCCCCTGGATCGTCGAGACAGCGCAACAGCCCGGAACGGGCGACAGAGACCGTGCAGTAGCACGCACGCGCAAAATGAAGAGCACGCTTAAGCGCCTCGATGAAGTCCACCAACGGCTCGCGACGGCGGTAACTACTGTCGATCCGGAAATACTCTCCAAACGTCCGGCCGAGAATGAGTGGAGCGTTGCGGAAGTAGTGGAACATCTCTGTCTCGTTGAAGCGGCAGTGATAAACTATCTCAAACTCAAACTGGACCAGCCGCCGGTGAGGGTCAGTTTCCTGAAGAAGTTGTTGCCAATGAAGATTGTTTCGCTGCGCGTGAAACGACTCAAGGCGCCGAAGATGGTGGTGCCGTCAAAGAATCTGCCGTCGATGGCTGAGTTGCTGAAGAAATACGACACGCTGCGGGCAAGCACAAAGGATGTCTGCCTCAAGGAAGGCCGCGACCGTCTCAGCCGGGTTTGTTTCAAACATCCGTATTTCGGCGACATGGACGGCGCCGCCGCAGTTTCCATGATCGCCTACCATGAGCAACGCCACCTGAAACAGATTCACGAAATACTTGGAAAACTACGCGTTAATCAAAACTGATAATCTATGCCTGTGATCGCTACCTCCTGCCCTGCATGGTCCATCCCCGGGTTTCTCGAAGTTCGTAATGGCCATTTAAGTATTGACGGCGTTGATGCGCTGGAGTTGGCGCAAGAGTACAATTCGCCGCTTTTCGTTTTCTCCGAACGCCGCATTCGTCACAACATCAGCCGCCTGCAACATGCGGCCAGCGTCGTCGATCGCCCGATCAAGTTTTGTTACGCGTCAAAGGCGAACTCGAACATGGCGATTCTCAAGGCCGTGCTCGAGTCGGGCATCGACGTGGAAGTCAACAGTGGCGGCGAGCTTTTCAAAGCGCTGCGCATAGGGTTTCGTCCCGATCAGATAATTTTCAATGGCACGAGCAAGTCTGATGACGAACTCGACGATGCAGTCCGCGCGGGAATTTACGCGATCAATATCGACTCGATTTATGAGATCGAACTCGTAGAACGATCAGTCGAACGTTTGCGGGCGCGGGGTGAACAAGTGGCGCAGGCTCGC
The DNA here is from genome assembly GCA_036506775.1 of Pyrinomonadaceae bacterium. Classification (GTDB taxonomy): domain Bacteria; phylum Acidobacteriota; class Blastocatellia; order Pyrinomonadales; family Pyrinomonadaceae; genus PSRF01. The sequence goes on along the minus strand of DASXRE010000279.1, from coordinate 374 downwards.
ATCACGTTGCGACTTGTTCCCGAGATCGGCACGCGATCGCATCTCGGTTTACAGACCGCGCTGCTCACATCGAAGTTTGGTATCTCATCGTCTGAAGTGCTCGCCGCATTTCGTCGTGGCTTGCAAAACCCGGATCTGGTGAAAGTCTGCGGCATACACATTCACGTCGGTTCGCAGACTCCGGATGTCGAACCGTTCGCCGAAGCATTCAGGAGCATGTGGGAACACCTCGTTGCGATTCATCACGAGACGGGCCACGCGCTCGAGCACATCAATCTCGGTGGTGGCATTCCCGTGAACTACCTGCGCGATCGATCGCAGGCAGACGATCTGCCCAAACATGAACGCGACATGCTCGGCGCCGAACTCGAACC
>DASXRE010000278.1:0-8841 GCA_036506775.1 Pyrinomonadaceae bacterium | reverse complement strand
AGATCCAGCGACATAACCGAAAAGCCCCAGACAAGTGTCGGGTAGTCGTGCCGGCCGAACGATCTGAGGACCAGCGAAATCATGGACACGCCCTGCACGAGGTAGCCCGACGCCAGTATCACTCCGAAAATGCCAAACATTCTCACCAGCATCGATGCCTACTTTCTCGAAGACGTTAACGAGGCAGGACTACTCCACCGTCACTGACTTCGCTAGGTTGCGTGGTTGGTCGACGTCACAACCGCGTCGCACCGCAATGTGATAAGCAAGCAGCTGGAGTGGAATGATGGAGAGAATCGGTGAAAGCAGATCACTCGACGGCGGAATCTCGATTACGTGATCGGAAACCACCGACGACATGGTGTCGCCTTCAGTCAAAACCGAAATCACGATTCCTTCGCGCGCTTTCACCTCCACAATATTTGAGTGAGTCTTCTCATAACGCAGTTCCGAAGCGCGGTTGCCTTCTTCACGCGTGTTGATGAAGAGCACTGGCAGCCGTTCGTCGATCAGCGCGTTTGGTCCATGCTTCATCTCTCCAGCGGGATAACCTTCAGCATGGATGTAGGAGATCTCTTTGAGTTTCAAAGCGCCCTCTAGCGCCACCGGGAAGTTGATCCCGCGCCCGAGATACAGAAAGTCCGTCGCGCGGAAAAACTCCTTCGAAAGCTCTTCAATGCTGTCGGAGTTGTTCAGCAGATGCTCAAGCTTGACCGGCAACTCCGCCAACTCCTGCGCGTGAAAGCGCGCCTGTTCTTCAGACAACGTGCCCCGCAACTGTCCGAGATACAAGCCGAGCAAATACAGCGCGATCATCTGTCCCGTGAAAGCTTTCGTTGAGGCGACACCAATTTCCGGACCCGCGTGCGTGAGTATGGTGCCGTCAGCTTCACGTACGATCATCGAACCCTGAACATTGCAGATCGCCAATATCTTTGCGCCGAGTTCCTTGGCTTCACGAAGTGCCGCGATGGTGTCGGCTGTTTCGCCTGACTGCGAGATCACCAGCAACAGCGAGTTCTCATCCATCACCGGATCGCGATAACGGAACTCTGACGCGTAATCGACATCAACCGGCACACGCGCCAGTTGTTCAATCATGTACTTGCCCGCGAGGCCTGCGTGCCACGACGTGCCACAGGCAGCAATCTTGATCGACGAGAAGCGTTTGAAGTCAGCCTCGGTGATGTTGTTCATCTCGTCGAGAAACACATGGCCGCTGTCGAGTGAGATGCGGCCCTGCACCGTGTCGCGCACCGAGCGCGGCTGCTCGTAAATCTCCTTGAGCATGAAGTGCTTGAAGCCGCCCTTCTCGGCCATGATCGGGTCCCACGTGATGCGCTGAATCGCGGGCTGCACCGAGTTGCCTTCGAAGTCGATCACGCGCACTGCATCTTTCGTGATCACGGCAATCTCACCGTCACCAAGAAAGAAGACGTCGCGCGTGTGATGCAGGATCGGTGGAATGTCTGACGCGACAAAGAACTCGCGATCGCCCAGACCAATGACCACGGGCGGTCCCTGACGCACTGCGATGATCGTGTCGGGCTCGTCGGCGTGAATGATCGACAACGCAAAAATGCCGCGCAGTTCCAAGACTGCGGCTCGCACCGCCTGTTCGAAAGTGACATGTTCTCTGAGATGTTCCTCGATCAGGTGAGCAATGATCTCCGTGTCAGTCTCCGTGACGAAGCGGTGATCTGACTTGCGCAGTCGCTCTTTTAGCTGGAGGTAGTTTTCGATGATGCCGTTGTGGACCACGACGACACGTCCGGTGCAGTCGCGATGCGGGTGCGCATTCTCTTCCGTCGGGCGTCCATGTGTGGCCCAGCGTGTGTGGCCGATTCCGTAAGTGCCGTCGATAGGACTGAGCCGGATCGCCTCTTCGAGATTGCGCAGTTTTCCTTCCGCGCGTCGAATCTCAAGCTCGTGTCCCTCATTTACGACGGCGATGCCGGCGGAGTCGTAGCCGCGATACTCAAGCTTGCGCAGCCCGTCAATAATGAGCGGCACGACCTGTTTGTTGCCTACGTAACCAACAATTCCACACATCTTCCTGTTTTGACTCCTGTCTACTTCAGCTTCTTCTTAACTTCCGCCGGCACGCCCGCGACAAGCGAATCAGGCGGCACGTCTTTGGTCACGACTGAACCCGCGCCCGTCACTGACCGCGCGCCCACGCGCACCGGCGCGACCAGCATCGTGTCCGAACCGATCTTAACATCGTCTTCAATGACGGTTTCGTGTTTCCGGACTCCATCGTAATTACAGGTCACGGTGCCCGCACCGATATTGGTGCGTTCGCCAATCGTGGCATCGCCGAGATACGTCAGATGCATCGCCTTGGTGCCGCGCTTCAAGCGCGACTTCTTTACCTCGACGAAATTGCCAACCGTGGCCTTCTCTTCGAGGGTCGCGTTCATGCGCAGGTGCGCAAACGGGCCAACAGAACAATTCGAGGCGATGTCTGAATCGATGATGATTGAGTGATCCTTTACCACAACCTCGTCGCCGAGACGCGAGTTGCTGATGCGTGTGCCCGAACGAATCACGCAACCTTCACCAATCACCGACGTTCCTTCGATCGCGACGTCGGGATAGATGATCGAGTCGCGTCCGATCTGTGCGTCCGGACTGATGTAGGCATGTGAAGGATCGATGAACGTCACGCCGCCCTCGATCATCAGCCGGCGGATCGCGTTGCGCCGCAGCAGGTTTTCAAACTCCGCGAGCTCAGCACGCGTGTTGATCCCGGAAACCTCACGCGCATCGTTGTGCGCGAACACCTCGACCTTCTCCCCGCTGGAAAGAATGATCTCGGCAACGTCAGTCAGGTAATACTCACCTTGTTGGTTCTTCGGCTCGACGCGCCCCAACGCCGCAAAAAGATCGGACGACTCGAAGCAATAGATGCCCGAGTTTATCTCCCGGACCTTTCGTTCCTCTTCCGTCGCGTCCTTCTGTTCGACGATTCGTTGAAACTGACCCTGCTCGTCGCGAATGATTCTGCCATAGCCAGTGGGATTCTCGAGCCGCACGGCCAGAATCGTACACGCCGCGGCGGTCGTGCGATGATGTTCGATCAGCTTGCGCAACGTCTCGGCCCGGATCAGCGGTACGTCGCCTGACAAGACCAGCACCAGTGAGTTCGATTCCGCGAAAGCCGTGCGCGCCGATTCAACCGCGTCGCCGGTTCCACGTTGCCGTGCCTGAATCGCGAAGGACGCCAGCTCGCCGACTTCGGTGAGCGCCGCTTGCTCGACTTCTTCAGCTTGATGACCAACCACCACGAGAATCGTCTTCGGTTCGAGAGCCCGCGCGGTGCGTACGACGTGTGCGATCAGCGGCCGGCCGCCGAGTTCGTGCAACACCTTCGCGCGCTTCGACTTCATTCTCGTGCCCAGGCCCGCGGCCATTACGAGCACGTTCAGTGGCTTCATCCCCGAATTCATAACCAACTTACCGTCGCCTCCGATTGTGCGCGCTCGCGACAAGCGAGCACGACTCGCGCCAGGCGATCCGAGCCGTGACGGACTTTCTCGCCGTCGTCGAGCAGGTCAGCACGCACGATCTCCGTAGTCTGATCAAGCACGTCCTCGATCGGATCGTCAATCCCGATTTGATAAGCCCCCTCAGCCGCGTAACGCTCGGCTTGCTCAGGGCTAATCCGCCGATCATTAACAATGACGAAATCGAAGTGAATTTCAGGCGCGTACTTTTTGATTGTCTCGAGGTGCGCGCGCGCGCTGTAGCCGTCAGTCTCGCCGGGCTGCGTCATCAGATTGTTCACGAAGATTTTGGTCGCGTGACTTTGACCGATTACGCGCGCCACCTGCGCCACCAACAGATTCGGCAGGATGCTCGTGTAAAGCGACCCGGGACCAACTGTGATGATGTCGGCGCTGCGAATCGCTCGTAACACCTGCGGCAAGGGCAGACACCGCTCGGGCTCGAGCCGCAAACGGCGAATCGGCTGCGCTGATTTCGAGATCTGAGTTTCACCACTGACGACCGTGCCGTCTTCAAGTTCCGCAACCAGTCTGACGTCGCTGATCGTGGCGGGGAAAATGTGACCCTTGCTTGCGAGAATTTCGGAAGAGAGTCTGATCGCTTCTGTGAAGTCGCCGGTTACTTCGGTTAGCGCGGCCAGGAAGAGGTTGCCAAAACTGTGGCCACCGAGTTCTCCCTCGCCGCGAAAGCGATAGCGAAACAGTCTCGACAACAAGCTGGAATCTTCGGAGAGCGCGATCATGCAGTTGCGGATGTCGCCCGGTGGCAACATCTGCAACTCCTCGCGCAAGCGCCCGGAGCTGCCGCCATCGTCAGAGACAGTGACAATGGCAGAGAGATTCTCAATCCAGATTCGTTCCTCGGTGTTTCCGACTCGCTTCTTGAGACCCGCAAGCAGGGTGGAGAGTCCAGTGCCACCGCCAATAGCGACGAGGTTTTGGCAACCAGTTGTCGAAGTGTTCTGCACCAAGTGAATCATACCTTAATCCGTGTTGTCTGTGGCTTACCACAGAGAACACATCAGAGAACACAGAGATTGCACAGAGACTCTATTTAGGAGGGGTTGCTGAAGATCAGTCGATCAAAATCGGGGTCGTTGCGAAGGGGGTTCAGATCGTGATCGTGCTGGGCACGGACACGAAGATTGGGTTGCAGATCGAGCGCGCGTTGCAGAGACTCCAAAGCGAGGTCGATCGAGCCGAGACGGGCGCGCGTGGCCGCGAGACCGTAGTGAATGTGGGCTGCTTCGGGTTCGCGCTTGAGCGCGCGTTCGAACATCTCCTGAGCCGCGACATACTCGCCCCGGTTCAGTTCAATCACGCCGCGATCGTAGAGCGAATCGGCGTCGCGCGGCAGCATGCTCTCGGTGCGCAAACGCGACTCGGCGATCGCGAGATACGTGCGAGCGCGAGCCGCGACTTCGGAAACTTGCGAATACTTGTCGACGAGCACGCGAAACTGGTTGCGCGCTTCGGCGAACCTGCCGCGCACGAATTCTTTATGAGCACGCTCGAATGCGGCGAGGGCAGCCGATTCATCCAGCGTTGGCTGGCGTGGCGGAGGCGGCGGAGGTGTGGGTCGCACCGCACGAACAGCGGCGACCTTCTGAGTCTTTTTGACTCTTGAAACGGCCACCTTCTTCGCGGCCGCAGCCTTACGCACTACCGGTTTCGGTGCGGCTTTCCGTGACTTTGTAGATTTTGTAGCTGCTTTCGGCTTGGCGGATTTTTTCGCTACGGCTTTGACTGGCTTCCTGGCGAGAGGGCGGGAGGAGGACTTCGCTGCGCTTGCTCGTTTCGCTTTTGGCCTCGCCGTCGTCGCTTTTGCCACGCGCTTCGCGCTTTTAGCCGGCGCCCCCTTCGACTTCGAACGCGCCGCTGACCGTCGCAAGCCTTTCGCGAGACTGCTACTCATGGGTCTGAATCTCAAAAGGCTGCTCACTTTACGTGAGCAGCCGCGGAAACGGCGCTGAGCTTAACACAGATACACTCCTAAATCAACGGAGACAAGCATTTGCGGCTGCTTTAAGCATTCCGTTTGCCTTCACTTCCCTGGAAAAGGAACAACAAAGAAAAATCTTGATGGTCATCGTTGGCTATGTTAAAGTGCGTCTTGGCTTACGGAGGCTTAATCCACTTCGGCAAATAGCCCCAACCGATTTAGTTACCTCTTTTAGATTCAGAACTTGCGATTGCACGACGAGGCGTTTCAGCTCTAACTCTCCAGGTAGCATCCCGCCCCAGCCTTCAAACAAAGAGTCGCACAATGGCAGACACACCAATCCTGTTGCGTGAGCAACAATACCACCAAATAAAGGCTGTCCTGGCTCGTTTAAGAATGGACGCGTCCGCGAAGGTGGTTTTTCTGGTGGACAAAGACGGTCAGGAGATCGCTTCGCAAGGCGAAGTGGGAAATCTTGACACAACCAGCCTCGCTTCGCTCGCAGCCGGCAACGTCGCTGCGACCGGCGGCATGGCTGAGCTCATCGGCGAAAAGGAATTTCCGACTCTCTCCCACGAAGGCGAGAAAGAGAGCATTCACATCTCGGTGGTCGGGAGATTGTTGCTGGTAGTTGTCTTCGACGAACGATCGAGCCTGGGACTGGTAAAACTGCGCAGCAAGCAGGTTTCTCAGCAACTGGCGGCTCTGTTCGAGGAGATTACCGCCAGCGACCTTGACGATCTCGACTCCCCCTTCGCCGGCATTACTGACGAAGATATTGACAGCCTTTTCACCTGACGGCATGTTGCTATGACCTTTATTAATTACGCTTCCCGAGAAATTAACTGCAAGATCGTCTACTACGGCCCAGGTTTGTGTGGTAAGACGACCAACTTGCAGTACATCTTCGACTCCACCGCTCCCCAGGCGCGTGGCAAGCTGATCAGTCTCGCGACCGAAACAGACCGCACGTTGTTTTTCGACTTCATGCCGCTCGAGCTCGGCACCGTGCGCGGTTTCAAGACGCGGTTTCACCTGTACACCGTGCCCGGTCAGGTGTTTTACGATGCTTCCCGCAAGCTGATCCTCAAGGGCGTCGATGGGGTGGTGTTTGTGGCGGATTCTCAGGAAGAGCGAATGGACGCCAATATCGAGTCTCTCTACAACCTCGAAGAAAACCTCAAGTCTCAGGGTTACGACCTGTCGAAAATTCCTTACGTGCTCCAGCTCAACAAGCGCGACCTCAACAACATCATTTCCGTGGAAGATCTGGCTGGTGAATTACAGCGGAAGGGCGAGCCGGTGATTGAAGCAGTGGCTTCAACCGGAACCGGAGTTTTTGATACGTTGAAAGCGGTTGCGAAACAGGTTCTGACGGAGTTGAGGAAAGGGTAAGGATCTGAGATCTCAAATCTGAGATCTCAAATCTCAGATCTCAGATCTGAATCTACTCAAGCGCTTTCAGCATCAGCAATCCATCCCCACCATTTGAATAATACTTCGGAAGTCTCTGCGTGACTGCGTAACCAAGACTCTCGTACAGTTTTTGTGCCGGTGTGTTCATTGTCCGCACTTCCAGCCGCACCAGCCTCACGCTGCGCTTGCGAAATCCGTCTTCAACTTCCCACATCAAACGTTTCGCGAGCTGGCGGCGCCGATGTTCAGGCGCGACGCCCACAGTTGTCACGTGTCCGGTGTGATCCGGTTCGATGAGTCCAATAACAAAGCCTGCCATCACGCCACCAGCAGTGACAGCACGAAAAGCCACCGACTCCGGAGCGGTGAGCAAGTAATCGAAAGTCTCGCGGCTGTAGGCTTCGCCATCGATAAAGCAGCGCTGGTCGAGCCGCCAGCATTCATCGAGTTGCGAGATGCTCAACGGACGGATGTCGTAGTTCGTGCCCCAGGACGGAGTAGGTGTTTTCTCTTTCTTCTGGGGATCGTAGGGAAGGTCAGATTGTGACCACCAGCGGGACCGAAATTTCTTTAGTACTGCCATAACGTTTTTGCATCGACATCGTGCGAGCCGCGCTTAGTTTACCACCGGGGTTTTTAAGCTCCTATAGAATTAACATGCAGTCGCCATAACTGTAAAAGCGATAGCGGTCCTTGACCGCGTGGTGGTAAGCACGAAGCACAAGCTCGCGTCCGGCGAAGGCGCTGACAAGAATCAAAAGGGAAGACTGCGGCAGGTGAAAGTTTGTTAACAGCGCATCGGCGGCGCGAAATCGGTAACCCGGTTTGATCGTCAACTTCGCTTCGCCTCTTCCTGCGATGATTACTCCTTCATCAGTGGCGGAGGATTCGAGCGCGCGCATCGTCGTGGTGCCGACCACGATAATTCGCCCGCGGCGTTGACGAGCATCGTTGATCTTTGCGGCTGCTGATTCAGAGATCTCGAAACGTTCAGCACTGACTGAATGCTGGTCCACGTCGTCGACGCGCACGGGTTCGAAAGTTCCGTAGCCGACGTGCAGCGTGACTTCGGCGAGTGCTGCGCGCGTTTCGATCTCCGCCAAAACCGCGGGCGTGAAGTGCAGACCAGCGGTAGGCGCCGCAATTGCGCCCCGGTGTTTCGAATAGACTGTTTGATATCGTTCGCGATCTTCGTCGGAGATCCTTTTTATGTACGGCGGCAGGGGCGTCGATCCTACTTCCCTCAGTAATTCCTCAAAAGAAGCCTCACAGTAAAAACGTACCTGTCGCAACTCTGCTCCAGGCTCATCCATGATCTCTGCGATGAAGCTGCTCTTGTTGAAGCTGACTTTTGCACCACGCTTCAGTCTCCCTCCGGGCCTGACCAGAGCCTCCCAAACCTTCGGTTCGAGTTCGCGGACCAGAAAAATCTCAACTTGCCCGCCAGTTTCTTCACGTTTTCCTTTTAATCGCGCGGGAATGACGCGTGAGTTGTTTACCACGACAACATCATTCGGCTGGGGGTAGCTCGCGAAGTCTCTGAAGTGTCCGTCGGTCCAGGTCTGAGTTGCACGATCGACTACGAGCATCCGTGAGGCGTCGCGTTCTGCGAGAGGTTGCTGGGCAATCAAGTCGGAAGGTAACTCGTAATCGAAGTCAGAGAGGCGCATGGCTCAGGCAGGATGTTCGCGGTGAAAGACTGCGGTGAGCTGCGCGCCAAACAGCATGATCAAACTCGATACGTAACTCCACGTCAGCACCGCCACCACCGCTCCCACCGACCCGTAAATCTGATCGTAGTGGAAGTAGTTCAGGCTCCACGCAAAGATGTACTTCGCCAACTCCCACAGCAGACCGGCGAGAAACGCTCCGGGCAAAGTGTCTCTCAATGTCACTTCAGCGCGAGGCATGAAGCGATAGATCAGCACAAAAAGCACGACAGTGATCAAGTAACTGCCAGCCGCGAATATGACT
>DASXRE010000277.1:0-10350 GCA_036506775.1 Pyrinomonadaceae bacterium | reverse complement strand
ACGACCAAAGCGGTGACAAGTCCCCGCACTCCAAGGAGGGGCTCAGGTGGCACGGGCCTTGCCCGGGTGCAAGCGGGCTGGTTTTCAAGCTCTGCTTGGCCCGTCTCTTTTAACGTCCGTCGCTGGTTCTTCGCTGATGGGCCGACTCACGTCGCCTGATCCTCGACTGCGCCTCGCTCACCTCCTGGAGGTTTTTTGATGTCCACTGTCCTCGCTGCCGCAACTTACGAACCTGAACCGCAGCTACCGCTCCTCTGCGATGCGGTCGAGACAGATCCTCAAGTCGAAGCCCAACGCGGAGTCCAGGCAAATCTGCAGAACGAAATCGACCGCACTATCAGCAACATTCAGGATCCCGAACTGCGCGAGGTCTCACAAACCATCCTCGCCGAGATGGTCCGCTTCTTCGACTGGCTCGCCCGCATCGAGAACAACCTGCGCAAACTCGACACCCTCCTCGAAAGTCTCTCGCTCCTTGAAGTCCTCGAATTCGAAGCCCGTCAACTCACCGATTACATCGACGCTAAAGCGATGAAAGCAGCCGCCGGCAACGACCGGTTGCACGAAGTGCTGGACGGCATAACTTATGGAATTTCTCACGATTTACGCCGGATTTTCGAGCGCGAACTGGTGCGCGGCGTTACCGAACATTCCACCCCGATCGTCTACGGCAAGATCCTCCACGCACACGGTCTCCTCACCAATTGTTTTCAGCAATCGACCATCACGTTGCTGCAAGTCTTCAATCCCAGGCTCGACTCCACCTTACTCTTCAACGACATCGAATCCCGCCTGAAACAGTCTCTCGTGCTCTGCAAAGACCTCTCGTCGTTAATGCGTTTTGTGCGTCTCTCACAGGCCAACTCCGATCCCGACGTGCTGCGCACAGTCGTTGACCGTATCCTCGAATTCAGAGACGGCAGCATGCATTACCTCATGTACAAAGACTGGCGTGGTTACGAGAGTCTGGCGTTGGAAGTCATCACGGCCATCGAAAACAACCTCGACGCGAAGCCGCTATTGCATCGGTTCCTTTGCTATCTGGAGGTGCTGTACGGGCACGTGAAGATGCGTGCGGTGCTCGCGGAAAACTTCCCCTATTCGGGAGGCGAGCCGGAAGAATAAGCCCGCTGGCGCGAGGTACTGCCACTGCCAGAAAATGGCAGTCAGTCGCTAGCATAATTTGTTATCGGGAGTCAGTTCCTTTGGCAGTGCGGGCAGTAGTAGGTTGATCTCCCGCCGTGAACAACTCGTCTAATCCTTGACCCGCAATTGACGCACGGCTCACCCTCTCGCTCGTAAACGCGCCAGAACCGCTCACTTGTCCCAAAATAACTGCCATTACCGTCAGCCAGATCGATCTGCAACGTTGATCCCGCCTCAATCGCCTCTCGCAAAACCTGACGAATCGCCTGATATAACTTGCGCGCTCGAGGCTTCGACAAACGATTTGCCGGTTTCAGCGGATTGATGCCCGCGAGGAACAACGCTTCAACCGCATAGATATTTCCCAGTCCTAAAATACGAGTCTGGTCCAACAACAACTGTTTCAGACTGCGCTTCGAACGGGAGAGCGTCTCAAGGAAATACTCCTCTGTAAACTCTTCTGAAAGCGGCTCGGGCGCGAGCGACGTGAGTTCTTTTGGCAAACGTTGAGCGTTACGAATGAGCCGCATACGGCCAAACTGCCGCATGTCGCAAAAGACAAGTCGACGTTCGTCGTCGAGATAGAAGACAACGTGCGCATAAGGTGGCAATGATTCTTCGGTAGTCAACGAAACAAACTTGCCCGTCATGCGCAGGTGAGTTGCGAGCAGTCCGCCCGATTCGAGTTCGAAGAGAATGTACTTGCCGCGCCGCCCTACGCCGGTGATGAGTGCGTTGCGCAGTTGGCGGTTGAATGAGCCGCGCGAAAGCTCGGGCGCGATTCGTTTGAGGTTTAGTTCAGCAGCAAGAATTCGCCTGCCGGTGACGACTGGCCGCAACGCGCGGACGACGTGTTCGACTTCGGGAAGCTCCGGCATCTCACTTCACCAGCTCTTCACCGGCGTCGAGCAACTTGTTCATCTTGTCGATGGAGGTTGCTTCCGAGTAGATCCGGAGAACCGGCTCTGTTCCGGATTGGCGCAACAGCAACCACGAATCATCGCTGAAGATCAGTTTGGCGCCGTCCATCGTTTCTACGTGGACCACGTCAAACGAAGCGAAGTTCGCCGGAGGATTTTGGGAAAGTTGCGCCACGATCTCCTGACCGCGGCTCACCGGCACGTGCAGGTCGCGCCTGCCGAAGTGAAACTCGCCAAACTCGCGATGCAGATCTGCCAGCATCTCCGACGGCGGCTTGCCCGCGCTGATGATCGCTTCGAGAAACAGCAACGAATTCAGCACGCCGTCGCGTTCGGGAATGTGGCCTTTGACGCCGATGCCGCCCGACTCTTCCGCGCCCAGCAATATGTCTTCCTTCAACATCAGCTCGGCGATGTACTTGAACCCGATCGGCGTCTCGTAGATTTTCAGACCCATCGCGTTCGCAATGCGTTTCGTCAACACTGACTGCGATACGGTCACGACCACTGCGCCGGTCATCTTTCTGGTCCGCGCCAGATGCAATAACAACAACGGCACCACATCGTGCATGGTCATCGTGTTGCCGTGTTCATCAACCGCGCCCACGCGGTCCGCATCACCGTCAGTCGCGAGACCCACCAGCGCTTTTGCCGCAACCACGCGTTGCTTGAGTGGCGCGAGATTTTGATCTATCGGTTCGGGATTTACGCCACCGAAAAGTGGATCGCGAAAATCACGAATTGTTTCAACCGACAAAGTGCCGCCAGTCAAGAAGCTTTCGACCCAACGCGCCGCTGAACCATGCATCGGATCGACGATCACTTTTCCGCTCGCGCTCTTCAGTTTTTCGAGATCAACGTACGACGCGATTTGCTGGCGGTAACGATCGAACGCGGGTGCAAGCAACTGATGTCCGTCATCGGTAACTGCCACGCGTTTCGACGCATTCGCATCAACAAGGGTCTCGACTTCATGCGTTGTTTCGGGGGGCGCACTTCCGCCCCATGGCGCCTTGATCTTGAAGCCATTGAAATTTGGCGGATTGTGGGACGCAGTGATCATCACGCCGCCGGTCGCGCCGAGATCCTTCACGGCCCACGAGATCAGCGGCGTAGGTTGTGCTTCACTGAACAGCGCGATCCTGAATCCGTTTGCAACCATCACCTCAGCCGTCCGCGCCGCAAATTTCTCCGATAGAAATCGTCGGTCGAAACCGATTACCACGAACGGCTTTGGTCCTGAGGCGGCCTCGCGCGTAAGAAAATCAGCATACGCCTGGGCCACGCGCTCCACGTTCGCAAACGTAAACTCGCGCGCGATGATCGCTCGCCAGCCATCAGTGCCAAACTTTATCTGCACGGGCGACTCGCTCACTCGCTCCGGCCTCCCGTGGTCGTGTAATCAGTCAACGAAGTCTTGTCGCCGAGCACGCTGCCTGGTCCAACAACTGCCGAGCGCCCGATGTGACAGCCGCGGCCGGCAATCGCGCCCGTGATTTGAGCCGTCGTGCCGATTCGGGTGTGCGGCCAGATTACCGAGTTCTCCACCCGCGCCCGTTCTTCAACAAAACAGCCCTGGCCGAGCACGGAGTTGATGATCTGCGCGCCCGGTTTGATCTGGCAGTCATCGCCGATTATTGAAAGGTCGTCGATCTCCGCGACGGTTGCAGCATCGAATTGCCCGCGGCGCTCTTTGATGTGAATTCGTGTCACGCGGTTGGCGAGCAGGTCTGCGTGGGCCCGTAGATAACGTTCGGGAGTCCCGATGTCGATCCAGTAGGTACGCGGCGGAATGTGCGCATAAAACGGTTCCCCGCGCTTGAGCAGATCGGGGAACAGACCATACTCGAATGAATAATTCTCGCCCGGCGGCAAGAAGTCCAGCACCTTTGGTTCGAGAATGTACGTGCCGGCGTTGATCGTGTTGCAGGTGATCTCGTCGAGCTTCGGCTTTTCGAGAAAACGGCGAATGCCGCCGTCCTTTTCCGTTTCAACCAAGCCGTAACTCTGCGGATTTTCAACTGGCGTCAGCACGATCGTCGCCGTCGCTTTGCGTTCGTTGTGCTCGCGAATCACGGTTTTGAGATCGAGATCGGTAAGAATATCGCCGTTGAAGACGACCGTTGGCTCGCGTATCAAATCTTCGGCAAACTTGTAAGCTCCGGCAGTTCCCATTGGCTGCGGCTCGACGGTGTACTTCAGTTTTACACCGAAGTCGGAGCCGTCGCCGAGCAGTTGTTCGATCTTGTTGGGCTGATAAGAAAGCGAGAGTGTGATGTCGACGATGCCCGCACGCCGCAGCGTATCTATCTGGTAGAGCAGGAACGGCCGATTGCAAATAGGAACGATTGGTTTTGGTGTGTAAACGGTTAAAGGGCGAAGGCGCGTACCTTTCCCGCCGGCAAGAATGAGTGCTTGCATGCTTTATGAATAGCCAAAGAAAGTCTAATATCGGAGCAAGTCTAACACACGGGAGTTTGAAATGCCGGAATTGAACGAAGCAGTAATTATCAGTGCGGCGCGCACGCCGGTAGGAAAATTTTTGGGATCGCTGAAAGGATTTTCAGCGCCGCAACTGGGCGCGATCGCGGTGCGCGAGAGTGTGAAACGCGCGGGCGTGAAGCCTGAGGATGTCGATGAAGTAATCATGGGCTGCGTTATTCAGGCGGGTTTGGGCCAGAACCCCGCGCGACAAGCAGCGCTCAACGGCGGTCTGCCAAACACCGTCTCGGCAGTGACTGTGAACAAGGTCTGCGGCTCCGGACTCAAGGCGGTGATGATGGCGGCGCAAGGCGTTCAACTCGGCGACGTGGAGATCGTTGTTGCCGGCGGAATGGAGTCGATGAGCAACGCGCCTTATCTGATTCCGAAAGCGCGCGAGGGTTATCGTCTCGGCAATGGTGAACTGGTCGACTCGATGATTAACGACGGGCTTTGGTGCGCGTTTGAGAATTACCACATGGGCTGCACCGGAGAGGTCGTCGCCGAGGAGTATTCAATTAGCCGCGGCGAACAGGACGAGTTTGCGACGAACTCGCATCGCAAAGCCGCGGCGGCGATCAAAGCTGGCAAGTTCAAGGACGAGATCGTGCCGGTTGAAATCAAGCAGAAGAGGGGACCGGCAATCGTTTTCGACACGGATGAGACAGTTCGTGAAGATACTTCGACGGAAGCCCTCGGCAAGTTAAAACCGGCGTTCAGGCAGGAAGGAACGGTGACGGCGGGTAACGCGCCTGGGGTGAATGATGCCGCCTCGGCTTTGGTGGTGACGTCGTTGCGGCGCGCGCATGAACTTGGGGTTGAGCCGATGGCACGGATCGTAGCGCAGGCGACGGCGGGAGTTGAACCGCGACTGGTGATGATGGCACCTGTTGAGGCAGTTCGCAAACTGTTCAAGAAAACAGGATGGTCGCCGAGTGAAGTCGATCTTTTTGAGCTGAACGAGGCGTTTTCGGTGGCGGCGATAGCGGTGACGCGCGAGCTCGGGCTCGATCCGGAGCGAGTGAATGTTAACGGCGGAGCGGTGGCACTGGGCCATGCGATTGGACAGTCTGGTTCGCGTTTGTTGACGACTGTGCTTTACGAGCTGAAGCGACGTGATGCGCACCGTGCGGTTGTTGCGCTGTGTCTCGGCGGCGGCAACGCAGTCGCGCTGGCAGTTGAACGGTAGACAGGATTACAGGATTAACAGGATGGTTTTAAGGAGTAAGCGGGTGTCCACTGTTTCCGGACATCTTGTTAATCTTGTCAATCATGTCGAAGGAGGAGTATTTGAGTGAAATTATTGGCGTAGTCGGCGCGGGCACGATGGGATATGGAATTGCGCAGGTAGCGGCGCGCGCCGGTTATGACGTGATCCTGCACGACGTTCGCGATGAGTTCATCCAGCGAGGTTTTGCGGCCATCGACAAGAGCCTCCAGCGAGACGTCGACAAGGCGAGGATCTCCGCAGAAGAAAAGCAGCGGATTGTTGGTCGCATTCGCAGCACAACTGATTTCAACTCGTTTCGTGAAGCGGCGTTTGTGATTGAAGCTGTGACAGAAAATCTCGCCGTCAAAACTGAAGTCTTCAAGTCGTTGGACCAAATCACGCCGCCCGACGCCATCCTCGCTTCAAACACCTCGTCGATCTCGATCACCAAACTGGGCGCTGCAACCAAACGTCCGGACAAAGTCGTCGGCATGCACTTTATGAATCCTGTGCCGGTGATGAAGCTCGTGGAAGTCATCCGCGGCATTGCTACTTCCGACGAGACTTACGAACGCGTCCGCACGCTCTCGGAAAAGTTGGACAAGATCGCGCTTGACTGCCAGGATTCGCCCGGCTTCGTTTCCAATCGCGTGTTGATGCCGATGATCAATGAAGCGATCTTCACTCTGTACGAAGGAGTAGCGACGCGTGAAAGCATCGACGGAATCATGAAACTCGGCATGAATCATCCGATGGGACCGCTGACGCTGGCGGATTTCATCGGTCTGGATGTATGCCTGGCCATCATGAATGTGTTATACGAGGGGTTCGGAGATCCCAAATATCGACCCTGCCCGCTGCTCAAGCGTTATGTTGACGCCGGTTGGCTGGGACGAAAAAGCGGCCGCGGATTTTACGAATACTGATTAGCATGGCGCCCCCAATCCATCATTACTGTCAGAAGTGTCTGGCGGCGAACCCGTTGGGCCAGGACTTCTGTTCGCGTTGCGGCACGCGGCTGATGATCATTGTCGAGCCGAGCTCTTCGCGATTCGAATCAGGGACGGCCACCGTTTCCACAGACGAACACCTGCTTGAACGTATCTCCGCCGCCGAAAATCGCACCGCGCGCCTCGCCGAACGCCTCGAGCGCAGTCTCGATCTGCTTCTGCGCTACGCACAAAACGCTTACTTCGATCGCTCGTTAACCAGAGCGCTTATTTCGTTACTCGAAGAAGACGGGGTCGTACAGTCTGATCGTCTTGAGCAACTCTGGAGCGAACGTTGCCAGCGCGATGCACTCGAGCAGGAAGAGAACGTTCATCGCGATGAATTGCGTTTGCGCATTCTTGCGCACACTCACGCGATGGACCGACCGGTTTTCGAAGAGCTCGTCAACGAGGGTTTTCTGCTGATCGAAGACAAGCAGGTGCAGGAGGGAATTACAAAGCTCCAGCGCGCGGCTGAGATGTCCGACGAGAATGCGGCGTTGAATCTGTTCATCGGCGAGCATTTCTTTCGCCGCGGCAAGACCAGGCACGCGCGAACTTATCTGACTCGCGCCCATGAAGCGTTACCGGATGATCTGCGGGTTTCGTTGTTGCTTGGTCTCACTTGCGCGGACGACGGTGAAGTCGAACAGGCAAAGAACCTGTTGAGCAAAGCGATGCAGCAAGGCGGATCGTCGTTCGCGGTGCACTACGGGCTCGGCTGGCTGTTTGTTACCGAGAAGAACTGGCGACGTGCGCTCGGTGAGTTCAAACGCGCTTTGACCGCGCGGCCTTCGCCCGAAGCGCATTACGTCCTCGGTTGTTTGTACTACGAACTGAATCGCGACGGACTCGCGGTGCGGCACCTCCGCAAGGCAGTGGAGATGGATGAGAGCTACGCGGAGGCGTTCTACCTGCTTGCCCAGACGTACGAACGCACCGGACAGAAGGAGTTGGCGCGCGAGGCGCTGAAACGAGCGGGGCACCGCGCCACAACGGTGCCACTGTTTCAGACGACGAAGTCGGGATACAAGCGTCTGATAGCCGGCGTAGACAAACGCCTCGCGGAAGTTTTGCGCGACGACGCGCTACGCGCCTTCGAAGTCAGCACACCGCAGTCTCACTAAGCCACAAGCGGCGCAAGAAGCACAACCTCTGTGTCTCTGTGTCTCTGTGCCTCTGTGGTTAGTTTCCTCGACAAGTTTGAACCACGGAGACACAGAGACACGGAGAAAACCGTCAAAGGCCGGTTGAGCGCTCCAGTTTCTCGGGGTAGCGGGCTCCTTCAATTGTGATCTGCGACGAGGCGCTATCCATTTCGTGTAGATCTTCAGAAGTGAGTTCGATGGCAGCGGCGCCGATGTTTTCTTCGAGTCGCTCCAGCTTCGTCGTCCCGGGAATCGGAACGATCCACGGTTTCTGCGCCAGCAGCCACGCGAGCGCGATCTGTGCGGGCGTCGCTTTCTTTCGCTGCGCAATTTTCGCCAGCAATTCAACCAGCGCCTGATTCGCTTTGCGCGCTTCCGGCGTGAAGCGTGGAAGCGTGTTGCGAAAGTCGCCGCTGGCGAAAGTCGTGCTTTCGTCGATCTTGCCCGTCAGAAATCCGCGACCAAGCGGGCTGAACGGCACGAAGCCGATGCCCAGCTCTTCGCAGGTGGGCAACACTTCTTCTTCGGGTTTTCTCCACCACAAGGAATACTCGTTCTGAAGCGCCGTGAGCGGCTGGACCGCGTGCGCGCGACGCAGCGTCTGCATTCCCGGTTCAGACATTCCGAAGTGCCTGACTTTGCCTTCCTGAATCAACTCCTTTACCGCGCCCGCAACGTCTTCGATCGGCACTTCAGGATCGACGCGATGCTGATAAAACAGGTCGATGAAATCGGTCTTGAGTCGCTTGAGCGAGGCCTCGGCGACTTCCTTGATGTGCTCCGGCCTGCTATCCACGCCGACCTGCTTTCCCTCAGAATCAAATTTGAAACCGAATTTCGTCGCGATTACGACCTGATCACGCACCGGCCCGAGTGCTTCGCCGACCAGTTCCTCGTTCGTGAACGGCCCGTAGGCTTCGGCGGTGTCGAAGAAGGTGATGCCGCGGTCGAAAGCCGCTCGCAGCAGCGAGATCATCTCCTGCCTGTCTTTCGGCAGCCCGTAGGCAAAACTCATCCCCATACAACCGAGTCCCAGAGCCGAAACTTCCAGATTGCTGTTTCCGAACTTCCGTTTCTGCATTGTTTCCCCCTCTGTGTCTCCGTGTCTCTGTGTTTGGCTGAAGGCTACCACAGAGGCACTGAGACACAGAGAAATCCAAAACCCTGCAGCAGCCGGGCGCTCCACCCCGCGTTGACAGACCCGCCACCGTCGCTATAATGGCCCTTTTGTGTGCATAGCCCAACTGATCGCTATCCGTGGCTGTGCCTATTGTAATGCGCATCGAGCTGGTAAACCTGGAGCACGGCAGAAGTGATTTCGATCACGTGTACCAGCCTGATGAACTCGGCTCTTTCGACGACCGCGTAAGTCTGGTCGCGCCGGTAAACGTCACTGGGAAAGTGCGGCTTGCCGGCACTGAGCTCTTTGTCAACGGACACATCGAAACCCGCGCGCGGGTCGAGTGTGACCGCTGCCTGAAACCGATTGAACTGCCGGTCAACGCAGATTTCGACTTGCAGTACATCCCCGGCGGGGCGTATGAATCCAGCGGCGCAGTGGAGCTAACCCAAGAGGAGATGTCGATTTCGGTATTTGACGGCGAAGCGATCGACGTTGACGAGATTGTAAAAGAGCAGGTTTTACTCGCCGTGCCGACGCGGATGCTTTGCCGGCCTGACTGCAAGGGAATTTGTCCTGACTGCGGCATCGACAAGAACACGGGCGACTGTGCTTGCGGCACCAACGAAATCGACCCTCGCTGGGCAGCGCTGAAGAATCTAACGGGTGGTAAGTCGTGAATGGTAAACAAGCGGTTACCATTGACCACTTACCATTAACCATTTAGCAGGAGTCATTATGCCAAATCCTAAACGGCGACATTCCAAAGCTCGTCGCGACAAACGGCGCGCGCACGACGCCTTGCGTGTGCCGCAAACCACTCTTTGTCCAAATTGCCGCGAACCGCGCATGCCCCATCGCGTCTGTCCCAAGTGTGGCTACTACAACGGTCGCCAGGTGGTGCAGGTAGAAGAAACCTAAACAATCTCCGTGCGAAGCCAGTCGCAGAATGAGGCCCGGTTAACGGGCAAAGTCGTTCTCGACGCAATGGGAAGTGACCATGCGCCGCACGTGGAGATTGATGGTGCGCTTGCTGCCACACGCGATTTCGGCGTTAAGGTGATTCTGGTGGGCCAGGCTGAGAAGGTCGAACCGGAACTCAGACGCTGCGGCTGGCGCGGCGACGGTGATCGCGGAATTGAGTTTGTCGAAGCTGCTGAGGTGATCACGATGGAGGATCCCGTCGCGACTTCAGTCAGACGCAAGAAGAAGAGTTCTTTGAGAATCGGTACGAAGCTGGTCATTGAGGGCCATGGCGACGGGTTTATCTCCGCCGGAAACACCGGAGCGGCGATGGCGACCGCTAAAATGGTTATCGGCACGATTCCGGGCGTCG
>DASXRE010000276.1:0-16457 GCA_036506775.1 Pyrinomonadaceae bacterium | reverse complement strand
AACGGACACGCTCTATCTAGTTTTCAAAGATCGAGTCCAAATTGTATTTGGATTGCCTTACAGACGACTCAAACTCGCCCCAAGCAAACGGGGATATTAACCAACGACCCCGTGTCTGTCAAGCGAACCTAAGCCTTTGCCTTTTGGCCGCTTCCTCGTCAAAAGAGGAAGGGGCATTATAGGTACAAAAAACCAGTTGTCAATACCTCATGCCACGAAAACCGTTTTGAGTTCAAGCTTTAGCTCGCTCTCACCTAAAAGGCTCAACTCAGAACTGTGTCAATGGCTCGTGAGGACCTTTCCCGAAGGCGGGGGGTTAGATGCACTTTACGCTTTCGGGTTGTCCGATCTTTTCGTAGTAAGTTCCGCGATCGCAACCACGACAAACAACGCGTCCGTCCGGCTGAATCACCTCGCGTCCATCGTTCACGCCTTCATGACAAACAGCGCAAATCACTCGCGAACGAGGGCTTCCCGGAGCGTCCAGATCATTCAATTCCAGCGCGACAAATTCGATCTTGAACAGCTCCTCATCGGTTGCCTCGGAGTACGCCCGAAACTGCCGCGCCCGCTTGTTGGGAACCTGCGCAAAGCGTTCATCAGCGAGTGCGCGTGAACTCTCCAGCGCCACCAGACGCACCGCCTTGTTCGTCACCGTGTTTAGAAACGTCGCAGCTACCTTCCCGTAATCAACATACTTCAGCGTTCGCTTTCCCAGCCGCACACCGGTCACAGCGCCGACCGCATCAGCCATGCAGCGATCGATCTCCACCCAGACGATCACTTTCTTTTGATCTGCGCCGCGAGGATCATCGAGTCCAACCAAACGGCAGCCAAGTAACGCCATTCGCGCACCCAGCAACTGTCCGGCGCACATGTGCCCATGGAGCCGCTCACACTCTTTCAGTATCTCCTCAAGCGATTGCACTGCCTGTGTCTTCCCTCACCACGTTCTTGATCCGATCGATCAGGAACCTGAAATTCTGCTCGCCCTCGTCAGATACGTAGATCACATCTATGTGGTCCAATATCTGCCGCGCAGACTTCTTGATCCTCGCATCATCCGCACGCCGCACCATCACAAAGAAATCCACCTCGACAAAGCGCGCGAAACTGTTGCCTTCAACGAACACTCCATCAGCCTGAACCCCCGCGAGCGCCTTTCGAATTCCCGTCTCAACCTGATCGTCAGTCGCAATCAACCAGTGGACGTTGGCGGCGCCAGCGTCCCAGTAACGACCCGTGTCCTTGCCTCTCTCGTACGTCGCGTCGCGTCCTGAACGCACGACCGGCTCCGCGGCCAGCAGATGACTCACACAACAGGCTTCCGGATCTTTGCCACACGAACGATAGTGTCCACGCGTCGTCTTGATCGCCTCCCAACCGGGAAACGCCCGCAGTAGATCGCACAGCAACGTCGTCTTGCCGACGTTTGAAGTGTAGCCACCGATGCCGATCACGAGCGGACGATCCATAACGCTTATCTGCGGCGCCGGCCTCCAGTCCCCAGGTTCGGAGCATTGACTTTCAAAACTCCGCGCGCGTCTTTGTACAGGCTGTAGCGCACCTCTTTTACTCCTCCGCCCTCTTCGTCCTGAAGCCGAATCGTAAACGACTTGTTATCGCCGTGTCCTTCGATCCGGGCCGGGAGATAGCCGCGCAAATCAGGACTGCGATACGCAGTGTAGTGCTCCTGCGTGCGCTTGTCGTAGCCCAGCACGTAAATGCGATCGAAATCCGGCTCGTCAACTGTGTGCGGCTGGCTCGCGCTACTCTTCTCGAGGATTAACCAGCTTCCGGGTTTCACCTCGCGGCCGGCATCCTTGTCAGTGGAGTTGCTCTCCTTGTTGTCACCATCCAGTCGCTGCCAGGCTACAAACTCACGTCCGGTGCGATAAAAAATGATGTCGCTCGGCACCGCGAGTTCAACCTGCTTGCCATAAATCCAACCCGCGGGCGCAGGCGAAGCCGTCGGCGAGAGCCTCACCTTGTACCAAAGCTCATTTGTTTCGTCTTCCTCGGTTGACTCGTCGCCCTGCCGGCCGGGTTTCGCGGAACCCTGCTGCGCGCTGCCGGCTTTTGGCGCCACGTCACTCTCAATCGCTTCGGACGATTTCGGTTTCGGCACACGCTTCCAGCCGACAATCTCGAAACTCGATCCACTGTCGAGCCGCATCATGATGTTTTCATTGCCACTGCGATCGGGTGTCAACCGCAAGTTCGAACTCGCTCGAAGTTGTCCGCTGGCCTGCGGGGGAACTTCCTTGTCTTGATCGGCCAGCTTTTGAGAATCGCCGAGCACGTCTTCCGGCATCACGTTCCGCGCTTCGATCCAGCCTTCGGTCGCGTCGTCGTCGCGTGCTTTGACGCGCAGCCATCGCTCTTTTCTGGTGTTGTCACTGGGGTCGGAAACGTCGGTCGAATCGAGGATGTCTACGACATCGCCACGATTCACCTGCAACAGGTCAGCGGCGACGACCGCAGTGGAACTGCGAATCTGCGCGCGGCGCGCGACGACGACTCCGGTGGTGTTCTTTGACGCCAGCGTTTTACAGCCGAGCAATAACAAAGGAATAACTAAAACCGCTAACGTCCTGGAAGCTCGCATTCGTGATCCTCTTATTATCGATATCCGAGTGACTTCAATAGTTGCTTTTGATCGGGTCGAAGCTCTCTATTGATGCGGAAGGTTGAGCTCTTTCCGCTTGTATCCAGCCGCAGTCCATACGAAGTCAGAGCGGGTTCGAGTTCGAGTTCCTTGCTGCCCTGAATGTACGCCCTCGCAAGATCGGCAGCCCCTGGACTCGAACTCAGCAACGCAATTATAGCCTCATTTCCATTGGCAGGCTCGGGCGCATGCCGAAAGAGTTCGCGGTAAAGGGTCAGCAAACGGCTTCGCCCACCCGAGTCGCGATTGATCATCAAATCGTAAAGAAACGCGACCAACATTCCCTTGTCATAAACGACCGGGTTGCCGCCGGTCCAACGTCGCTCAGCAGCGTCAATCAACGAGAGTTCGTCAGGCCGGGAGAGATATGAATCGTAAACACGCGCAAGTGTCGCCAGGTATTCGTCGAAGTTGATGAACTTGAGCTCGAGTGCAGTGACCAGTGCGGTGTACAACGTGAAGCCTTCGAAGAACCAGTCGTAGTCGCCCTCGAGCAGCAGTGAGTTTGGCACCCACAAGTGCAGCAGCTCGTGTGTGAAGATGATGCCAAGTTGTTCAGGCCACCGCTGGATGTTCGCCTGCTGGTCCACGAGCAGAACCACAGTTGAACCTCTCGTTTCTGCTCGCCACTTCACGCTGCCAGTGCCAACCGGGAGCGGAACCAGCATGACCACAGGCCTGGCCACCAATGAATACCTGGTCAGCGCAATATACTTCTCCAATACCTTCGTCGCGGCGTTCAGAACAGTCTCGTCCTTGAAAGGCCAACTGCCAGCTACGAGACAGGAAAGCACATTCCCGGTAACCGATTTCCATTGCATTCGCAATGAGCCGCCGACCAGGAATACCTCGTCTTCCGGTTTGGAAACGTAATATCTTCCGAGCGAGTCTGTAGGGGCCGCGGTCTGGCAGGTCCAGCCGGAAGGGAGTGAGATCTCAAGCGTCACCGCCGGGAGAGACTCAGGCAGCAAATCGGCAAGCATGAGGAGCCCGGAGTCGCCACCGATCCAACTGACATGAGAAACATCCGAAGCACTCGGCGGCGGGAGCTTGACAACATAAGTAATCGACGCGGCGCCAGGTTGCGACCGAAACTCACCGGTAGCAATCTTCCGGGCCTGGAGATCCTCTCCGGACGGTCCAAAGGCGTGAAACTCTTCAACCCGCTCTGCGATACCGAGCACTCCAGCATACGCATTCCGAAAGGACCACTCGCTGCCTGGCGACAGTGACTTAACCCGAATTCTGAGTTCAACCGAAGAGGCAACGGATATCTTCACCTCTGGTCTGGCGTCGGCTCTCACACCAAACACGCCGGCCCAGAGGCCAAAAACCACAATGCAGCATTGCGTTTTAACTACTCGCCTCAGTACAATGCCTCCGCCTTTGACTCTAACATAACCATTAGGCACCAGCATGTTTGCTTTACTCAACAACCGCGCCGCAACCTTCACGCGCTGGCTTAGTCTGCTGCTGGTCGTTTTTATTCTCTACGGCACGACCGTCGAGGCGGCGCACCGTCACGGTCGCGTCTTACCGTCAAGATCGAGCGCCGCTGCAAACGTACACAACGAACAAACACAGAACCTCTCAAGTAACAAGACTGGTTGCAACGACTGTCTCATCTGTCAGTTGCACCAGAACTTCACCACGACTTTAATCGCGCTGCGGCTCAACAATCCGCCAACGCGAACACCGCAGTTAGTCACGACCGTCGCTCCCGAAGATCTGCTTTCACAGATCATCAGCCCGCGCGCCGGCCGCGCACCACCCCAAGCCAACTAAAACCGCCCACTCTTCGTGTGGTGGTCTTCACTGTACGAAGGATTAACGCGGACGCAGCAACCATTCTCCAAGGGGAAGTGTGTTGCCGCAGTCGCATTTGTTCATGGGAATTCTGGAGGCTTGGCAATGACATTTAGAACTCTATTTAGAAGTGCAATTATTTGCGGGCTGCTGCTGCCGCTTGGTCCAACTGTTTTCGCCCAGGCGAGAATCGGCAGCGTTCAAGGCGTGGTTAAAGATCCAACCGGCGCGCTCGTGCCGAATGCGAAGGTAACGATCGTTCAGCCGGTGACCGGTTACCGGCAATCAACCACCAGCGACGCACAGGGCGCGTTTAAGCTCGTCAACGTACCTTTCAATACTTACAAGGTGCAGGCGGAGGCCGCGGGTTTTCAGCCGGCCGAGCAGTCGATCGATCTGGAGAGTACGATTCCATTCAACGTCGATCTCTCGCTCTCACTCGAACAAGCAACCGCGGCCGTCACGATCACTGAGGGCGGAGCCGCCGTGCTGGAAACGGATCGCACCTCGTCCGACACTGACATCAATCAAACTCTTCTCGAACGGCCAATCGGCGCCGCTCCTTCGCGTGCGATCGAGTCGATCGTGGCTTCAACGCCCGGTTTCGTGACTGACGACAACGGGCGCATGCATCCGCGTGGTTCCGAATCACAGGTGCAGTACGTCATCGACGGCGTACCTGTGACCGACAATATGTCGGCGATCTTTTCGACCAGTCTCGACGCGCGAACGCTGCGCACCGTCGAGGTCCTCACCGGCGGCATTCCCGCGGAGTTTGGCGACAAGCTCGCCGGTGTGATCAACGTGAACACCCGTTCCGGTTTGGAAGGACCAACGCAGGGAGGGATTTCTTTCTCCGGGGGAAGTTTCTCAACCGGCGAAGCTGCGGCAGATTTCTCGACGCACACAAAGAGGCTCGGCTTCCTGACAAACCTCTCCGCGAGCACGTCACAGCGATATCTCGATCCACCGACCCTCGACAACTTTCACAACTTCGGCCGTACGGGAAAGGCCTTCTTCCGGCTCGACTACCAACTTGACGCGAATAACACCCTGCGCGGCGTGTTCAATTTCGGTGGCTCAAATTTCCAGGTGCCGAACAGAGTCGCGCAGGAACTCGCGGGGCAGGACCAGCGACAGCGTTTGCGTGACAACTCGCAAAACATCAGCTACCAGCACATCTTCTCGCCGAACTCGGTGGCCCAGTTTTCGTTCTTTCATCGACAGAGCAATGCGCAGTTAGTCAGCAATCCACTCTCGACGCCGGTAGTGGCGAACCAGGATCGCACACTTCAGAACTACGGCGGCATCGGATCGCTCGCGCTCACGCGCGGCAGTCACAACATCAAAGTCGGCGGCCAGTTCACAATCACGCCGGTTACGGAACACTTCAATTTCTATCCGACAACACCGTTCCCGGATCTCGTCGATGCCGAAGGAAACACGCTTCCGAATCCGGTAAACAACTTCAACGTCGCTCAGCCGTTTGTCTTCGATCAGTCGAAGACTGGACGCACGCTAAGCGCTTACGTTCAGGATCGGTTTACCGCGTTTAAGAACTTCACGCTCGATCTCGGCGTGCGCTACGACAACTACAAACTGCTAATCCATGATCAGGAACTGAGCCCGCGTGTCGGCTTCGCGTACTTCATCCCGAAGACGCAAACGACACTGCGCGCTTCATACAATCGGCTGTTCCAACCACCTCCGGCAGAGAATCTGTTGTTGGCGAGTTCGGCTCAGGCGGCGGCGTTGTCGCCGATCGCGGTGCTGCAAGGCATCACGACGGTGCAGCCGATCGAGTCCGACAAGGAGCACGCCTTTGAAGCCGGCGCGCAGCAGTTGCTCTCGCAGAAGTTTCGACTCAACCTGACGGTCTACCAAAAACGGATCAAGAACTTCTCCGACAAAGACCAGTTCTTCGAAACCGGCATCATCTTCCCGATCGCCATCTCGTCGGGGCGGGTGACGGGTGAAGAAGTTCGACTCGAGTCGACCGACATTCACGGTTTCCATGGCTTCATCTCGTATGCGAATGCGCGCGCTTTTGGCGTAACTCCGATCCACGGGGGACTCTTCCTTGGCGAAGATCCCCAAGACCTGTTTTTGGAAGGTCTAAAGTTCGCCAACGATCACGATCAGCGCAACGAGGCGCAGTTTCAGCTCAGCTACACTCATCGCCCATCGGGAATCTATGCGACCTTCAACGGCCGCTACGATTCCGGCGTGCCGGTGGATGTCGAGCCCGGAACTACTCTGGCCGACTTCGTCGCGGAGGGATTCGATCCGAGGCTGTTCGACAAGATCGATTTTCAACGCGGCAGGGTTCGTCCGCGAACTATCCTCGACTTCTCTGTCGGAGCGGATCTGATGCAGAAAGAGCGCGTCTCGATGAATCTTCAGTTTGACATTCAGAATCTGACCAACGAGCTGTTTCTGTACAACTTCGAGTCGGTTTTTAGCGGTACGCACGTCGGCTATCCCCGACTCTTCAGTGGACGGATGACGCTCAGGTTCAAATAAAGGGGAACCATGGCGAAAGGCCAGACGTATTCCAGGCCGTAAGGTAGCTGGTCGACAGCGCAGGTGGCTCGCTCGGACGGTGCGCTTATCAAGGCGAGTCACCTGCGCTCCAGTTTGCAGGGGCGGCACTCGGTGGCCGTCCCGGCACAAACGAAACGCGTTGTTTGTTTGACACTGCTGGCGGCCGTTTCTAGAATACGGTTTGCTTCGCCCAGTTACTTCCGCTCTTGGCCCAAAACCCAGAGGATTAAGCCGTGAGTCTGGTCAAGATCATCGTCATCACGATCATCGTGATTCTGAGTATCCTCCTTTTCGGTCGTTTTTTCGTTTAGCCGAACGGTTGATGCCCTCCCGCGTTGTTCCTGCGGGTCTAAAAGTCTGCCTGCGATTCTGTCTGGTCGCTTGTCTTGCTCTCAGCGTCTCGGAAAGCTGGGCGGCGCTGGCGCAGCAAACGAATGATGTAGACGACGTAGTCCGGGTCAACACTGACCTGCTGCTCTTCCCCATTCGCATCCGCGATAAAAAAGGTCAAGCGATCGTCGGTCTGACAGAACAGGATCTGATGCTGAAGGATCAAGACCAGGTCACGACCGGGCTGTATTTCGCGCCCGGCGCGGACCGCGTTGCGATGCTCTTCGCACTTGATCAGTCAGGCAGTCTGCGCCAGATCATTTCCCAACAGCAGGACGCGGCGCTGGCGCTCTTCTCCCGTTTCAGCGATCGTTCGAGCATCGGGGTGCTCCGTTTTTCTGACAGACCATCGCTCGTCGCACCGTTTACGAAAGACGTCGTGGCGGCGCGCGCAGCATTCCGTTTCTCAACCGATCGAGACCGGCACACCGCAATCTTCGACGCCGCGGCAAAAGCAGTTCAGGCATTCGAGACGCTCCCGCCGGTGCGCGCCGAACGACGCCTCATCGTGCTCATCAGCGACGGACTCGATAACGCCAGCGCCATCAGGCCTGACAGCGTCATCGACGCCGCGATCGAACGACGCGTTTCGTTTTACGTGATTCACTTGCCACTATTCGAAGTGCGTGACGGACGGCTCGCTGTGCGCCAGCCGAGTAAAGGTTTTCGTGAGTTAGCTGAAAAGACTGGCGGCAAGTATTTTCTGGTCGGTGACACGAAGTCGGCGCTGCAACCGCAGCCAAACGATCTCACGCCGATCTTTCAGGCCATCGAAGACGATTTGAAAAGTCAGTATCTTCTGGGTTTCTATATAGCCGAATCGTCGCGTGACAATCGCAAGCATGTTTTCTCGGTAAGTTTGAAGCCGCAAGGCGTCGAGTATTCCGTCGGACGTCTTGGTTATTCTCGTACGCATAAATTCATGATCAATCTGCCGCCGACTGCAACCAAATGACACGAATCAAACGCGCCCTAATCAGTGTTTCCGACAAGACAGGCATCATCGACTTCGCTCGCGAGCTAAAACATCTCAACGTCGAAATCATCAGCACCGGTGGAACTGCGAAAGCGCTGCGCGATGCAGGCATCGAGGTGCGCGATATTTCAGAGGTCACGGGCTTTCCGGAAATGATGGACGGCCGCGTGAAGACACTGCATCCGCGCGTGCACGGTGGACTGCTGGCGTTGCGCGACAACCCGGATCACCTCGCAGCCATGCAGCAACACGGCATCGAGCCGATCGACATGGTCGTTGTGAATCTTTATCCCTTCGCGGAAACAATTAACCGCGATGGCGTGACGCGCGCGGAAGCAATCGAACAGATTGACATCGGCGGCCCGGCAATGATCCGTTCCGCCGCAAAAAACTCCGCCTCCGTCGCAGTGGTCGTCAAATCCGCGCAATATCCGCAACTGATTGAGGAGCTACAGCAAAACGATGGCTCGATTTCAATCCCGACTCGCCAGCGTCTCGCGGCCGAGGCCTTTCAACAAACGGCGCAATACGATGTGGTGGTAAGTTCGTATCTCGCCGGCTCCGGCGATGATTTTCTTGCAACTCTAACTTCCACCTTCACGAAAATTACCGATCTCCGTTACGGCGAAAACCCACATCAACTTGCCGCACTTTACACGACCTCATCTGGAGGCGGACTCGCCAATGCGGCAATCCTTTCCGGCAAGGAGATGTCGTTCAACAACTACGTCGATGCCGACGCAGCGTGGCAACTCGTCTCAGACTTCCGCGACACTGCCTGCGCGATCATCAAACACACTAACCCGGCCGGCGTTGGTTTGGCAGAAACGCCCGCCGAGGCATACACAAAAGCGCTCGCAACAGATCCTGTTTCAGCTTTCGGCGGCATCGTCGCCTTCAATCGAGCCGTAGATCTGCCGGCCGCGCAGGCGGTCACAAAGATCTTTACCGAAGTCGTTATCGCGCCCGACTACGACGTTGCCGCACTCGAACTGCTGCAGACCAAAAAGAACCTGCGGGTCATCCGCATGAACTTACTCGAACGCCCGGAGAAGCTTGAGTTCAAACAGATCTCCGGCGGTATGTTGGTCCACACCCCAGACGTTCACGAACTTCGCAAAGAAGACCTGAAGGTGGTGAGCAAACGACAGCCCACCGATGAAGAGGTCCGTGCGTTGCTCTTTGCCTGGACTGTCTGCAAACATACGAAGTCCAACGCCATCGTCTACGCTCGTGCAGATCAAACGGTCGGCGTCGGCGCTGGTCAGATGTCGCGCGTTGATTCGGTGAAGATCGGCGCGATGCGCGCACAATTACCCGTCGTGGGCTCCGTACTCGCGTCGGATGCTTTCTTTCCGTTTCGCGACGGGCTCGACGAAGCCGCTCGCCACGGTATTACCGCGGTGATTGAACCGGGCGGTTCAGTGCGTGACGAAGAGGTCATCGCGGCCGCCGACGAACACGGACTCGCAATGGTCTTTACAGGTGTGAGGCATTTCAAACACTGATATTATGAGCACCACTATGGCTGACAACGAAGACTCAATCCGCTGCCGTTACTGCGGTCAACGTAATCAAATCCGGCTCGATGGGGGCGACGCTCGCTGCGGTCGTTGCCGCCTGCCACTGTCCGACGCGCCGCACAAGAAGTTCGCGCGGCTCGACAAGGACCAGTACATCCATCCCGCCGATCGCCGCGCGCTCGCGGCACTGCGAGCGATTCCCGGCATCGACTCGGCACTTAAAAAACTGCTGGCGGTCACCGGGGAGTCAGCCATTCGCGTTATCTTCACTGCCAGCGCCGTAAAAGTTACGCCAACGCAGTGTCCTGATCTTTACGCCAAGTTGCAGATCGCCTGCACCACTCTGGGCGTCGATATGCCTGATCTTTTCGTCCAGCAAAATCCGATCGTTAACGCGTTCACCGGCGGTGTCGAACGTCCCGTCATCGTGCTCTACTCGCAACTGATCGAACGGTTGAGTGACGACGAAGTGCTCGCCGTGGTGGCGCATGAAGTGGGACACATTCACGCCGAACACGTTCTTTATCTAACCGCCGCGCGTCTGATCGAGTTTCTCGCGAAGAGCGCGGTGCTCGCGTCGCCGCTGACATTCATCGTCAAGGAAATACTGACGATGAGCATGCGTGCGGCGCTACTTGCCTGGGCGCGACGAGCTGAACTCTCCTGCGATCGCGCGGCATTGCTGGTCACGCAGGATGCAAATGTCATTGGGCGCACGATGATGAAGTTGAGCGGCGGCACCTTCGCTTCCCGCGTCGATTACGATCAGTTTCTCGCGCAGGCTCGCGACTTCCAGAAGAACTACGACGAGAAGGCGCTCGACCGCTTCTGGGCCGACGTCATCAATTCCGGCCTGAGCCATCCATTCCCCGTCTGGCGCGTCTCGGAGATTTTGCAGTGGGTCGAAAGTGGTGAATACAAAGCTCTCATGACTTCACCTGAAAGCGCAGCCGCTTAAGCGGCAAGCAACCAGCTCATGCTTCAACACAAAAACGGAATCATCTTTGGCGTGGCCAACAAGCGCTCGATCGCATGGGCCACGGCCCAGGCGCTTCATGACGCCGGCGCGAAGCTGGCTTTCACCTATCAGGGCGAACGGCTCAAGGAGAATGTCGAGAGTCTGACGAACGAAACGATGCCTGGCTCGCTGCTACTCTCCTGCGACGTGACAAAACAGGACGAGGTCGACGAGACGTTTCGCAAAGTAGGCGAAGAGTTTGGCCGGCTCGACTTCCTGATTCACAGCATCGCCTTCGCACCGCGCGAAGCACTCGGCGGTGAATATCTAGACACGAGTCGCGAAGCGTTTCTTACCGCGCTCGAGATCAGCGCCTATTCCCTGCCGCAACTTGCACGCGCCGCCGCGCCACTCATGACTGAAGGTGGCAGCATCGTGTCGATGTCTTACTACGGCGCGGAGAAGGTCGTCGCTGGTTACAACGTCATGGGCGTCGCGAAAGCCGCGCTCGAAGCGAGCACGCGTTATCTCGCCAAAGACCTAGGATCACGAAACATCCGCATCAATGCGATCAGTGCTGGTCCAATTCAGACGTTGTCGGCGCGCGGCGTAGCAGATTTCAGCACGATGTTGAAGCACCACGCTGAACGCGCGCCGCTCCGGCGCAATGTCGATCCGCGCGAGGTGGGAAACACCGCGGTCTTTCTCTGTAGCTCGATGTCTTCGGGAATCACCGGTGAAGTGATCTACGTCGACTGCGGCTACAACATCATGGGCATCTAGACCTCAACATGGACGAAGAGCAAAAACAGATCGGTCGCGCGCGTCCCGGAACGACGCAGGATGAGCAACTGCTCGAGAGTCCGCATCTGGACGAGTTTACCCACACAGATCCGTGGCGCGTGTTTCGCATCATGGGTGAGTTCGTTGAAGGCTTCGACGAGCTCGCCACGCTCACTCGCGGTATCTCGATCTTCGGTTCTGCTCGTTCGAAACCAGACGATGAGGACTATCAGGCCGCACAGGAAACTGCTGCTCTGTTGGCGGCGGCAGGCTTTGCCGTGATCACCGGCGGTGGGCCAGGAGTCATGGAGGCGGCAAATCGCGGCGCCTTTGAAGCCGGCGGTCTTTCGATCGGCTGCAACATCGAGCTGCCTTTCGAACAGAAGCCTAACCCGTACCAGACGCGCAGTCTGAAATTCAAATACTTCTTCGTGCGCAAGATGATGTTCGTGAAGTACAGCCTCGGATTCATCATCTTTCCCGGCGGGTTCGGCACGTTAGACGAACTCTTCGAAGCGCTCACGTTGATCCAGACGAAGAAGATTCGTAACTTTCCGGTGGTGCTTTTTGGCAGCAGTTACTGGAGCGGATTGCTGGAGTGGTTACGGCAGGTGGTCTTGCCCGGCGGGAAGATCAGCGAACTCGATCTAAACATTTTCCACGTGACTGATTCGCCACAGGAAGTGGTGGAGATCATCAACCGCAGTCAGAATTCGCTTCACGAGCTCGACAAGCTGGTGTCGGATGAGATTCGCGTTCCAACCTAAGACTTCAGACTGGCACTGAGCCATTCGAGGTAAGGATTAGAAC
This sequence comes from Pyrinomonadaceae bacterium, assembly GCA_036506775.1. Taxonomy (GTDB): domain Bacteria; phylum Acidobacteriota; class Blastocatellia; order Pyrinomonadales; family Pyrinomonadaceae; genus PSRF01. Next base: position 3,999 of record DASXRE010000276.1, on the reverse strand, counting down.
CGGCCACGATCGGGACCGCAACGATCTCCGGCGTCTCGTAGCTGTGCAGCGCGCGCACTTCCCTTTCGAGTTCTGCAAACTTCTCCGCGGTGGTTTTGACGATTAACAGGATCTCAGACTGGCGCTCGACCTTTCCCTGCCAGCGATAGACCGACTCCATTTCCGGAAGAATCTGTACACAGGCGGCGAGTTGTGCGCCCACCAGAAGATCGGCAAGGCGGGTGGCTTCCTCGCCGTTAGGCGCCGTCAGGAAAACTGCAATCGGATCTTCGCCAGACATTACTGCTCTTCTTCTTCATCTTCTTCGTCAGTTGATCCACCGGTGAGCGGCGTCGTGTCGCCGCCAAAGAACGCATCGTAGAGCTCCAGCGCGCGATCGTAGTCGCGTTCGTCGACGAAGACCTCAGCGCCCTCAGACGTGGCTGACAACAGAGGCGAGAAGGCATCCGCGCCGCCAGCCTTTACCACCGAACGAATATCGTTTTGCGACAGAATGTCGTTGACCATCTCGGCTTCGGCGGGCGAGCCAAGTTTGTGTAACGACAAAAAACGCGCCTCGCTGCTGTCGTGAACGGTGTTCTCCGGCGTCAGGCGTTCGACCAGGTCCGTGTTGTCGTCAGGACAGCGAGTAATGCCGGGTTCGTATTCGGCTTCACAGGTGGGACAGAACATTGCTTCGGTTCCTCTCAACTGGCCTTTGCCACAAACGGTATCTCATCAAAATGTGTCATTCGTTTGAAGGCGCGAAAACGATCGTTGATTTCTGCGTGAGTGAGGCGCCGGACGCGCTCCGTGCCAAACTCTTCCACGTTGAACGACGCCATCACTGAACCAAAGATCATCGCACGGCGCATTGCGTCCTCGTCCAGTCGATCCTGGCTCGAAAGGTAGCCCATGAAGCCACCCGCGAAAGTATCGCCCGCGCCAGTCGGATCGAAAACCGACTCCAGCGGATAGGCCGGAATCGCGAAATAATTGTCTGGCGTAAAGAGTGCTGCGCCATACTCGCCGCGTTTGATGATCAGCGCCTTCGGTCCCCAACTCAGAATCTGCCGCGCGGCTTTGATGAGGTTGGGGATCTCGGTGAGTTGTCGTGCTTCGGCGTCGTTGATAATCACAACGTCGACGACGCTGATCGTTTTCAGCAACGACTCGCGAGTATGCTCGATCCACAGGTTCATCGTGTCAAGCGCGACGAGTTCGGCGTCCGACATCTGTTCGCGCACGCCGCGTTGCAGATCCGGTTGAATGTTGCCGAGAAACAACAGCCGCGAACGTTTCGAGTCTGCCGAGAGCTTGGGTTGAAAGTCGGCGAAGACGTTGAGATCGGTGCAGAGTGTGTGCGCAACGTTCAGGTCGTACTCGTAGCGGCCCTCCCAACGGAAGGTCTTGCCGTCAGGGATGATTTCGAGGTCGCGTGTGCCAATGCGACGTTTTTCGAAAACGTCGAAGTCGCTGAAGTCGCCACCGACGACACCGACGATGCTGACGTCGGTAAAGAAGCTGGCGGAAATTGAGAAGTGCGAAGCGGAACCACCGAGCATCTTTTCGCACTTGCCGAATGGAGTTTCAACTGCGTCGTAAGCGACGGAACCGACAACTAGAAGGGACATAATTTGCGATTAGTTAAGGTTTGGTTTCGGGAGCGGCCAGTGCTTCGCGCGCCTGTTTAGCGTATGGGCTCTCCGGATGATCGGTAATTAACTTGTTCAGGTAATCGCGACCCATCTCGCGAAACTGTTGCGAAGTCAGGGTTCGCTTCTCGCCGCCGTCGAAACTCACGTAGAGATCGGGCTTCTGCTTTCCTTTGCCCTCCGCCAGCGCGAGACTGCTCTGGCCGGCCATGAAGAGCACTTCTTCGATCTTCGCAAAGTTGGGATTGCCGGCGATGATCTCTTCGCAGCGTTTCAAAGCGGCAACGTAGGCTTTCTTCAGTTTGAAGTAGTTGCGTGCGACTTCGAGGTTGTGCAGGGAGTCTCTTTCGAGATCCGGATCGCGCAGGGTTGACGGATCTGGTCCCGTGCGCACGCCCTGCGCACGCACCACCGGCGTCGCAACAAACAGCGCCGCCACGATTACCAACGTCAGGATGTGAATAACTTTCATAACTTACCTCAAGTTTCCAGCCGTGTTCTTACTGCTGGTACTTTTTGATGATGGCGTCCAGCTTCTTTGTTGTCGCTTCCGGCCAGAGGTTCGGGGCGGTGAAGATTGCGTGCTGCAAGGCCGAACCGCACTTGCAACTCCGTTCGCGACCCTTCAACCGCTTCACCGCTTCGCGCAGAATGATCTGCGCGTTGCGCACGTTCTTGTTCAAATACTCAATTACCGTCTCGACGCTCACCGCATCGTGACCGGGATGCCAACAGTCGTAATCCGTGACCAACGCCAACGTCGCGTAACAGATCTCCGCCTCGCGAGCGAGTTTTGCTTCCTGCAAATTCGTCATGCCGATGATGTCCATGCCCCACGAGCGATAGACATTCGACTCGGCCACGGTCGAAAACGCCGGACCTTCCATGCACAGATACGTGCCGCGCCGATGCGTCTTTACATCCGCAACACGACACGCGTCTTCCAACACATCACCCAACGCCGAACAGACCGGATGTGCAAACGAAACGTGCGCCACAATCCCTTCACCAAAAAACGTCGACTCGCGCACACGCCCACGCGTGCGATCGAAAAACTGATCGGGAATCACCATGTCCAGCGGCGCGTACTTCTCCTGCAACGATCCCACTGCCGACGCCGAAAGAATGCGCTCAACGCCAAGCAACTTCATCGCGTAGATATTTGCGCGAAACGGAACTTCAGTCGGCGTGTAACGATGGCCTTCACCGTGACGAGGCAGGAATGCGACGCGTTTGCCGTCGATCGTTCCCACTACAAAAGAGTCGGAAGGATCACCGAAAGGTGTTTCAACTTTTACTTTCTCGGCGCCCGTTAACTCGGGCATGTTGTATAAACCGCTACCGCCAATGATGCCCAAACGCACCGTGGGAAGATTGCTCATGAAAGCTCTTTTTCCTCCGCGCGATAAGGAACCGAAACAAACTCCCTCTCGCCTTCCTTTACTCGACAGACCGGTTCATCCGGGTCGTGGTAGAACACACAAAGCCAGTTGTTTCGTGCCGCCTCCGGCAACAATCGCTTCTTTGCCGCCAACGTTTCCACGGGATAAAGATCGTAGCCCATGATCCACGGCAGACGCAGATGCGCCCGCAGCGGCACGATGTCAGCGAAACCAAACATTGTGGTGCCGTCACGTTCCAGACGCCAGCACTGCATCGAGCGATTGTGCCCGGCAATGGTTTCCATCGTTAATCCAGGCACCACTTCGTAGTTCGCTTCCTGCGGTTCCAGTTGGCCCGACGCGAGTAACGGTTTCCAGTTGTCCGGCAGATAACTCGCTCGATCGCGCTCAGTGGGTTGTTCAGCATGTTCCAGCTCAGCGCGCGAAACGAAGTAACGCGCGTTGGGAAACGTCGCTACCGCGTGAGCATCAGTGTCGAGCCTCGTGTTCCCACCTGCGTGATCAAAATGCAGGTGCGTGTTCACGACGATCGTAATCTCTTGAGCCGAAACGCCGGTCTGCTCGAAGACTGTGTCAGACAACGGACGCGCGCGGTCAATGCCGTACATCGACGAGAGCTTCGCCGGCCACTTGTCGCCGATACCGGTTTCGATTAATACCTTTTCCGTTCCTGTATCGACGAGCACGCAGTTCATGTTCAGCCGAATGCGATTCTCGTCGTCGGGTGGACAAACCTGCGACCAGAGCTTGCGAGGGACCACGCTGAACATGGCCCCTCCATCAAGACGAAACTCGGCGTCCTGAATCACCTGCACCGAGTAGTCGCCTATGTGCATGGCTGATCGAAGGCAGTTCACAGATTACGCGGCGGTCTATTTCTGCAGTACTAAGTCAGTTTGCCTCCTTGGAGTGCGGGGACTTGTCACCGCTTTGGCCAAAGCGCCGACAAGGCGGCGCACTCC
>DASXRE010000275.1:0-10450 GCA_036506775.1 Pyrinomonadaceae bacterium | reverse complement strand
CCTGCACATTTTGTTGCAGCAGATGCAACGGCGCGATCTGCCGGAAGGAGTGCGAAGGGCCGCGGCTGATGCTTTCTTCGCTGTGATTGAGCGTCGCCGCGCCGGATGGCAGCAGAATCTCAACGGCCTGAGGACGGAACTGAACGCCTTGGGCCAGGCCATCGAAGAGCAGCGTAAACTCTGGCGGGCACAACCGAAGAAGTTCACCAAAGAACAACAGCAGGCCGGGCTCGACGACGATGCCAAACGCATCTACGTCCAACTCGATCGCTGGCAACGCGAACAGAAGGAATTCGGCGATTACGCCACGACGCTCCAAAATCTGCTCGCCCTTTCGGCCGAGGCATTTAACCCGGGACGAATCAAGATTCCCAACGTGATCCCGAAGCAAGCGATGGGCGATCGCAACACACTCTACGAACTGCAAAACTACGTCGCGGGCCTTGGTCCAAACGGCCTCCTGCTTGACAACGACGGCTCACTCGACATGGATCGCAGTTTCGTGCGCATCGATTACTTCGCGCTGATTCAGGGAGTCGCAGTCCGAAACAACGTGCAACGCGGGATCGCCAACCGGCCCATCGACATAATCGCAACGAGACTGCCGCGCGAGCTGGTACTTCCACTCATCGAAGACAAAGACATCGATCAGGACGTGATCTGGGTTACTTCGGCCGCCAATCGGCAGGCGTTGCTGCTATCGCGTCGGGACGCGAACGGGCAGTTAAGTCTTCGCTATTTGCCTGTGAGCAATCTCCGGCAGGATGCAAATGGACGTCTTCAGTTTCAACCGATCAGTTGGCAGGCTGACTTGCCGTTGCGCATCTTCGAAGATCCAAACCTAAACCTTCCCACCGCCGATCGAACAGCGTGGTTAAGCCGGTGGCACACGGATACTGAATGGCTCGAGGCGTTACATAGAACGCATTACTCGAATGGTCTCGTCGGTCTGAACGAAGAACTCGCCCGCCACTGGAACGAAAAGCTTTCCTCCGATGATCCTGGTTTGACTCCGCAGCAACGCGCGATGAGAGACTTCGAACGACGCAAGCGTGAACTCGTCGAAGCTGATATGCTAATCGTGGCTAATGACCACTGGAATTTCGACGTGCGTGGTTTCAATCCGGGCGGCAATCACGGCTCGTTCTTCCGCATCTCGACGCATTCGATTTTCATGATTGCCGGTGGGCAGAAGACGAACATTCCACGTGCGTTCGAGATCGTCAAGCCTTACGACAGTTTAAGTTTTGTGCCGACACTGTTGGCATTGACCGGCAATTTACGCGATGATAACAATCCTGTTCCCAAACTGAAGGAACGAGGATTCACCCGCTTTCCCGGACGTGTAGTTAAAGAGTTGCTGAGTCAACAGGGAGTGAACGTGTCGCCTTGATTGAGTCGAGAGAAGAGTTCATAGAAGACTGGCAAACCGCTGACCTGGAAGAAGAACTATCGGAAGAACCAGAAGCTTCCGCGGCGAACTCGTCCCGCCGCTCCTTTCTTTGGCTGCAAGCACTCGCTTTCATTCTCGGGCTTGCCCTACTCATCTTCGTCATCAATCGCGTCGGCGTTCAGCCATTGTTTGATGCGCTGCTGCGCATCGGCTTCGGCTTCTTCGTCATCCTCGGTCTCAACGGCCTGCGTCACCTGCTGCGCACTATTGCGATGCGCGCGGCAGTACCCGCTGAGCATCGCCGTATCACGCTTCGCCACGCCTTCGCGGCGCGTCTCGGTGGTGAAGCAATCAGTTTTCTTACGTTTACTGGTCCACTGCTCGGCGAAGCGACCAAAGTCGCACTGCTGCGGAAGCGAATACCGCTCACCTACGGCGTGCCCGCACTCGTAGTCGATAACCTGATCTACAACCTGTCAGTGGTCTTTTTCGTCCTGACCGGCGCCATCGTGATGCTGATGAGGTATCCGCTCCCGCCGCGGGTTTACGTGGTGCTGCTCGGCATCGCACTCGTAGCCGCGTTGGGCATCGTGGTTGCCGCAGTGGCAGCGAAGCGTCGCGTGATGCTGCTGACGTGGCTTATCGATCGGCTCGCGCAGTTGCGGCTCAGCCCGAAGGTCATACTCAAACGGCGCGATCACATCTACCACATCGAGACAAAGGTTTACGATTTCTACAAACATCATCCGGGCGCTTTCTTTCTGATGATCATCTGCAACCTGCTGGCGCACGCAGCGAGTGTCGTTGAAGTTTATCTCGCCTTGCATATGCTCGGGTTCGAACCGCAGTGGTCGCAGGCGTACATCATCGAGTCGCTCACGAAAGTAATCAATTTTGCATTTGCATTCGTACCAGGAACGATCGGCGTCTACGAGGGCGGTACCGAAATAATCCTGCAAAAAGGTCTCGGGTTTACGCCCGCAGCCGGGCTCGCACTCGCTCTCGTGCGCAAAGCGGCCATCGTCGCGTGGACGTCGGCCGGTTTGCTCGTACTCACCTGGCGCACTTTGCCAAATGCGTGGCGCCGCGTTCTGGACCGCAGTCCACGCTTACAACGACTTATGGACAGCCTTGTATTCTCAAACATTGCTCATCGACCCGCGCGCACCGCGGTCAGTGTTCTCGGCACCGGGGTTGGAGTGCTGCTGATCGTTTTCACTGTCGGTCTGGCCCACGGCGTTTTGCACGAACGTGGCCGCCGCGAATCAAACATCGGCGCCGAGATCATGATTCGTGCTTCGGGTTCAGTCGGAATCGGCGGTGGCTCGCAGTTTCGATTGCCCGTTTCGCACGCCGCTGAACTCGCGCAAATCGCCGGCGTTCGGGCGGCCACACCGATTGGACAGACACTCGACAAGAGTGACTCAGGCTTTGGTCAGCGCTTGATTGACGGCATCAACTACGACGAGTATGCCGCGCTGGCGCACATCTCCATTCGTGAGGGTCGCAAACTGGAATCGGGAGACGAAGCGATCATCGATCCGGAGTGGCAAAGGAATCGTCACGCAAACGTTGGCGACACGGTCAAGTTGTTTGAACGCCAGTTCAAGATTGTCGGCGTTTACGAACCGCCGGGCGGCGGGCGCATCAAGATCCCGTTGAGCACGATGCAGGAACAGGAAGGCGCGGAGAATCGTGCGTCGGCAATTCTGGTTGCGTGCGTCGATCCGGCAAAACAGGATGAAGTCGCCGCACGCATGCTCGAACGTTTTCCTGACGATCAGCTTGTCTTCACCCGCGACCTGCCGGAGATCTATGCGACCGGAGTTCCCGCGTTGAATATATTCATCAAGGTGGTCGTGGGTGTCGCGGCGTCGATCAGTATGCTGGTGATTCTGCTGGCGATGTACACGACGGTGACTGAACGCACGCGGCAGATCGGGATTCTCAAGTCGCTCGGTATGTCGAAGACGGCGATTGCGTGGGTGATCGAGCAGGAAGCGATCATTGTCAGCATTCTGGGTGTTGCTGTTGGTGTGTTGCTGACTCTGGCCGCGCGTCTGGCGGTAATGCGGACCACGAGTTTGACGATCGAAATCGAGCCGCGCTGGATTTTGATCGCGCTCGGCGTGGGCCTCCTTGGCGGGAGCATCGGTGCCTTGTATCCGGCACTGAGAGCTGCCCGCCAGGATGCCGTTGAAGCGCTGAGTTACGAGTAGAAAAAGCGGAGCGCGGGCGGCTCGCCCGCATTCGCTCCGCAAACGTCTGTTGCGAGTCGCGCGGGCGAGCCGCCCGCGCTCCCACTGAGCCCATCACGGAGAAAACCACCAATCTACTGTCGTGAAGGTCTGATACGAATTGCGTAGTCGGGCCAGCAGTTAAAACTAAACGGATCCTCCTCATCGTCGAACCCAAAAGGATTCGCAGGCGCAACCGGAGCCGGCGCTGCGAACTTTGGATCCAACGCCTTGGCAATCTGATCTCGTGCGTCAGCAAGGTGCGCTCGCGTTGCGCGGTCCGTGGCTCTCGCCATCGCTGCGCCAATCGCACTGTTCAGATCGCGCAACTCCGCTTTAATCAAAGCACGGTAGTCGTCAGTCACCGACGGCCGCACGTTTAACTTCGCCGACAACAGATCGATGTACGAGTTCTGCAAGTTGCGACGATAGACGTCGATGCGAACAGCGCCTGCGCCGGGTTCGATCTCGCTCCAGATGCCGCGGCGAAGATCCGACATGAAGTCAGCGGGCCGGTAAGCTGCCACGCCGTCGATCGCTTCCTGTTCCACCAGCCGATCAAAGCGAGCGTTGTTCAGGAGTGAATTCAGAATCCGCTCCTGCGCGGTGTTCACACGCGTCGTGGCGCCCGACGGCTCGATGCGTCTCAAGATCTCAGGCTTCAAGGCCCAACTCGGCGTCGCGAACGCGTTTTCATTCAGGAAACGCACCGCCGCAGCCTGCCGTTCCTTGGGCACGATCACAAACCGCACGCCATCCTGCCCGGCGTGTTTCTGCTGTGAATTGAACCCGCCGACGATCGCCGCAACGTGATTGAGCTCAGTGGCCCACTGGCCCAACATGCGGCCATAAAGCTCTTCGAGATCATCGTACGGTTCGCCGGGATGTGACGTCGCCGGCAGCAACATGTCCGCCACGCGCTTGAGGTTCTTGATTCCCAGCCCCGTGGAAGTAATCGCATCGCCATCGCCGACAGCTTCAGTGTTTTCGCCTGGGTCGGAACCACGCGAATCCGCGGTGGAAAAGCGCAGGTATGGCTTCGAGTCCTGTTCTCGGGCCCATTCGTCGAGCGTCTTTTTCTCGTCGTCGGCAGTCTTCGCGCCCGGGATTGGTTTGTAACCCCACATCGTGGCCCACTTATCGTATGGTCCAATCTGCGGAATCAGATTCTCGGGCGGAATATTGTCTTCCGGTTGGGCCACGTAGTTGAAACGGGAGTAGTCCATCAACGTCGGCGTGTGACTCATCGTCTTGAGCCACTGAGGGTCGCGCACCTTGTCCGCGGGATAAGTGGCGCTCGCCTTCATGTTGTGTTGAAAACCGAGTGTGTGACCGACTTCATGCGCGACGACGTACTCGACGAGGCGTCCCATCAGATCATCCGGCAACGGCAGCTTCTTCGCGCGTGCGTCGAGCGGTCCAACCTGAAGGAAGTACCAGTCGCGCTGAAGGTTCATCACGTTGTGGTAGTACTGAATGTCTGACTCGAGAATCTCGCCCGTACGTGGATCGGCCACGTGGGGACCGGAAGCATTTTCGATCGTCGATGGCAGATAACGAATTACCGAGTAACGGGCATCTTCCGGATCCCAGTATGGATCTTCAGTCTTCGAAGGAGCTTCTTTCGCGATGATGGCGTTCTTGAAACCGGCGGCTTCAAACGCGGGCTGCCAGTCTTCAATTCCCTTCTTGATCCACGGCACCCACTTCGTCGGCGTCGCCGGATCGACGTAATAAACAATCGGCTTCACCGGTTCGGAGAGGGCTGCGTTTGGATCTTTCTTTTCGAGGCGCCAGCGCGTGATGTAGGTGCGCTGCGGCGCGCGCTGCTCGTCGACACCGTAGTCATACTTGCGAATGCTGAAGTAGCCGACGCGCTCGTCAAAGAGACGCGGCATCATCGGTTTTTCGGGAAGCTTCACCATGCTGTAGTGCATCACCACGGTGGCATTCGTTCCGGCTCGCATTCCTTGCGCAAACGGATTCGGTGCGGGTTGTGGTCCACCACCGCCGCCTGCCGGCGTTGGATCCGGTGGTGAAGTGTAGGTTTGGGAAACTTCCACCTCGACGTTTGTCGGAAACGATTTGGTCTTCTCGATGAAGGAGCGAGTGGCATCGAAGCCGCGGGCACGCAGACTAGTACGCGCGCTGAACTCGGTCACTTCAGTCGTGAAGAGTCGCGTCACGTCGATCACGGCGGAGTCATCTTTTCCGATGGCCTCGACGTTGAAGGCCATGATGATCGTATCGTTGTTCGCCGCTTGAACTGCGCGCGAGACGGGCAGAGTTGGATCAGCCACGACCTCGTAGGAGACGTTGCGCAGCAGAATGCGATTGCCTTTGCGTTCCCACTTGACGACTCGATTACCCGCGGCTTGTCCACCGTAGCCCACGCCGAGCGTGGTCTTGGCAATCTGGCTCACCCAGAGAAACTCCTTGTTCAGTTCATTCTTGGGGATTTCGTAATAGACCTTGTCCTTGATGGTATGAACGGTGAACACGCCCTCATCTGATTTCGCGTCCTTGGTGATCACGCGGTCGTAGGGCTTGGGTTCGGTCGACTGCTCGGGCCGGCCGGGACGTTCCTGACCACCGCCTCCCGCGGGCGGAGTTGGTGGATCCTGCGTTGAACTGGTGGCCCCGGATCGTGGGGCCAGGAAAAAGATCGAGATGACTAACGAAAGAACAAGAAAAGCGAGAGCGAAAGACCGGGGTCGCATTCGCATGCGTAGGGCTCCTTCCGTTTTGGGGCGTTAAATTTTTGGCGAACGATAGCACGAAAGGTGCGCCACAAAAAGGGACGAGAGGCGCAAAAGCGTAGCGCAGTTCAGTGTCGCCTTGGAGTGCGGGGACTTGTCACCGCTTTGGTCTGATGTTCTTGTGCTCTCGCTATCGTGAGCGAAAGCGGTGACAAGTCCCCGCACTCCAAGGAGGGGTTAGACTCTCAGGCGATTAGTGGTTCTTTGTGGCGTGGCGTTGGTGAAGCGGGGTACGTTGCGATCAGCAAGCAACGGTAGCGGGTTGATCGCGCCTGATGAAGTGTAAATACCGAAGTGAAGATGGGGTGGCGTGCCTTGCGCGTTTCCGGTCGTGCCGACAAAACCAAGCACGGTGCGTGTCGTTACTCGATCGCCGACCTCGAGGCCCGGGGCGTACGCATCTAGGTGCGCGTAGTAATAAACTCGCCCGCCTGCACCTATAACCGAAACTGTTTGTCCGCCGAGATTGTTCTCGCCAATGTTGTATACAAAACCCCTGGTCGCGGAGAGCACCGGCGTTCCCTTCGGTGCGAAGATGTCCTGGCCTTCATGCTGGCGGCCAGTCCCGCGCGGCGCGCCCCACGTATCAGCGATCTGTCTCTTCGCAACGTCCTCTAAAGGCATTGCTATTTTGCGATCAGGCTCCTGCATGGAGAGCCGCGCGACACGCGCGTAGAAGACGAGTTTGTCCGCTATTGCTCCACCGACGCCAGTGACCATCAGCAACAAGAAAACAGCAACAAAGACACTTGCATACTTCACCGATCGTTTCATTCGAGTTTTCGGATGCACTGACGGTCGTGTGCGGTTCGCCCTGATCCATGCTTGCAATCTCGATAGGCCGCGCATAGCGACCTAAACGAAGAATCGATCGAGTGAGTTCCGGTCTAATCGGTCAGTGGCCAATATCCCAAAGACATAGAGAACACATCAGAGATACACAGAAAAAGCTCTGAGTTCAGGACACTGCCTCTCCTTAAGACGATTTCCCTCAATCTGCCGTCGTGGGCTATTATCACGACACACGATCTTCAAGTTCGACAAAACACGGGGCCATGGCGGAAACGTTTCCACACATTTCTGAACGCGGCAGCTACCAGCAGTTTCTCAACGACTTCGAGCAGACTGTCCGCAATGCGACCGCTCGTTTGCAAGAAATTCCGGCTGCAGAAAGCGACAAGAATGCCACGGGCGAGTGGAGTCGAAAGCAGATCCTCGGCCACTTGATCGACTCAGCCGCCAACAATCATCAGCGCTTCGTGCGTGCGCAGTTTAGCGACGATCTCGCATTTCCCGGCTACGACGGAGACGAATGGGTAAGCGCGCAAAAATACACGGACACCTCGTGGCCTGATCTCATCGAATTATGGCGCGCTTACAACCTGCACCTCGTACATGTTGTTTCCGTCATCCCCGAGCACCTGTTGACACGGCAACGAAACAAACACACGCTCAATCAAATTGCTTTTCAAACCGTGGACCTGAGTGTGCCAGCCACGCTCGAGTATCTCATTCGTGATTATCTCGATCATCTGAAACATCATCTGGACCAGATTCTGGAGACATCATGGCGTACACCTACGAACAGCTAAAACACAAGACGCTCGCCGAACTGCGTGACATCGCCAAGGACAGCGACCACGAGGCGGTTCAGGGCTACACGCAAATGAACAAGGAGCACCTGCTCGGCGCGTTAGCGAAGGCCCTCGGAATTCAGCATGAACATCACGGCGTGGTGGGCATCAACAAGAGCTCCATCAAAGCCCGCATTCGTGAGTTGAAGACGCAACGCGCGGCCGCCCTGGAGGCACACGATCGTGCCCAGTTGAAGGTTGTCAGACGCACCATCCACCGTCTCAAACGGCGAATACATAAGGCCACGGTTTAATCCACAGATCCGAAAGTGAGGTAGCTCATGAAAAAGGCTATCAACCTGAGCGTGAATGGTATCTCTCGCAGTGACGAAGTTGAGCCACGCATGCTTCTCGTGCATTACCTGCGCGACGTTCTCGACCTGACCGGAACACACGTGGGTTGTGAAACGTCGCTGTGCGGCGCCTGCACAGTGTTGCTCGACGGCCAGGCCGTGAAGTCGTGCACGATGTTCGCCGTGCAGGCCGACGGCGCGTCGGTTACCACCGTGGAAGGTCTGGCAACCAACGGCGAGTTGCATCCGGTCCAGGAAGGTTTCTGGGAACGTCACGGACTGCAATGCGGTTACTGCACGCCGGGGATGATCATGACCGCGGCGCAGTTGCTCGACCGCAATGCAAACCCGTCGCGCGAGGAGATCTGTCACGGTCTCGACGGCAATCTCTGCCGTTGCACCGGCTACCAGCACATCATCGAGGCGGTCGAGTACGCCGCGAAGAAAGCCGCGGGATCGTGAGCTTTGTTCTTTGAACGAAGAACGAAGTTCAGAAAACTTTGGAGAGCACATCATGCCTACCAGTTACGTTGGCCAACGAGTAAAACGAACGGAAGATCCGCGCTTGATTAAAGGCCTGGCCCACTACGTCGACGACATCAGCCTGCCCGGCACGTTGCACGTCGCGTTTGTCCGTTCTTATTACGCACACGCCAAAATCAACAGCATCGACACCTCCGCCGCGCTCGCCGCACCTGGCGTAATTGCCGTCTACACCGGCAAGGACGTTGCCGAAAAGGTTGGACCAGTTCCCTGCGCCAGCGCGCTACCTGAACTCAAAGTACCCGACCATCGCGTGCTGGCCACAAACAAGGTTTACTTTGTCGGCCACCCAGTCGCAGCCGTGGTGGCGACGGATCGCTATGCGGCCAGAGATGCGGCCGATCTGGTCGTCGTCGATTACGAAGACCTGCCGGCAGTCACTGACGTCGAACAGGCCGCAGCAGGCGGAACAGTCATTCACGAATCATTCGGCGACAACATCGCCTACAAGTTGACCGCCGGCGAGGGCGACATCAACGCGGCTTTTGCTGCCGCCGATCGCACCATCAAGCAACGTGTGCTGCACAAACGCCTCGCACCCATCGCGATGGAGCCGCGCGGCGTGCTGGCTCGTTACTTCCCCGGCGAAGAAGAACTGACGCTCTGGTCTTCGACGCAGATTCCGCACCTGATGCGCACGCAAGTCGCGCTCATGATCGGCATTCCCGAAAACAAGTTGCGCGTGATTACGCCGGAAGTTGGTGGCGGCTTCGGCTCAAAGCTCAACGTCTACGCGGAAGAGGCGTTGCTCGGCTGGATTTCGATGCAACTGAACAAACCCGTCAAATGGATCGAAACGCGCCGCGAGAACATTCAAGCGACGATTCACGGCCGCGGGCAGATTGGCGACATCGAAGTCGCTTTCAAGAACGATGGCACAGTCACGGGTCTGCGTTACAACGTCTTCGCCGATCTTGGGGCGTATCATCAACTGCTGACGCCCGCGATTCCTACGCTCACCGGCTTGATGCTTTCCGGCGCGTACAAGATTCCCGCAATTCAGATCAACATCACGGGCTGTTTCACCAACAAAATGGCGACCGACGCCTATCGCGGCGCGGGCCGTCCCGAAGCCACCTACGTCGTGGAACGCGCGCTCGATCTGGTCGCGGCCGAACTAGGCGCCGATCCCGCTGAACTGCGGCGCAAGAATTTTCCAGCGAAGACCGAGTTTCCGTTTCACACTGCCACTGGTCTCGACTACGACAGCGGTGATTACGAAGCGGCACTCGACAAAGCGCAGGCGATCGCTGGTTATGCACAACTGCGCGAAGAGCAGAAGAAGGCGCGCGCTGAGGGCCGGTTGATCGGCATCGGCATTTCGACTTACGTTGAGATTTGTGCGCTTGGTCCATCGCAGGCGATGCCGGCAGGTGGTTGGGAGAGCGCGACGGTGCGCATCGAACCTACGGGCAAAGTCACGGTGTTGACTGGCGCCTCACCACACGGCCAGGGACAGGAAACTTCGTTCGCCCAGATCGTCGCGGATGAATTAGGCGTGAGCATCAACGATATCACGGTCATTCACGGCGACACCGGCGTGGTCCAGTACGGTATCGGCACGTTTGGCAGCCGCGCCACCGCCGTCGGC
>DASXRE010000274.1:0-13888 GCA_036506775.1 Pyrinomonadaceae bacterium | reverse complement strand
GGCTTGAGAAGAGCCGACTGATTTTTCGTTTTGTTTTGAACGTACTTGTTCCATCTGCAAACCTCCCGAAATGGAATCTTCTTCAATCCGGGTTTGTATTCAGCCTGGCTAAGGGCCTGAAAAAGAAAGTTGTCGTAGTTGGTTGTGATGTAGACCGGCAGAGGAAGTTCGGCCAGGACGCGATGCGGTTCGTAAGGGTTCCTGAAATCCGGAGGCTCGACCCGATTGAACTGCCGGATCAATTCGCGCTTGGGACGAATTGCGTCGTATTGGACTGCGAGAAACTGGGCGACTCTCGCCAGATCAGTGCAATCATCCAGTGGGTATCCCTCTTCGTCCGCCCACCGTTGAGCAATAGCAGAACCCAAGGGAAGTACACCGGCGCAAGCACCGGCGCCGAGAAAAGGAGTGCACTCGCCATCCTTGATTCGCTCAAGGAGCAGATTCCAATAGGTTTCTCCGAGACTGTCCTGCATCTTCGCCTCCTGTAAGGGAGTCGGGGAGCGACGAAAAGGCTGGTCAAAAACCAGTTGCTCAGACTCTCACTAGTCATGGCGAATTAGCGCAATTCGTTTCAGGAAGGTCTTGATTGCGGCTAAGGCTCAATCAAATCCAGCATGGAAGTCTCGTCTCGGGCTGGTTGGTCGACCGGCATCGGCGGAGCACCAGCGAGGTCGGAGATCTTGAGTAAGAGGTTGTTCTGGTTGGTTGCATATGGCAGGGCCGTGTCGATACTCACGACGCCGTCCCTGATGAGTTGTTCGATGACCGCGTCAAACGTCTGCATTCCGTCCTGATCGCCCTGCTCCATTGCGTCGATCAACGACTTCCCTTCCGACTCGCCCTTCTCGATGTACTCGCGCGTGCGCATCGTTGCTTTCAAAATCTCGATGGCCGCAATTCGGCCCCTGCCATCGCTGAGCGGAATGAGTCGTTGCGAGACGATGAAACGAAAAGACTGGGCGACGCGTGTGCGGATCGCTTTCTCTTCGTTCTTCGGAAAGACGCCGATGATTCGGTCGACAGTCTTGGAAGCGTCGATGGTGTGCAAGGTCGAAAGCACGAGGTGACCGGTTTCGGCCGCTTCGAGCGCCACTTCGATCGTTTCGCGGTCACGCATTTCACCCACCAGAATGACCTTCGGCGCCTGGCGGAGTGCCGCGCGCAAGGCGACGGCAAAGCTCGGCGTGTCGGAGTGCAGTTCGCGCTGATGAATGGTGGAGTTCTTGTGGGTGTGGAGAAACTCGATTGGATCTTCGATCGTGACAATGTGGTAATAGTGGGTCTCGTTAATCAGATCGATCACGGCCGCGAGTGTCGAACTTTTGCCGCTGCCCGTTGGCCCGGTTACGAGCACGATTCCGTTCTTGAGATCGGCAATTTCCGCCAGTTGTTTCGGAAGGTTGAAATCGCTGAAGCGCGGCGGCCGCATTGGAATGACGCGCATCACGATCGCGTGCGTACCGCGTTGCTTGAAGATATTGACGCGGAAACGAGCATCGCCGGGAACACTGAAAGACAGGTCGGCCGAACCACTCTTCTCAATACTATCGAGGGCCGTTTGTTGATTGCCAATGATCAGTTTCGCAATTCCGGCCGTGTGGGCCGGCGTTAACTTTTCCAGACCGGCAATGCGCACCGGAACCAGCTTTCCTGCCAACTCGACTTGCGGCGGCCGTCCGGGACTAAAAATCAGGTCGCTGACTTTGTCTGACGTGCGCAGCATCTCCCGCAAAACTGCGACGAAATTGGGTGTTTGAGGCGTGGCGGGCTGGCTGTTTACGTTTGGTAGTTCGCTACTCATCTTGATTCAGGAACTTTTCTTTGTGCTCGCGCGTCAAAAGATCGTGTTGGAGAACAAACTAGTTTCTAACAACGTACATCAAAGTCGTCGCTAGGCCAGGACGCGGTAGACAGAAATTTAGACCGTGTCCTTGAAATTAAAAAGAAAGGCGCTGGAAACATGGCAACGTACAGAGATCCTGTTACCTGCTTTGCACCACTTGAAGTAATCGAGCGCCTGCTGGAAATTCGCGTTGAAGCGGGTTACTCGCCTGCCGTATATCTTCTTTCCCCCGATGATTTGGCAGACTATCTCGATGCATGTGGCTTCGATGTGTATGCTTTGTCGGAGGCCGAAGCTGAGTTTCACTTTGGCGATTATCGTGCTCCACTAGCACCGGGCGGAGATCACGCCCACTGCTCGCTGACCGCACACTAGAATCACAAATACTCGTCTAATTGGCAACGCGGGAGTGAACGACGCTCCCGCGTTTGTCATTTGAGTGCCTTGATAACGAAGAACGTCACGTCGTCGTGACTGCCGGCATTGTCGGTCCATTCGAGTATTTCCATTTGCAAACCCGCAATTATCTCCCGAGCTGTACGGTCGTAATTATTCTTCACCGCCTGTGCCAGCCGTTCGCGACCAAACTCTTCACCTGACGGACTCGTAGCTTCCGTCGCGCCGTCCGTGTAGAGCACCAGCACGTCGCCGGGTTCGAGCTCCAGGTAATACTCGTGATATCGCGTGTCCTGAAACATCCCCAAGGGTTGTTCACCGCGCTCGATGAATCGCAAAGTGCCCGCCGCATTTAGCAGCAACGGCGGATTGTGCCCCGCGTTCGAGTAGGAAAGCGTTCGATTCGACGCGTCGAGAATTCCGTAAAACGCCGTCACAAACTGATTTCGCTCGATGGACTCCCACAACAGCAGGTTCACCTTCGACATCGAGATGGGCGTGGCGTAACCAACGTGTGTCGCCGCCCGCAGGCTCGCGCGCAGAAACGCCATCAGAATTGCGGCCGGCACACCTTTGCCAGCGACGTCGGCAATGACTATGCCGATCTGGTCCTCGTAGATTGAAACCCAGTCGTAGTAATCGCCCGAGACCTCTTCGGTGGGAAAGTTGTAGGCGCTGATGTCGTAACCCGGCAACTCCGGATCCCGCGCCGGAAACAACTCCAACTGCACCTGACGCGCAACCTCAAGCTGACCTTCGAGGCGTTTCTTCTCGATCAACTGCTCGTGCAGCATCACCTTTTCGATGATGATGGCCACTTGCGACGCGAGCATCATCAGCACTTCGAGATCGTCTTCCGAATATGCATTCAGCTCGTCGCTTTCGAGATCAAAGACGCCGATGACTTCATCGTTCGAGATAATCGGCGCCACCATCTCGGAGCGCGTTTGATCGCGAGCATTAACGTAAATCGGTTCCTTGCGAACGTCGGGAGCGATTATCGGTGCGGCGCTCAGGGCCACGCTGCCGATCATTCCTTCGCCTAACTTGAGGTGCAGGTCGGAGAGTTCATCGATGTCGTAGCCACGGACTGCTTCGGATTTGAAAGTGCACGGCTCTTCGCCCTCAGGAAGCAGCTCTTTGTCGGTGCACTGAAGGACAAATATGCCGGCAGCGTCGTAAGGGATTAGCGAATCGAGCGTGTCCATCACGAGGTTGAGGACTTCCTGGAGATCCAGAGAACGGCTGATCTTCTTCGTAATATCATGCAGCATTCGCAGCTTGTCGATGGTAGTAAGTCCGTGCGCTGCTGCTTCTTTCAATCTTTCACTCATGCTTTAGCTATTCTATCGCAACATCCTTAAACTCACGCCAAAGGTGAGTCACTTTCATTCGATACTCAACCAGTTCCCGGCTGACGCGAAAGTGTACCCCAATTTCGCGCGAAGTCTTTCCTTGCAGCAACAAGCGCTTCAACGCCGCGTACGGAACGAGCGCAGCGGCGCCGACGCCGTACGCCTCTTCTTCATCGGTTTTGCGATAATCGCGGTTCATCACCTTGCCGCGCTCGTCCTTCGTGACCACCGAGAGACGATTCGGTTGATGGGCGAGAAACACGTGACAGATCTCTTCCATCAAGGTGGCCTTCGTGCGCGCTGCGCCGTGGTTCGGATTGAGAATGACGAGCTTCATGCCGTCCGGCAGTGAGCACGCGCCTCCGGACCAAGATTCTGAAGCTGGACCAAGCAGATGTTGCCGCGCGCGTTCACTGAGGCCTTTGAGCTGTTCGAACTCGACGACCATCAGATTCGCAAACTGGGCCAGCTCGAACGGGTTGAGTGACACGTCCGGTCTAGCGCGAGCGAAGTCGCGCAAGGCAATGGCTTTCAATTCGAAGTTGCGCCATTTCTCGCCTGGAGGTAGAGGTCCGAGCAACACCGGAGATCAACGCCGCTTTTTGGCGGTCTTATCAGAATTACGGCTGAACTGATTGTACGCGACACGAAAGAGCTCCGAGAGCGCGGCGGCAGTTTCGGGATTGAGATTACGATCGGCGCGCAGATGCGCTTCAACAATTTCCGGCACCGGTTCCTGTGGATAATAAACGACTGCCGGCGCTGAGTCGTCCTGCGATGACCGGGCGCTCAGAATGCGTTCGACCGGGACTTCGAGCCAGGCAGTTAGTCTGGCGATATTATCGGCGTCAGGTTTTCCCGTGCCGTTTTCGATTCGTGAGAGGGTGGAGGCGGAGACTGAGGTTTTGACAGCGACGTCGCGCAGGCTAAGGCCGAGTTCGTCACGGCGGCGGCGCACTGCGCGGCCTAGCTCTTCGGTGTTTACGAGCGTTTTGGCGGGTCGGTTTGTGCGTTTCATGGCAGCGAACGTATCACAGAGTGGGTTTTAGAGGCAAGACTCTGTTTTACGGTTGAAACAGGTTGCCACAAAGAAGCACAAGAAGCACAAGACAGTTGAGGTGAAATGCTCTTGTGCTTCTTGTGCTTCTTTGTGGCTTACTGCCGAGCCAGATCGCGCGCCTTTGGAACAACATCAACGGCTTTCGCCACCTGTGGGTCGTCTGAGGTGATGAACACGCGGTCGCCCATGATCCGTCCATACGCCGCGGTGACAAGATTGAATCGCAGTTCGAGTTCGATGAACGAGCGATTTTTATCAACCACTGCCGCCGGCGTCTTGTAATTCGGCTCACTGGTCACAAAATCCCGGTACGCGCGGAACATCGCGTCCGTCACCTTAAACTCGTCCGGTTGCAGTTCGTGATTGAAATCTATGCGAGCGATCTTGATCGACTCTAAACCTTTGATCCGTCCGTTCACCAGCTCGCGGGCGAAAGAGAACGTCGGACTCAGCAGACGCCGCTGTGCCAGGTTCACGGTGCGTGGACCAACAGGTTCGTCAGGCGAGATGCCGCCGCCGCCATAAACCGCGCGGCCAGTATCAGTCTTCGATTCCGCGCCGGCCGGTTTCGCCGGTTCCGTTGGTTTGTTTTGTCCGATGCCGGCACCGTGTGTGTAGTAATCGTAGAAACCGCCATTGGAATAATCGCGCTGAATCAGACGGCCCGACGGCGTGTAGTACTTCGCGGAGGTCAGGGTCAGTCCCGCGCCGTACTCCAGCGGAATGATGCTTTGCACGAGGCCCTTTCCAAAACTCGTCTGACCCACAATAATTGCGCGATCGTGGTCCTGCATGGCTCCGGCAACAATTTCTGAGGCCGATGCCGTGTTCTCGTTAATTAGAATCACGAGCGGCGTCAAGTCAGGGGAGTTGTTGCGCGACTCGTAGGTGTTGTCGCGATAACCGTTTCTTCCCTTTTGCGTCAGGATCAACTGGCCGTTGCGGAGAAACACTTCGGCCACGTGAATCGCCTGGTCGAGAAAGCCGCCGGGATTGTTTCTGAGATCCAAAACCAGCGAGGTCATTCCTTTTGCGTGCAGGTGTTCAAGTGCCTCAAGCAACTCGTCCGTGGTGGTGTAGTTGAAACCCCGGGTCATGTCGACATAGCCGACGCCCGGTTTCAGCATGTAAGCATCGGGAATTGAAGGCTGCGGCACTGCGTCGCGAACGATGTCGACTTTCTCGATCCGCTTGTCTGCGGCACGTTCGAGCGTCAGTTTGACGGTCGATCCTCTCGGGCCACGAATCTTGTCGCGCACCTCGATCGACGCCTTGCCGCTCATCTTCACGCCATCGACTTCCAGAATGCGGTCGCCGTAACGAAGTCCGGCTTTAGCGGCAGGTGAGGCATCGAAGGTGGCGGTGATGTAAGTGTCTACCTGGTCGCCGTAAGAGTAGTTCTGAATCGAGGCTCCGATGCCGAAATATTCCGAGCGCTGGTCAGTTTTCAGCTCTTCAAATTCATCACGGTCGTAGTAGTTCGAGTGTGGATCCAGCGAACGCAGCATACCGATGATCGACGATTTGAAAACGTCGTTGTAATCCAGCTTGCGTCCGTCGATGTATTGCTGCTCCACCACCTTGAGAGCCTCATCAAAGTCGCGTTCGACGGCGGCGGTCGCGGGATTCACATTTCGCGACGACCGTCTGCCGGGTAGACCCGCTCCGGGATTGGTCCCGCTGGAAGTACTACCAGACGGCGTTTGTGTTCGTTGCGCGATTACGAAAGGCGGAATCACTAAAGCCAAGATAACTGCGAGAAGGATTAGTTGAGCCGAAGTTCTTTTCACTACAAAACCTCTATGCGCACGAGAGTTTGGACTTTGAATATAACGGATGCCCTGAGGACGGGCAAGGTTGTGCTCTTGCTTGACGGTTCTTTCCGGCGCTCCGTAGAATGAACCTACATATGAAGCAAATCGTAAGACGCACAGAGGAATTTAGCAGTCACTAAAGGAGTCTTTACGAAATGAGCAGTCCGTATCACAAGGAAGAACCCTCTTCCCCGGAACGAGTAGACGATCTGATGCTTCGTGACGAGGACCGTGAATCGAGCGAAGATCAGGGCCGCACCGCCTCGTCGGTACGCGATATCGCGTCGCGCATTCCGGAATCGTTGAGCGCCATCGGCCGCGACATCAGCAGGACTATCGAGAAGGCGATCTCAGCAAAAGATGATTACGTAGTCGCGGTGAAAATTTCGCCCGAGGCACAGGAAAAGCTGGAGGCATTGGTCCAGGCTGGTGTCTTTCGCAGTCGCGCGGAGGCAGCCGGATTCCTGATCGACGAAGGCATCAAGACTCAATCGGCTCTCTTTGAACGCGTCAGACAGAAGCTCGCCGAAATCGAACGACTGCGAGCAGAACTCCGTGGCCTGATCGCCAACAAACCGGTTTAAGCTCGCGAAATAACGCGGATGACGCGCCCGGCCGTTCGGGTACAAACTAACAACCCCCCAAAGCAGTGCTTTACCGATCCTCTCAACTGGTAAAGCACGCCTTTGTTTATGAATAGAGAAAACAAGCTCGTGGCAGATACCTTTCAATTACCACCTACTCCAATCGAAGAGTTCACCCTGACCAACGGTTTACGAGTGGTTCTCAGTCCCGACCGCGCTATTCCCGTCGTTTCTGTGGCCGTCTATTACGACGTTGGTTCACGCAACGAACGCGAAGGACGCACCGGTTTCGCGCACCTCTTCGAACACATGATGTTTCAGGGTTCGGAGAATGTTCCCAAGGCCGCTCACTTCCAGTACATCTTCAACGCCGGTGGCACCATGAACGGGACCACCTCCACTGAGCGCACCAACTATTTCGAAACGTTACCGTCAAACTACCTGCCGCTCGCCTTCTGGCTCGAGAGTGATCGCATGCGCTCGCTGAAAGTGACGCAGGAAAATCTCGACAACCAGCGTCACGCAGTCCAGGAAGAAAAACGACTCCGTTACGACAATCAGCCGTACGTCAACGCGTTTCTGCGCATGAACGAGTTGATCTTCAAGAACGCGGCGAACGCCCATTCGACAATCGGTTCGATGGAAGATCTGGACGCCGCCACCATCGATGACGTGCGCGAGTTTTTCCGGATCTACTACGCACCGAATAATGCTGTGCTGTCTGTCGTCGGTGATTTCGACAGCAGCGAAGCACGCGCCCTGGTTGACAAATACTTCGGCGGCATTTCGTCGCAGCCTTTGCCACCGCCGGTTGATGTATCTGAACCGCAAGACGTGTCGATTCCCGAAGAGACGTTTCATGATCAACTCGCTCCGGCGCCCGCGTTTGTTCTGGGTTGGAAAATTCCCCCGCGGCGCACTCCGGACTTTTATGCGTTGTCACTCGCCGGCTCCCTGCTGTTCGAAGGCGACAGCTCGCGGCTCTATCAAAAGTTGGTGAAGGGCGACGAATCGGTCGTCTCGATCGAAGGTGGCGTCGACGAACGTCGTGGACCATCCGCCTTGTACATCTTCGCGCTGCCTAAACCCGGCCAGGAAGTAAACACCATCCGCCGGCAGATCTTCGAAGAGATCGATCGCGTTGCGACTGATGGTCCAACCGAAGCCGAGATGGAGAAGCTGCGCAATTCGCTGTGCAACGACGCAGTGCGTGGCCGGCAGTCCACGATGTATCGCGCGCAAAGGCTGGCGGAGTTTGCGCTGTACGATTCCGACGCGCGTCTGATCGACTCTGAACTGGACCACTATCTGAACGTTACCGCGGCGGATATCAAACAGGCAGTCGCGCGGTTCCTGACTGGTGCAAACCGGGTCGTGCTGGATATCGTCCCGGCGCCCGCGGCTGCGGACACTGAAGAACCAGTGTCAGCAACACCGCAGCCTCCCGGCGATCCGCATCAACCCGCTTCGCCGGCGCCCCTCATTCCTGACATGCCGTCGCCCGAGCCGCCGTCGCCATTGAATGCCGAGGTCCCGCAACTTCAATCGGTGCCTTCGGAACAACCAAAAGATCCAGCAGAACCGCCGCGTCAAACCGGACCACTGCACCCCTAAAACATGAGTCAACCAGAAATTTTTCGTAGCCACGCACCGGCACCGCTACCACCGCACTCGATCGCTATTCCCGCGGCGCGTGAAACAGTACTCGCGAACGGTCTCTCCGTCGTCGTTGTCGAGGATCATCGTCTGCCGCTCGTCAGCTATCGCCTCGCGTTTCGCGTTGGCGGCGCTTTCGATCCGCCGGGGCTTCCGGGTCTGACGGATCTGCTCGCCGGATTATTGCCCGAAGGAACGGAGTCGAAGACCAGCCGCGAGCTTGCTGATGAGGTTGCGCGCATGGGCGCGAGTCTTTCGGCTGGTGCGAACTCTGACTACACCATCGTAGCTGCCTCAGCACTTTCACGCTTCAACGATGAGATCCTCGGCTTGATGGCCGAAGTCGTGTTGCAACCGTCGTTTCCGGAAAACGAAGTCGAACTCGCGAAGCAGAACACGAAAGAGAGTTTGCGGCAGCAACGTGCGCAGCCGTCGTTTCTGGCGAGTGAGATGGTTTCAAGAGTGATGTTTGGCGACCATCCTTACTCAGTTGTGGCTCCGACGCCGGAATCCATCGATCGCGCGACACGCGACGAATTCGTCAAGTTTCATCGCGCGAGATTTGTGCCAAACAGCGCCGTTTTCATCGTGGTTGGCGACGTAAAGCAGGAACAGATCGTCAAGCGAGTCGAGTCGTTGTTTTCTACGTGGGAACGTGGCGCTGACCTGGTGACTAACTTTCCCGCGCCGCCCGTGAGAACCAGGAGAACTGCGTATCTGGTGGACCGTCGCGGCTCAGCACAGTCGAATATCGTGGTCGCAAACAGCAGCATCATCCGGACCAGTCCTGACTACTTCCCAATGCTGCTGATGCATACAGTGCTGGGCGCCAACGCTTCGTCGCGTTTGTTTATGAACCTGCGCGAAGAGAAAGGCTACACCTACGGCGCTTACACGAACCTCGACGCGCGCCGAACTGCCGGCAGTTTCCGCGCGACCGCCGAAGTGCGCACTCCAGTGACCGGTGATTCACTGAAGGAGTTCCTCTACGAACTGGATCGTATTAGCAAAGAGCCCGTTTCCGAAAAGGAGATCAACGACGCGAAGTCCTATCTAACAGGCGTGTTTCCGATTCGACTCGAAACGCAGGAAGGACTCACGGATCAACTCGTGCAAATCAAGATGCTGAATCTGCCGGATGATTACTTGCAGCATTATCGCGATCGCGTGCAGGCTGTGACCGTTGCAGATATCCAGCGTGTCGCTGCGAAGTACGTCAAGCCAGACGAAGCGGCGGTGATCGTGGTTGGTGACGGCGCCGCAGTGCTGGATCAAATCAAGCCGTACTGCCCGGATATCGAGATCTACAACACGAGCGGCAAACGAAAATCACTGGACGCACCTGCGACGACGGATATCGAGGGCACGTGGTCAATTGAAGTGGAGACGCCGCTCGGTCAAAGCATTCCGGCGACACTCACGCTGACGCGAGAAAGTCAGGGCTTCGTCGCGAAGATCGTTTCCGAGATGGGCACTGCTGATTTAGGCGCTGTGAATGTAAACGATAATTCGTTCCGCACCACCACGTTTTTGGAAATGGACGGGCACTCGGTGGAAGCGGAAATCTTCGCCCGTTTTCACGGAGATCAAACGGAAGGCACGCTGAAACTGCAAAACTCGCCTTCGCTTCCCTTCACCGGCAGCAAAGACTAGCAATTCCAGGACAAAAACAAAGCGCCCGGTATGGCCGACATACCGGGCGCAAATCACAGGAGGAACCGAGTGTTATGGTCGTCGCTATCTTGCGGCGATCCGTTTAACCTCGGGCTTTTGATGAGATGTTCTTAACGAAGGGTTGCTCAGTCGCGCTCGTAACGAAGAATGACTCCCTCGCCGCCCACAGCCCAGCCGATCTTCTTGTTGAAATAGAGCGAGTAAAGGTTTTGCTTCGTTGTTGATTGCTGCTGAATCCAGGTTCTTCCCTGATCGCTGGTGCGAAGAATCGTGCCGCCGCGTCCCACCGCCCAGCCTTCGTCATCGCTCGTAAACTGCACGCTGAGCAGCGTCACCTTGACGTTCGTCGGCGCGGAAGTCCAGGTTTCACCGCCGTCCGTCGTGCGCAGGATCATGCCGCGCTCGCCGACTACCCATCCGTTCTTATCGTCGCGAAAGTCGATGTGATAGAGCGTGCCGTTCACTCCCGCCTTCTGTTGGGTCCAACTCTGGCCGCCATCTCGGGTGAACAGGATCGTGCCTCCATCACCAACTATCCAGCCTCGTTTGTCGCTGACGAAATCAATGTGGATCAGTTCCAGCCGGCTCGGCGCTCGCTGTCGCCGCCATGTTTCGCCGCCGTCGTCGGTATAGACCAGCACACTGTCGATAACGCGATCGCGTTTGCTTACCGAACCAACAACCCAGCCTTTCTTCTTGCTCGAGAAGCGGACGCTGTACAACTCGATGTCGGATTCTTCAGGCGAAAAGATTTTTGACTGGCTCCACGTCGTGCCATTGTCGCGGGTAACGAAGATCGAGTTGCCGGCCAGAAAAAATCCGGCTTCCTTGTCGCGGAAATAGATGTCGTTGATGCCCGCGGTGGTGCTGACTGATTGGCGCACCCACGACTGGCCGCCGTCTTCAGTGTGACTCAGATAGCCCTTGTCGCCACCGACCCAGCCGCGTTTGCTATCGATGAAATAGACGGTGTTGAGATCGCTTCCGCCGGTGTTGAGCTTGACAGGCACCCAACCACCCTGGGCTTTCGCAACGTGGACCAGCGCGAACAAAACCAGCGCCGCGGCAGACAACCGCATCAGGTTTAAGTTTCTGCTATTCATGCCGGCAGTGTGTACAACTTGTACCATCCGCAGGCGCGAAAGATCAACGGCGATCCGTGTTCTACGCGTGATCAGTAGTTAACGAATCTGTGACTATGGCGTGGCGGCGTTCACGCGGTAGACCCGTCCTTCGAAAACAATCACCACGCGTTCGCCGAGCGCGAAATAACTCGCCAGCTTCGGCTGTTGCTTCAGCAGCGCAAAGTATTCGTCACTGCCAAAACTCAACACTGTCTCAGGCAAATGCGCTTCGGTCTTGAACTCCGAGTCGGTCCAAACGCCATCGATGAGATAAAACGTCTTGCCGCCAACACGCTGCACGGCATCTTTCCTGGTCTCGTCAGTCTCCTCAGAGAGCTTCTCGGCGTCTCGTTGCATACGAGCACGCTTGCTCTGCTGGACTGCGGCAACACCGGTGTCGATAGTGACGCTCTGCTGCACCGTGCCCGGCGCAGCTTTAGGTTCGGCACGTAAACCACCAAGAAATCCCTGATTCGCAGCTCTTTGCTGCCGATCTTGCGGCGCCATCGTATACAGGTTTTGGTTCTGCGATTCCAACGCGAGGTATGAAGTGTAGGGCGTTACAATGCCGTAGCGTGTTCCAAGATCAACAATCTCATCGCGCAACTCCTTCTGCTCGCCGTTCGATCTCACCTGCTCCATCAACCAGCCAACCCGGCGTGTGGCCCACAACCGCGGCAAGTAATCGTTGTTCTCATTACGCAACGGAAAACTGAGATTGTCGTAGGTGTAGGTCCGCGTTGACGAACCCGACTGTCCCGTGAGAGTCAATCGCAATGCATTAAGACTTGCGTCGTTGCTGTAGCGTCCGATCAACGTCACTTGCGAACCGCGAAAGAGATCCGGAATGCCACGCGGGTAGACCAAGTCAGTTTTAGCTCCAGCCATGTCGAGCTTAAGGTTCGTCAGTACCGGATAGTTCACCTTCGTAAAGAAGTTCGAAACCCGCACTTCGAGATCCTCTTTTGGTTCAACGTAATCCGCCGTGCCGCCATTTTCCGCCGCGAGTTTGTCGAGCAGCGAGGTATTGACGTCGTAACCGACACCAAACGTAAACAGCCGTACACCCGGTTTGCTCGCCTTGCGCACGTTCTCAACAATCTGCGAGACATTTGTTATGCCGACGGTCGGCAACCCATCGGTTAGAAACACAACGATCTTCGGACGCTCGCGATTGTTTTCACTGAACTGATTCAATGAAGCCAGCAGCGACTGGTTGATGTTTGTTCCGCCCACCGGCTTCAGCACTTTCACAAATGCTTCGCCACGCTGACGGCCTTTGTCGTCAGCGGCAATCAAGCCGCTCTCCATCAAATGTTCTTCACCGGCAAAGGAGATCACGTTGAAGCGATCCTGCGGCCGCAAAATTCTGACGCCGTAGAGCAAAGCTGCCCGCGCCTTTTCCATCTTTCCTTCTTCTGCCATCGAACCCGAAGTGTCCACGACAAAGACCACGTCCTTCGCCGAGTACTCCTGCTCCGACCACTCTTCCTTCGGCGAAATCATCAACAGAAAGTAACCGTCCTTGCCCGCCTCGCGATGTGTCAGCAACGTCATACCGAAGTCTTCTTTGGAGATGGTGTAGAAGAGTTGGAAGTCCTGCGGCTCCTTGCCGCTTTCACTCTCAAACGAGACCAGCGAATACCGATCGTTGCTGCGCTTCACGTCGATGGAATGTGTGGGCGAGTAGACGTTGCGGAGCGGATCTTTGCTCTCGAGTTCAATCCGGCCTGCAACCGAACCAATCTCGGTCAACTGACGACCGGTTCCGAGTGGATAGCGATACGAAACGGTTCCACCTTCGGCACGCACGACCTGCGTGTAAGTAATCTCCAGCTTCTTGTCGGAATTCGGCGGAATGGGAAAGATGCTCGCCTGAAACAGATCCTTGCCGGCGTATTCGAGCAGACCGGGGTCGCGCTGGCGCCGCACAATCTCATCGTAAATGCGTCGCGCTTCTTCGCGTGTTCTGACTTCACCGACCAGCCGCCTGTCGCCGTCCCAAATCGCAAACTCAGCAATCGATGCTGTCTCCGGAATCGGGAAGAAATAGGTGCCTTCGAGCGTGAGATTCGTGTTGTTGCGAAAGACCTGTTCCACGTGCGTGGTCGCAACCTGGGAACTGATCTTCGTGTCGATCTTGATCGACTTGACCGGCAGGGCGCGCGGCAGGTTCATCGGCGGCCGCTCGATCGGCGGCGTCGGACAGCGCCGGCACGGGCCGGGAACAATCACGCCCTGAGCGAGGGCGGCTGAGCTTGCTGCTACACAGATGGTCACGAGGATAAGGACGCGAAACAGGCTGGATCGAACTGGCATACGTATCTCCACAGAGTAAGAGTCGGTAGTGATGCAGTCAGGATTTAGTACCGCCTTGGA
>DASXRE010000273.1:0-32149 GCA_036506775.1 Pyrinomonadaceae bacterium | reverse complement strand
GTACAGGTCCGGACGGCCGTCGTTGTCGTAGTCACCAACCGCAACGCCACATCCCCAACGCTCGTTCGCAACACCTGCTTTGTCGGTTACGTCTTCAAACTTCCAGTTGCCGAGGTTGCGAAACAAAGCCGCGCGTGGCGGTTTCTCTTTGCCTTGAATAGCAGCGAGCGTCGATCCGTTCAGTAGATAAATGTCAGGCAGCCCGTCGCCATCGTAGTCGAAGATCGCAACGCCGCCCGAGGGCGTGTCGAAGATGTAGTCCTTTGCGGCGCCACCGGAACGATGCTGAAAACCGGCCAACGCGGTCTTGCCGTTTACGTCTTCAAAAACCACCGGCGCATTTGGATCGGTGATGCCGGCAGTCCGTCGCGAGGTGTAGGTGGCTGGCGCGCCGGTCGAGGCGCCGCCCATCTGCTGTGAATCGGGTTTCTTCGGCGGTGTCTGTGCCGGCAGCAAAGAAAAAGAGAGGAGTACCGTGGCGAGGCCTGCAATGAGCTTCCTCTTGGAGTGCGGTAACTTGTTACCGCTTTGGTCTAACATTCAAGTAAAGAGAGCAATAGCAACGGCCAAAGCGGTGACAAGTCCCCGCACTCCAAGGAGGTTCTCACTGATTACTTCGCGGCAATTACAACGTAGTCGCGTCCCGCATAGAGACGCACGTTGGTCCCATCCATCGTCATCGTCAGCGGCCGCGGACGCTTTAGCGATTTATCATTTGTCGTTGAAACCGAGAGCACCTGGTTAGCCCCCAGGTCCAGAATGTTCAACTTGCCGTCATTTGAGAAACCAAATCCGTACGCGCCGGTCGACAGCGATTCGCCGCCGACGGTGATCGCCGAGTTAGTAATAAAGAAACCCTGATAGCGCGCTCTGATCTCGGCGGAGTAACCTGACGTGTCGACCATGCCGACAATCACGAAGCGATTCTTGCCGAAACGCGCCGCCGCTGAGTTGCGCATTTGGGTCGGCGCACTCTGGCCCTGAAAGTAATACGAGGTCGGAACCACGCGCGTTAATTCAGCGCCTGCCAACACAGAGCCATTGTCCTGAGCCAGCACCGGAAGTGCGATTGAGGCAGCTAAAACAACAAGCGCCAGAACAGTGATGAGAGCCTTTTTCTGTGGTTTCATGGCGCACACAATAACGCTCCTGTTGAAGAACGACAAGCATACTGATAATTTGAGTGCATGCGTATTGGCGTCTTGACTGGAGGCGGCGACGCTCCCGGTTTGAATCCCGCAATTAAAGGTCTGGTCTATCGCGGCTCAGAACTCGGACTAAAGGTAATCGGTCTTCTCGATGGTTGGCGCAGCTTGATCAACCCGGTGCCCGAAGTATTGCCTCTCGATCGCGAGACGGTGCGGCGCTGGGATCGTGATGGCGGCACTAATCTTGGTTCGTCGCGCACGAATCCTTTCAAGCAAGTGAGTCCTGAAGGTGAAGTGCGCGATCGATCGCAGGAAGTGCTGGAAAACATCGAACGGCTCAAGCTCGACGCGCTCGTAGTTTGCGGCGGTGAAGACACACTCGGTGTCGGGGCGAGACTGGCCCAACGTGGTATTCGCATCGTCGGTGTGCCGAAGACGATCGACAAGGATCTCGCCGGCACTGACTACACCCTCGGTTTCGACACGGCGCTGCGAAACGTCTCGGAAGTGATCGAACGCTCGCGCACGCCTGCCGGCTCGCACGGCTGGGTGCAGATCGTCGAGGTGATGGGCCGCCACGCCGGTCATCTGGCGCTGTGGTCGGGAGTCGCGGGCCAGGCACACTTGATTCTCATACCCGAGCATCCGTTCCGCTACGAGCGCGTGTTCCACCTGCTCAAAGATCGACTGGGTGAATCCGATCTCAGTCGTGGTCCTTCGCGCAGACCACGTTATTCGGTGATCGTGGTGGCGGAAGGTGCGCGCGCGGAAGACGGAGAGATGGTGACGATTGACGATCGGCACGACGCGTTCGGGCACGTGCGTCTGGGTGGTATTGGTGAAGTGCTGGCGCGGCGAATCGGGAGCGAAACGGCCTACGAGGCGCGCGCCGTGATCCTGGGCCATCCACAACGTGGGGGTCCACCAAGTCCGATCGATCGCATCATGGGAATGTTGTTTGGCGCGCGCGCGGCTGAGGCCGTAGCTGAGAATCAGTTTGGCAAGATGGTTTCCGCCCGCGGTGTCGCGCCCGCCTGCGACTTGTCACTGGTCGACATCTCGACCGTGCTCGGCGCGATCAATCTGGTCGACGTGGAGCGTTATTACGACACGGAACGCTACCACCTCAAAGCGATCGGCTTGTGAGAAATCAATCCACAGATTACAAAGAATACGAATCTGTGGAATCTGTGGATGGTTTGAAAACGGCAGCTAGCCCTCGGACTGTGGGCTGAAAGGATTCTCCAGCGTCAACCGGCGGTGAACTTTGGCCACCAGATCGGGGATGGTGTTGTCGTCGCTCTCTTTGGGAACGATCTTCGGATTCGGAGCGATCACCGGACGGATCATCTTCTGTTGTAACTGCTCGCGCGCGTCCATCATCCAGCCGAAGCCGCGGAAGATGTAGGTTAACAGCGTACGATCCGGTTCTTCGATTCCCAACGCTTCCTGCACACACCACGCACCAAAATCGGTGTTGGCCGTGAGCCGCAACGGCGGCTCGTGTTCTCTTTCCGGCTTCAACACTCCGTTCACGAAAGCAGTCTGGTAAACAAGACGAGCAATCGCCAGTCGTTCCTTTTGCTGTGGCGTGAGCGTTAACTCACCCGCATCGATCGCATCAAACACAGGCGCAATGTAGATCGCTGGACGCGGATCCTGTTGCACCTGGTTGCCGCGACCGGCTGCGGCGATCTCCGGGTGACCAAACGTCGGCAAGCCGCCCGTCAACATCTTCTCGCGAATGCGCGCGGCGCGTTCTTCAACGCTTAAAGGTTCCAGTTCCTGAACGAAGTCAGACATGTCGTGAATAGCGCCGAAGTGACGTGCGCCGTCCAGCGCCATCTGCGAAGCGGTGAAGAAGTCGGAGATCGAGAGCGTGTGCAGCGTTGCCATGTAGCGAGCGACCATGTTCGAACCGGCCGACCCGTGGTGAATCTGAATCGTACCCATCCGCTCGAGGATCAAACTCTCATGATCGTTTGCATGGCGGCCGAGAATCAGACTGTAGGAGACCTCGAACGCGTTTCTTCGGCGCTCCACTTCCTCCGCAATGAATTTCTTCGTCGAACTCAACAGTTCAGCGTCGCTCGCTTGTGAATTCGCCGCCAGCAAATAGTTCATGTACGCCGACACACCGCCGACCGCGACGTTCTCCATGTGGCAGGCGATCAAGTCGGTTAACATCTCGCCGGGATCGCGCTCGTCATGTATGCCGCTATTTTCGGGCCGTCCGACTCGCGCTTTGCGCAGCGTGGCCATGTGTTGCATCGCAACTTCAGGACCCAGACCCGGATATTTCTTTACAAACGCCGCCACGAGATCGACAAGCTGTCCGTCACCTTTGACGCTCTCGAAAAACTTGTCGTTGATGAAAGTTGCCAGCTTCTCTTTGCCGGCTGCGGAACCGGGTGCATCGCCAAACAGTCCCGTGAAGATCACGTCGATGGGACCGGCGTTGCCGCGCAGGATGTCAGCTTCGGGAATGATGCCGCGAATGGTGAACGATCTGATGTCGAGAGTAATCTTTGTGCCGTTGCAATCAACGGGTGTGTGATAAAGGACGGGGTTTGCGATGATGTCCGTCGATGAGGGCATCGTGGCAAAGTAACCCAGTGTTGTCGCAATCGATTTCTCGCCCAGTTCTTCGGCCCTGGCAATCGCCTGCTTGACGGGATTGTAGTCGGGCGCGGGCGGCAACACCGAAAATATCGTGTCCATTGAAGCGTCTCCCATTAATCCAAGATCCTTTGGTCCCACTATACGACGCGCCGCGAAAACGCACAAACGCACCGCAAATCTGTCTCAGTTCGATCTCAAATTCTAATTCTGTGCTTTTTGTATCCCCGTGTGGCGCAAAACTTATTGAACTCTCCCTTCAAGCAAAGTATAGTTAGCGCGCTCTTATTTCTACGGCTGAATTCTCACGAGAAGTCCCTTCGCCTACTCGCTAAATCCAGCCCGTAGTTCAATCCAAGTTTCCGCTGGTTGAGATCCTGTGATAACTCGCACCTCACTCATCGCTACTTTATCAACCGCTCTTTCGCCCGGTGGCAAAGAGCTGACTGCACTTTCGCGCTCTGTTGAGTACCTGGCACTGCCGGCGGAACTTTTTGGAGTGGTGACTCCGGAATGGCTTGGTCAACATTTTCACGGGAGTGTGTTGTACGAGCTCAATGTCGAACGCGATCTCGACGACGCACTCTTGAGCAGGATTCCGGCGGAACAGCGGATTGTGTCGTGGTCTGGTGCGGCGGCGGACCTGGTCCAGTTGCAACGCCGTTTCGCGGAGATCTCAGCGGTTCCGGCGCGCTTTTACAAGCTGGTTAATACAGCCGCTAACATCCGCGAAGAGTTCCTGCCACTCACGCTGCTGAAATCTTTGGGCCGTACTGACACGATCGCTTACGCGACTGACTCGCTCGGCTTCTGGAGCCGTCTCGTGGGATTGCAGTTAGGCGCGCCCGCGATCTTCGGCCTCGTTTCGCCTGGACCAGACGCGAGCGAGCCAACCATCGCAAAACTCATCGATGATTACGGTCTGCCGGAAGTGAGTCCAGTTAAAGAAATCTTTGCGATTATTGGCAATCCCATTTTCCATTCGCTGTCGCCGCGGCTGCATAACTCGTCTTATCGCGCGATGAACTACCCGGCGCTGTTTGTCCCGTTGCACGTTGACTCGTTCGCAGAGTTCTGGCGCAATTTTGTGCAAGCGAAACAACTCGACACGTTCGGGTTTCCAATCAACGGCATGACTGTCGCCTCGCCGCACAAAGAGGAGGCTTTTCTCACGGCCAAAAATGTCAGCGCGATGGTCCAACAGACACAGGCCGCCAACATTCTCGTCAGAAACAACGGCTGGTGGAGCGCCGACACGACCGATCCCGACGTGGTGTACGCCGCCAGTCAACAGAACGTTCGCGTGCGCGAAAAACGGGCGGCCGTGATTGGCTGCGGCGGTGCCGGGCGCGCGATCGCCGCAGCGCTCGCGAAATCAGGCGCGGGCGTCACTCTCATCAATCGCGGCGCTGAACGCGGCGAACGTGCGGCGTCGCTGCTCGGTTTGCCGTACATTCCGCTGCTGGATTTCGACGCCGAGGGTTACGATATCGTCGTCAATGCAACGCCCGTCGGACGCGACACCGATGAAGCTCCATTTAGACTCGAACGTCTCAGTAACAACGCAGTGGTTATCGATCTCGTCTACGGCTCGCGGCCGACGCCACTCGTCAACAGCACACTTGCACGGCAACAGGTCGCCATCGATGGACGCGACGTGTTGTTAACGCAGGTGCGCAATCAATTTCGTCTCATGACTGGGAAAGAGATGTCCACGCCGTTGGCGCAGAAAGCGCTTGGCCGGAGAAACGGAGACCGGGAGACAAGGTGACAGCAAGATCATGACAACTACCCCAGCCGCAGTTAACCAGACCTACGACCTGCTCGATCTCAGCATCGAGCAGCAGGAGCTGATCAATCGCGTGGCCGTGCTGGCGCGTGAGAACTTTGCCGCGCGTGCTGCTGAATACGATCAGAACGCCACCTTTCCTGCGGAAGATTTTGACGATCTGTTTCGGGCCGGACTGCACGCGCCCGTGGTTCCCAAAGAGTATGGCGGGCTCGGGCTTGGACCATACAACGGCGACGTCTTTACGTTGTGGATGATGACGAAGGAGATCGCGCGCGGCGATCTATCGCTCGCGCGTTGCTGGGAAGGGCACGTCAATTCACTCGTGCTGCTCGACGGCATGAGCACGGAAGAACAGAAGTCACGCTGGTTCAAAGGCGTCGTCGAAGGCGGCGAAAAATGGGTGGCGTGGAGTGGTGAACCGCAAGCGCGCAAACCGGGCGAAGCTGTTCGCTTTGGCACGACTGTCGAACGAGTTAACGGCGGATACATCATCGATGGCAACAAGGCTTTCGCGACGAGCGCCGGCGGAGCGCAGTGGGCCATATTGCTGGTCAACACCGCGGGCCCGGGCGGCGTGCGTCACGCCAATGCGGCGATGATCGACACGCAGCTCATGATGGCGTGCAATCTTTCCGATCCGACGATCGAGATTGATG
Source organism: Pyrinomonadaceae bacterium (assembly GCA_036506775.1). Taxonomy (GTDB): domain Bacteria; phylum Acidobacteriota; class Blastocatellia; order Pyrinomonadales; family Pyrinomonadaceae; genus PSRF01. The sequence goes on along the minus strand of DASXRE010000273.1, from coordinate 25,934 downwards.
CTTCTTGGTGGGACCCGATCGGCATGCGCGGCACCGTCAGTCACCTGGTCCGTTTTCGGCGCACGTTCATTCCCGACACCGATCTGATCGGTTATCCCGGCCAGTACCTGAAAGAAGGTTGGCAAACGTGTTTCATTCCGCACTATGCCGCGACTTTTCTCGGCGCCGCGGAAGCCGCGTTTGATTACGCGCTCAATTACATCAAGTCGCAGAACAAGATTGAAGATCCGTACGTGCAACATCATATCGGGCAGATGAGTGTGAACGTCGAGACGGCGCATCTCTGGTTGAAGCACGTTGCCCACCTGTGGGAGACGGGTCGTTATCTGGAAGCGCAGATCGCCGGTAGTCGTGCGCGGCATGTCGTGGAGCATCTCGCGGAGGAGACAGTCAAACAGTGTATTCGCGCGTGTGGCGCGCGTTGTTTGATCCGGCCCAGCGCGCTGGAGCGAGTCTATCGGGATCTCTCGTTTTACGTCCGTCACGACAACGACGATCAGATCCTCGCGACGATAGGTAAGTCAGTGTTGGGTCTGGTCCACGATCCGTCGTTCTACAAACCGTAACGGCGGTTCTTCGACGCGTAGCGTGGCCTGTTGAAACCTGGATCAACCGGTTCTTCGACGCGTTATCGTGGGCGTTGACGCGTATCACGGCCGGTTCTTCGACGCGTCGTATGACCTGTTGAAACGTCGATCAACCGGTTCTTCGACGCGTAGCGTCGAGATGAATTTAGCCCGGCGTTTCAACGCCGGGTTCCTGAGCAGCCAACGTCGCATAGTCGCGTAGCGACGTTTGAATTCAGGCGTCGCTACGCGACGCGAACGTTTCTGTTTCACCTGTTCCCGGCGTTGAAACGCCGGGCTAAATTCATCTCGACGCTACCCGTCGGACAAACCGGAACTCCGGTCGCGCAACCGGGGGTGTCGGTCGCGCAAACAGGACGTAACTTTCATATGTTGACCGCGAAGCGCCGCTACAGTCTGCTAATCTGGGCCCTCGGCCTGGGCTACTATCTTTCCTACACACCCTACAGCGCGCTGACCAAAGCTTTATCCAGCGGTCTGCTGCCCAACACAACCGGTCCGGTTAAAGGAACCGTTCTGTTACCGCTCTCGGCGATCGCCACCGTCGTCGGAATGCTCGGTTTCATCACTGCGATGGGCTGGTGGAAATACGCGGGACGGCGTGAATTTTTCGGCGTCTCAGTTCCCTTTCCGCGGCGGCTGACGTTCCTCTCTGGCATTTGCATGGCGACGATCATGGGCACGACCACACTCGCATTTACTTTCGGTGGTTTGTCGATCGTGTTGGTGCTGGTGTTACTGCGCGGCGGAACTCTAATCATCGCTCCCGTAGTCGATCACATTGTCGGACGCCGTGTGCGCTGGTTCTCGTGGGCCGCGATGCTCGTCAGTCTTGCTGCGGTGCTGCTGGTTTTAAGCGACGCGGCCAGTTACACCTTGACCCTTGCGGCGATAATCGATATCGGCGCTTATCTGGCGGCGTACTTTTTCAAGTTCCAGTTCATGAGCCGCCTGGCGAAGTCGGATGATCGCGCCGCGACGTTGCGCTACTTCGTCGAAGAACAGATGGTTGCGTCACCGCTCCTGGTGCTCGCTTTGATCGTGATGGCGCTTATCGGCGCCGGCGATATTATGACGGGCTTTCGGATCGGGCTAACCAGCTTCGTGACGAGTCCGGCGGCGATCTATGCGGCGCTGGTTGGCCTGAGCTACGCGGCGCTCTGCGTCTGCACGACGCTTATCTTTCTTGACCGGCGCGAGAACACTTTCTGCGTGCCGATGCACTGCGGTTCGAGCATGCTGGCGGGATTTACCGCCACCGCCATCCTTGCTTACCTGTATAATCAAAGCTCGCCGACGATGGCTCAAACAGTCAGCGTCGGCCTTATCGGAATCGCACTCGGATTTCTGTCGCCGCTGCATCATCTCGATCGCTACCTGGCCAGAATAAAGAGCGCGCGACGACAACGAGTGATACTGTTTGTTTGCAGCGGCAACACCTGCCGTTCGCCCATGGCAGCGGCGATTGCCAACGCTGAAATCGCCGGCCGCTTAGGCGTACCATTCGAAGCGCTGCAAACAGTGAACGTGCGAGCGCTTAGCGCCGGAGTTTCAGCAAGAGTCGGCGAGCCACTGACAGAAGAAGCTGAAGAGGCGCTGCGATCCTTGAGCGTGCCATTCGCGCCACACGCCGCGCGCAACTTGACACCGGAATTGGCCCAGGAAGCGGAAATGATCTTGTGCATGACCCGCGCGCATCGTGAAGCCGTTATCAAAATGATGCCGGCCATCGCCAGCAAGACTCTTTGTCTCGACGTGCAAGCAGACGTCGAAGATCCCATCGGTAAAGGAATGGAAGCCTACCTGAACTGCGCGCGCCGCATTCACGATCTTGTCCGCCTGCGACTCGATGAGCTCAACCTTAAAGCTGCCTAAATCCCCCGCGATCCGTTTCGCCGAAACGGAGGCGTTCAATGCACTCGGTGAAGCGGCCTTTGCCGAATTCCACGCCGTCCGCGTTCCCGGCAAGGTCGTCTGGTGCAACTTCGAGCTGCTGCGCGAACTGGGATTCGACGTGCCGCAAAGTAATCAACTGACACCTGCATTCGAGGAACAACTGCTCGCCAAATTCTCACTCCAGTCATTACTCACAACTAACGATGCTTCCGGCAAAGAGATCGTTACGCTTTACGCCGATCGTTACGGCGGCGATGGCGTAACTCCCGCCTTGGGCGCAGGTCGGGCCGGATTTCTTCGGGAAGCGAATCTTTACGTCAAAGGCCTCGGCTTCACTCCCCTCTTCAGGCACAACGACAAAGACGATTTTGTTCACTCCCACGGCGGCGTTCACTTTGAGGACTGCCTGTCGGAAGCGATCTTTGGCGAAGTGGACCACAACCTTTTCGAGCTCGGCGCGAGCCGGATTGTGGCGATCATCGATCAGGGAAAGTTTGTTACCGACCCAGCGGGCCGGCAAAGGCCCATCGCGATTGCTGTCAGAACCGGCGCCCAACTTCGTCCGGGTCACTTCCTGGCGAAACGCGTTCGCGGCAGCCGTTCGCCACTCGAGATGTTGATCTCGATCACGCACGCGACCGGTCAGCTAGTAAGTCAGAACGACTCCGGCTTGCCCGATCTCAGCGCCACGATGTTGCGCGTCATCGACGATCACGCGCGCACGGCGGCCGATTCATTTCGCTGGCGCATGATTCACGGCGCGCTCAGTCCTTCGAATATGGATATCAGCGGCGCGATGCTGGACCTGCCGACGCAATCGACGCAGCCGCGCACCGCGCCGATTTTCATGCTTGACTACGTGCAGTCGGCTTACGGCACGGAACACAAGGAACGCGGGTTTTATCTCGCGGAGATGTATCGGCGGATACTGCGCGCGACCGATGCGCCGACGAGAGCGCGTTTCAATCTGAAGTGGATCAACGTGTCGAACGAGATGGATCTGTGCTACAGAAAACATCTCGAGATAAGACTGCTTGCCGCAACCGGTCTCAAAACACACGTCGCACAGGATATTCAACGGCAGTCCAGGCTCGCTGAGCGCTTCGCTAACGTGCTGCTTGTGATGACGGCCTTGAAAAACGCCGGCCGGGCGTGCGTGGCGAGAAAGGTGGTCAGCGATTTATCCGTGGTTGACGTCTTCGGTTTGTTAGCTGGCTTGCCAAGGGATTTCTTTGGACACAAAGATTTGAAAATGAGTGTGCTCAAACGAGCACAGCCGATCTACAAAGGAAACCGCTTTCATGTGCGCGCGAACCAGCGGCGGCTCGAGCAGATGGCTGACGAGTTTGCGGGTGTCTATCGAGAGCTGATGAACTTCGCTGCCAGGTATTACGACAGTCGTGCAGCAATAAAGCGTTCAATCACCACGCGTGCGGCTTTCGAGAATCAACCGCTCGACGGTCTCTACTGTCATTCACTGTATGAAGATCTCAGTCGCGCAATTGCAGAGTACCAGACAACCAGCAACGCGCAGGTCATTAGCGACGCCATCGACACACGCATCACACAGTCACTGCGGTGCGTCGATCGCTTGTTGGCGCGAGGCAGTTCCCCGCGCACGATCCGCGGGATCGCTTATTCCATCCGTAGCGGTAAGCTCCACGTGAGCATTCGGGTCGAGGCACAAGGCAATCGTTTCCTGACGGGTGTACCCGGCCTCGAAGCTCTAACAAAGCGCCAGATTCAACAGTTGCGTTATCGATTTACAACCGGCCGCAAAACCTTCAACGAAGCGCGCGGGCGTCTGGTCTACGACCGGCACCTCGGAGCCATTATCGACTTCGGGGACCTCGAAAGCTCCGCGCTTATCGGCCGGCTTGAAGGTTCGTTTCATACAGCAGATCTGAGCACTCCACTCTTCAGCGACTACGTCTTTGCGCTTCCCGATAGCTAAATGTGGTCCATCGGCATCTACACTGGCAGTTCACCGTACGATCTGTCACCATCCGCGGAGATCGCTAACCCCGTCCTCAACGATGCCAGCGTCACCGATATCACCGCATTGTTCGTCGCCGATCCATTTATGATCCGGGGGCATATGTTCTTCGAGATAATGAATCAAGGGTCAGGTAAGGGTGACATTGGACTGGCGACTAGTGCGAATGGATTCGAATGGAGATACGAAGGGATCGTTTTACGAGAAGCTTGCCATCTATCGTATCCCTACGTGTTCGAGTGGCAGAACGATTATTACATGATCCCCGAAACACTCGGCGCGAACGCGGTCTGTTTGTACAAGGCTGACGAGTTTCCTTTTCGCTGGTCGATGACCGCGAGGCTGATTGAAGGACGATGCGCCGATCCGTCCATCGTTCGGTTCAATGATCTGTGGTGGCTGTTTTTCTGTTCAACTCCTTACCAGCACGATACACTGCGGCTCTATTTTGCCGAACAGCTCACTGGTCCATGGCGGGAGCATCCAAAGAGCCCGATCATCAAGGCAAACATGCGTCACGCGCGTCCGGCAGGAAGATTAGTGACGTTCAACGACAGACTGATTCGCTTCGCGCAAGACTGCATTCCGCAATACGGCTCGCGTGTGCGAGCCTTCGACATTCTCGAACTCACGACCGACAGCTATGTCGAAGTAGAAAACGCGGCGAGTCCAATACTGCAAGGAAACGGCGCCGGCTGGAATGCCACCGGCATGCATCACGTCGATGCTCATGAGCAACCAGACGGAACCTGGCTCGCTTGTGTAGACGGCTTTGTGTGATTGCCAATTGTCGATTGCCGATTGCCGATTGACGCGTGTTCGACGTTTAGCTCAGCAAGCAGCGGTTCTTTCAAATTGGCAATCGGCAATTGACAATCGAAAATAACAACATGCGCATCCTGCTCTCTTCAGAACATCGCTATCCCGCCTTTGGTGAAGTCGGCAGCGGTCTGCATCCGCGCTCGTATCCATCCGGCTCCGGATTTTGGATACACGATCTGATTGCCAAGGGACTCGCGGGGTTGGGCCACGAAATGTTCTACCTTTTGCCCAACGGCGCGAGCGGTCCATTGCCGCCCGGCGTGACAATGGTTTCCCAGCCAGTCTGGGACGCTGACATCCTGCACACCATCTCAGATTTTGATAAGGCATTGGTCGCGCAGTGGCAGGCGCGAGGAAAGCCGTGGGTTACCACTTGTCACATGGACATGCGCACCCGCGGTTACGCACAAAGCCACACGACTGAAAACTGGATCTTCGTCTCACGCACTCTTGCGCGTCTGCACGGCCGCACCAGATTTGTTTTGAACGGCGTCGACCCGGAAGCCTGCATCTACTCCGAAAAGAAACACGACTATTTCATGTTCATGTCGTCAATGGACTGGGAGATGAAGAAGGGTCTCGACATTGCTCTCTCGTTGGCGGCGAGGTTTCGTTTCAAGCTCGTCGTCGCCGGCACGGGCAACAACTACAAACGGATCGTCAGAATCGACAGTTTGTGCCGGCAGATCGGCGCACATTACGTCGGCGATGTGCGCGGCAAGAGAAAAGCAGAATTACTCGCAGGGGCGAAAGGGTTTATTTTTCCGACGCGAGTTGACGAAGCATTTGGCTTGGGAATGGCCGAGGCGCTCATGTCGGGAACGCCGGTGATCTGTAGCGAAAAAGGCGCGTGCCCCGAGTTGATCACGCCTGACGTCGGTTTCGTTTGCCGCAACGACCGCGACTACGTCGCTGCCCTGCAGAACGTCGTCAAGATCTCGCCGCAAGCTTGTCGCGAAAAGGCGATGCGCGAATTTCACTACCAACGTATGGCGGCAGACTATGTTAGCGAGTATGAAAAAGAGATAGCAGCTCGTCCCACTGTTGCAGCGCAGCTTGCATAGAAAAACGGTTGACGACGTCCGGCGCACGCAACGCAAAACCCTTTCGTTCCACTTCATTCTTCATCAAACGCTCAAGGGCCGCCGCCAGCCCGCCCACGCTATTGTCTTTCACAACCAAACCATCGAGTTCATGTCGCACGAGCCTGCCGATGGACGGTCCAGCATCCATCGCAATCACCGGCACGCCGCAAGCAAGCGCCTCCCAGATCGCGTTACCGTACCCTTCGACCCACGACGCCGACACAAAAATGTCAGCGCCCGCCAGTACGCCGTACGCATCGTTCACGAAGCCGCAAATTCTGATGCGTCCGGGCGGCGCGATGTCTTCCGCGAGATGTTCGAGAAAGTTTCGTTGTGGTCCATCACCGTAGATTTCGAGATCCCAGTCAGGATAACGTTCGGCGACCGAAGCAAACGCGCGCACCAACCACTCGGCACGCTTCTCCATCGACAGTCGGGACAGAGTAACGACGCGCCGGCGGGGATTTTGATTCGCGGGGATTGGCACGTCAGGGGCCTGTAACGGATTATGAATTGCCGTGGCCCGCGCGCCGCGCGCGGCCAACCATTCCGCAATAACCGGATCGCAAGCGACAACAGCAGCGGCGCGACGATAAGAATTGTCACGCGGTCGTTGCCACCCGCGCAGCCACACACGCCGCGTGTCCGTGACCTCACAGGCAATCACCGGCACGTTCGACTCATGCAGCGCGGCCAGCACGCGCACGTTCGTCTGAGTGACAAACGAAATGACACCGTCAGGCTTCGTTGTCAGAATCGCAAAGCGAAGCATCGCCAGCATGACGATGTCGTGCATTAACTCGTTGCAGTTGTTTGCGCGCAGCCCGCGACTGATCGTCGCGGCGCTCTGGGGGTTCAATTCATTCTCACGGGCTCGACGTGGCCAACCGACGTCACGCAGTTCAACATCCTCGTCGATCGCATAAGCGGAGGGTCGCGAATTTTGCGAGATGGTGAGGATAGTCGGCTTGTACCCACGACTGGCCCACGTGTGGGCGAGATTTACGACGACGCGCTCAGCTCCGCCGCCGCCGAGTCCCGAGATGACGATCGTGATTCGCATTCACAACTCATTCGAGGGGAAACGCCGCCACCACGTCCATCATCACGAGCGCGCCAGCGGGCAGCGACGCGGCTGCAAACGCGGTGCGCGCCGGCAAAGGCGTGATTCCCAAACCGGGCAGCCACGCGGAGTAGATCTGATCGACGGCTTTGAAGTCTTTGATATCGGCGAGCAGCAGCGTGACTTTCACGATGTCCGCAGGTGAGCAGCCGGCGGCGTTGAGGATCGCGTCGAGATTCGAAAACATGCGGCGCGTTTGCGCTTCGAGTCCGTCCTCGAGTTTGCCGGTGTCGGGATCGCGTCCGGTTTGGGCCGTCACAAAAACGAGATCGCCCGTGCGAATGGCTTGCGAATAAGTGCCGATTGCCGGCGGTGCGGCGTCAGTCTTGATCCTGGTCTTGTTCACCATCTGGTTTGCTCCGTTATGAAATGCGCGCCGCTCTGAGCGGAATCTCGTAATTGGCTTTGACTGGACCACCGGCGAGCGGTGCCAGATCGAGCAATTCCACTCGTCCCGGAAAGATAATCTGCAACAACACCACGTTTGAGGTGTCGGCAAACTCCAGATCAAAGTAGTGAAATTCGGTAATGTTGGAACTGTAGATCCAGAGGTTGTTCTGTTCGCGAATCCACGAACGGAAGTTGTCGCTTTCCATCGGCTCGGTGCGAATCTCAAGCGTCGCTTCGGTGAGGATCTTTTTCGTCAGGTCGAAGTGCTCGAACGCATATTGCCAACTCTGCTCGTAAGGGCGTTTGGTTGAGCCACGTTCACGTGGCAGCGCGCCACGTTGTTTGAGGCAAATGTTGTCGCGAACAAACTGCTCACGCTCGGTTTCGGCTTCATAGTCGCCATCGGTTAGGCGCTGGAGAAAATGGGCCGGGTCGCGGCTGGTCGTAAAGACGCGATGAATGATCTTGAAATAAGTGACGGCTGTCGGGTTGATATCGAAGATCGTCAGGCGCGTCGGTTTCCACAGCGGAATGAGATTGAGACCATACATGCCGCCCACGACGCTAATCATGTGGATATTCTTGCGCCGCTCAGGTGCGACGCTTTCGTAGTGAGCCCTGATCTCGGCAAACTCACTGAACGAGCCATCCTGGGCGCCGTCGTCAGTGCCGTAGAAGACGTTCTCCGGATGGTCGTGATACATCTCTCGATTGAAGGCGCGCGGCGCTTCTGAAGTCACCATGTTCTCCTCCGTACTTAATTCGCTTGATCCCAAGCCGGTCGGTTTAGTTCGCCAAAGTTTTCTAATCTCTGTTCCCAGGTTTCTGTCGTTGGCTGGCGCTCAGAGCTGTAAGTGACTTTTAACAGCCGTGCAATTCGATAAAGTGCGTCCTGGACCAAGTCCGTGTTCTGATGTCGAACCGTTATGAAGCCGTCACCGGTGTAAGTCGCGGATTTGCGAGCACCGGGTTGTGGCCAACGCACGTCAACCAGCAGGTCTCCAAACTCCTGTTGCACGGCCTCGACTCCATCTACCTGCTGAACAGATCCAGCGCCGACGCCGCGAAGAAAGATCGTGCCCACGGCGTATTTCCGCTCCCATGGACCATCGTAGCAACCGTCAATCGCGACTCTGGCCCAGGTGCGATACGGATCGATGTCGTAAGCGAAGGCCAGCATCGGCGCGATGCGTGCGCCGGCGGGACGGAGTGTCGCGTCGGTGAACCAGGGACATCCCGCTGAATCGATGAAGCCCTCCATGTGGGTCATTGCGTTGCCAACTGACAGCGCGCGGATCGCTTTCAGTCCTTGTTCGATGAAGCGCTCGTAGACGTGCAGGTCGCGAGGCATCACGCACGACCATTGCGTGTCGGGACGTTCAACTGCTTCGAGTATCGATGGCTGGTAGCAGCAGATTGAGTGAAACCGTGGCTCGCCGTCGATCGTGATCGTATCAACGCAGAGCTCTTGACCCGTGATGTATTGCTCAGCGAGAAAGGACTGCTGGCCCAGAAAGATCGCACGTTCGAGATCTTTATCGCTGCGGATGACGAACGTCGCTAATGCACCGCTGCCGGACAGGGATTTCAGAACGATCGGAAATCCGATCTGTTCCGCAAATGCGTGCGCGTCCGTCAAATCCCTTACCAACTGATAACGTGGCGTATTGATGCCGGCTCGTTGCAAAGTGAACTTGAACTCTGACTTGTTTAGCGTTCGTCTGACTGCTTCGACACTCAAGCCAGGCAAACCCAGCGCCTCGTTTGCCATCGCGACTGCTTCAAGCAGCGTCTCCTGCGCCGTCACGATCCGTTCGACCGAGCCGGTTTTTTTTGCGATTGCAACCATGCTTTCGGCATCGCTCACATCCGCGGTCAAAACCTCGACATCATCCAGACCGCCAATCGCCTCTGCGGTACGCGCACTCTCACTCGACGCCGCGCGACAGACAAATAAAACTCGTCGTGCGCCATTACTGTGGCTCATGACGCCACCCTTTCATTAGCCGCAGCCCGCTTCGCACGAAGCTGCGCCTCGCGCGCGGCTTTGTCATGAATCACATACTGAATCAGATCGCGTCCTTCGGTGGCGACGTCCTGCTCAGTCAGCGGCTCGAGTCCGTGAAACGAAATATCAGAACGAACAAACGCCAGCAGCGAGTTTGGTTTGTAAGGTGCGGTCTTCACTCTAACGAAATCTTCAAACGGGTAATGCTTGCTGTCGGGGCAACTGAAGCCCGCCGCTTTTGGCCGATAGAGCGACGTGCCCAACCGTTCGGAACTCGCGTTGGGGGCGAGATACACGAGCAACACAACCAGCTTCGTGTACAGATCTGAGTGTGGACCCAAAAAATAGCCGGCGCGATGGCGTATGAACTGCGCTTCCATGGACACAGTGGGCCAGGAACCGCGGTCACCGATTCGTGGTTGCAAAGGGCCGGCAAAGGATTCCAGGACCGCTTGCGCGAGTTCCGGCGAGAGGAACCACTGATTGAATGAATTCCAGAACGATTGCAGTTGCGGAGGGAGCGCGGTGGTCCAGCCCTCGTTCATGTCTCGTTGATAGCGGTGGCGAAAGTGGTCCAGCTTCAGGTCAGTGACTTCGTAAAGATTCTCGTAAACGCTGCTGCCGGGCAGGTGGCGAAGGAGTTCTTCATAGTACTGGTCGGGAAAGACGTTCTCGAGGTAGTAGTGGGGAAAGGGATCTGTGTCCACCTTCGCCTCACGAAGCCGATCTACCAAGTGATCTAACGGACTGCTCATATTCTTAATTCAGCGGCGCGAACGAGTGGTAACACTTCGCGGCCGAAGATCATCATCTCGTCAAGCTTGGGCCAGCCGGCGATAATGAATTGCGTCACGCCGATCTTCTTGTACTCGAGAAAAGCGTCAGCGAGTTCGCGCGGCGTGCCCACGAGTGTCATCGCCGACGAACCGTAATACGGCACGAGCCCCGCCCACAGGTTCTGATTAAACCAGCCGACGTTGTCTGCGGCAGCGAGCGCGTCCTTGAGCGTTTTGGAATCGCTGCGTGAGAGAATGCCGCGTTCTTCGCGGCCGATCTCTTCCGACGGCAACAACGCGTGAGCGGCGGCGAGCGCTTCTTCGCGCGTCGGCCGGCAAACGACACACAGCCGCAGACAAACTTCGATTCCATTCGCGCGGAAGTGTGAAACCGTGGCGCTGAGCTTCTCCGGCGTGTCGATCAATCGCAGCCAGCAAGAGCCTTGGCTCTGTGCGAGATGCTGCGCCTGCTCTGAATGACCCGACACGTAGATCTCCGGCGCCTTTCGATCCGGCGCCTGAAACGGTGTGTAAAGCTTTCCCTTCTCGACGCGACAATACTTGCCCCTGAAGTTCACCTCTCCGTTGTTGGCCCAGAACGCTCGGCAGACACTGAGAAACTCTTCGGCGCGAGCGTAGCGTTCATCGTGGTCCAGGAAATCGCCGTAGCCGCGTTGTTCAACGGTCGAGCTGCCGGCAACGATGTTCAGACTCACGCGGCCGTCGATCAGTCCTGAGAGCGTGTTTATTTGCTGGACGAAGGTCGCGGGCTGCATCAGGCCCATGCGATAAGCGACGATGAACTTCAGCTTCGTTGTGACCTGGCCCACGGCGCAGGCTACGAGAATCGTATCCGGCTCGTAGCGGCTGAACGACAGCAACACGGATTCGATGCCCGCGTCTTCCGCGCAACGCGCAAATCGTCCCCAGCCTTCCATGTCCGGCAGCGCCGCGGGCGAGCTGGCTTTGGTCGTCGCCACGCGCGACGTCTCCTGCGCCGTCTTCATGCCGACTTCCCCGCCCTTCGGCATCATCCAGTGAAATCTCAGGTTCGTCATCTCTTCCACTCTGCACGCCTGACCAGTGGCACTATTTCGCGGCCGAAAGTGTTGATGGTTTCGACCTCGGGCCAGCCGGAGATAATGAACTCGGTGACTCCAATCCGTTCATACTCCAGCAACGCAGCAGCAATTTCCTCCGGGGAGCCCAGCAGCGTGGTCCAGACGGGGCCGTAGTGCGGCACGAGCCCGGTCCATAACCAATCCGTCAACCAGTAGCCGTCGCTCTTGACACTCTTTCCTTCGCGATACATCTGCGAATCGTCTTTCAACATGGTCGTGCTCTCGTCACGATCAGCAGGCAGCAAACTCTCAGCCACTGCGATTGCCTCATCTCGCGTCGGCCGGCACAACAGACACAACCGCAAACAAACGCCGATTCCGTGTTCACGCGCGCGCGCAACGATCGGCGCCAGCTTCTCTGGCGCCTCAGCAACGCGCAACCAGCACGTTCCCTGTGAATAGGCAAGCGCCTCCGATCTTCCCGAGTGGCCCGAAACGTAAATCTCGGGCCTCGTCTGCGAAGGCGCGACAAAAGGTGTCGCGAGTTTTCCCTGCTCGACACGATAGTACGTGCCGTCAAAGTTCACTTCCTCTGGACTACGCCAGAAGGCATTGCAAACCGCGAGAAACTCTTCCGCTCTCGCGTAACGCTCGTCGTGCGAAAGAAAGTCGCCGTAACCGTGCTGCTCTTCGGACGAACTACCCGCAACTATATTGAAAGCCACGCGCCCCGGAATCGTAGCCGACACGGTATTCATCTGCTGCACAAACGTGGTCGGCTGCATCAGCCCCGAACGATAGGCGATGATGAACTTCAGCTTCTTCACCGCCTGGCCCAACGCGCAACTCACGAGAAACGGATCGGGTTCGTAACGACTAAAGGAGATGAGCACGGATTCGATTCCTGCTTCTTCCGCGCATTGGGCGAAGTGCGTCCAGCCTTTCAAGTCAGGCTTCGGCGCCGGTGAAGTGGTCGACATCGACTCGATGCGATAACGCGCCGCTTCGAGCGGCGTCTGCCGTCCGTCGAACTTTACTTCGCCTCCTTTCGGAAGCATCCAGTGAAACCTGAGACTCATCGCTTCTACTTCCGCAGCACGCAGCAATGTTGCCATTCACGCTGCACCGGCGCGTGCACCGTCGCGCCGGGAAAGAGTGACTTCATGTATTCAGCAGTGAAGAACGAACAGAACGATTCGAGCGGTTTGCCATTGCGCGTCTGGTGACACAACGCATCCGCCGGCTCGATGAAAATCTGGTTGTCGAGCAGCACAAACCAGCGCGCACGTCGCAGGACCTCATCGTTGCGGCGTGGTCCAAGATTTAGCAGCACGTTTGAGCCGCGCGGCATTGACGGATTCGACAGCGAACGATCGAATTGCGGATCGAGAAACGTAAATGCCAGCACGCCATCAGCCGCCAACATACGCCGCAGTGATCCGACCAGCTCCAGCATCTCTTTTTCATCAACGTGCGTGAAGACGGAGAAAGCGAGCACGAAGTCAAACTTCACTCCGCATTCGGGAATCGGCGCGTGGCGAACGCCGTGCGGATTGTACTGCGGGCTGTAACGATTGAAGTGAATGAAATGAGCACGCGGATACAACCGGCGGCCCTGCGCGATCACCGGCGGATTGAGATCGATGCACCAGTAATCCTCATGGTCCACGTTGTCGCCGGCGCTTTCCAGAAACGTGCCGATGTTGCCGCCGAAGTCGAGTATCTTGCGCCCCTTCCACACGGGACGTCCGAGCAGTTCATCGAAGTAGGGAAACTGCGTCAGCCTGGTTGAGACGAGGTTCCACGGAAACTTGCTGACCGGGGCGAACAGATTTTTCGCGCCGTCGCTAAGCCGTTGATCGTCGTGCAGTGACATCGTTCCTCAAACCTCAATCGTCCACGGTGCGGTTTCGCGGAGTACGCCGTGCTTTTTGGCCCAACGCGCCAGAGCCCACGGCGGTGTATCAACGTCACGATAGCCGCCGAGGAGTTGTCGCGTGATCGGATCTGCTTCGAGGAGTTGCCGTTCAGCCGGCGATTCGAGATAAACCTCGGGCTTCAACCAACGGTAGGTGTAACCGTAAATCACCACCTTCGAAGTGCGGTTGCTGCGATTAGGCGCGGCCGTGTGAAAGATGCGATTCTCGAAAAGCAGCGCGTCGCCCGCTTTGAGCTGGGGATCGCATACTTCAACGTCAACCGGATCGACGGCTCCTTTTGGAATTCGCAAAGGCTCGGTGCGCAGGTGCGTACCGCGGGCCATCAATGTCATGCCCGATTCCGGTTCGGAGAAATCAGTCAGACAGTAACAAATCTTGATACCGGCGAGCGGCAGGTTTTCGTGGCCGAAATCTCTGGCCATGCGAATGTCGCGATGCCATCCGCGGCGGAATGAAGGCGCGCAGGCAGTTTCCGGGCGCTTGCAAATGATGGTGGTTGAGTGCAGGTGAATGTTTGGACTGAGCAGTTGGACCACGAGCGACACGGTCGTCGAGTGTGAGACGAGCGCGAAAAATGCTTTGTGTTTCATCAAGCCACGGCGCAGATCGAGATGGTTGTACTCGGGCTTGCCCTCGATCGCTGGTTTGTTCAAGAACGCCGCTGCAAGTTGATCCGCTTCGCTGAGCAGCCGCTCGATCGCCTCGCGATCGAGTGCGTTGGGCACGACCAGAAAGCCGTCCTCGGCAAACGCGCGACGTTGTTCGGATGTGAGCGGCACAAAATCCATTAGGAAGTTTTCCTGATCACGCAGCAGTGCTGCATCTCATCTTTTGCGGGCGCCAGGATCTGCGCTGAGGGAAACAGCGAACGCATGTACTCGGCGGTGTAGAACGTGTGATACGTACGCTGTTGCTCAGGTGCGTACGATCCAACCTCTTCCGTCTCCAGGTACAGATCCTCGCCATTAACCAACACAAACCACGCGGCATTCCTTGCTCGTTCGTTCAGCGCCGGCACGTCGATATCAAGCAGGTTGCCTTTCTCGCCCTCCAGAAAAATCTCGCGTTCGAGCCGCCAGACCAGATTGTTTCGTGGATCGCGTTCGGGCCACGAATGGTAATGCGGATCGATGAATGTAAACGCGAGTGCGCCGTTCTCGGCTAATCGATCTTCAAGCTGGCTGACGAGTTGAAGCATGTCCGTGCGCGGCGTGTTCGTAAAGACCGAGTAGGCGACGATGATATCGAACCGTCGCTCGAAGCGCGGCAGCGGAAGTTCGCGTATTCCATCCGGATGAAAAAAGAAACAGTAGCGATCGTAAAAGACCCAATGGGCCGCCGGGAATTCCTTTTTTCCTTTTTCGATGGACTCCTGAACCACGTCGATGCACCAGTAGCGCTCGTGATCGATCGTTGAATCAGGATCGCGCAGGATGTTGCCGATGTTCCCGCCGAAATCGAGGACGTTCTTGCCGCGCCAGTCTGCTTCACCCAATTGCTGTGCGAAATATGCGAACTGCCCCGTTTTCGTCGAGAGAAAGGCCACGGCCTACCAATCATTCAGAACGATAAAAGAACTCGCGGTTGAGATAATTCGAACGGCCGCTGTCGTCGTGAAAGGTGACGTAGAGCACGATCACAAGCACGCCTTTGTTGACTCGAATGTGAGTCTCCGCCGTCATGAAACCGAGATTGAAGTTGGCCAGCAGAGCAACGGTGCGCTGGCCAGCTTCCTCTTCGAGATTCGCCAGCACAGTGGCGCGAGTGGCGGGCCATTTTTCGTTCACGCCGGTGATGTTGATCGTAATGCCGTCATCGTCCCGGGCCACGACGCATTCGGCAATACCGTTGGTGTCACGATTTGTATTCAACCAATGGCCCAACAGGCTGGTTGCGTTAGCCGCGATGGCCGGATCGGTTAACGCCGGATGCAAGTGGCTTTTTTGTTTGAATGGAAGTGTTTCAGTCATGGTTAACTTTTGTGAAAACGATCGTGGGTGGCGGCATAATACTCGCGCAGGAAGTAGCTCGCGCGTTTGCTGTCGTCCTTGAATAGATGAAATTGAGCGAGCACCAGCAGGCCCTTCATGATCATTCCCTGAAGACGCGTTTCTGCGAAGCCAAAATCGTAACGGCAGGCGAAGCCGGCGCCGGCGTGCGAGTCAGGCGTGGCCGCAAAGACCTGGGCATCCGCCACGCCCCAGTCGATGAAACCATCGGGGCCAACTGCTGAGACCTGCAATCTGAGTTTTCCGTCTGAATCCGTAGCATTAATTATCGCGATACTGTTCGTATCGGGATTCGAATTGATCCAGGTGCCCAGCAAAGCATGAAGTTCCATGTTCATCCCTTTCTCACCCAACTTCGAATCATCAAACGATTAGACGCAGTGCCGTCTGAAATCGGCGTGCGCGCGTGAATCGTGCGCCAGTTATCAGAAAAGAGCAGTTCGCCTTCGCGCATCAGAAAATCGATCGTGCGCGGCGTGTGCGAGAGTACGTTTTCGAAAGCTTCCAGTGCGCTCAGCATCTCGGCTGAGAGTTTCGCGCCGGTGGAATCAAGCGCCATGTCGATCGTGTAACGACGCCAGCAGATACTCGATTTTGTCAGGATAGTTCGCCACCGCACGCCACCTCCACAGTAACTCGCCAACTGCCACGGCACGCTTTCTGTTTCCAGTCGTTCCAACAGCTCGGCGCCTGATTGATCTCTTACCTCCTCGCGAATCGAATCAATGTCGAGGACGCGCGAGCGCCCGCCGCCCGCAGGATCGGCACGGACGCAGACCATCGAGATCAATTCAACCGGTGGTTCCCAGTCGGCCGTGTCGGTGTGCAAACGTTCGCTCTCGTGACCGCCGCGCACCGAAGGAAGATCAGTCGCCGGCTGAATGTAATGAACCAGTTGCGCGCGGGGCGCTTCGTAAGGCCGTGCAACCAGTTCGCCGAACGCGCGATTCACGCCGACGAAAACCTTGTTGCCTTCATCAAAAGACAGTCCCTGGACCAGCACACAGTAGGGCCACTGCCTCAGTCGCTGCCCAATCTCCGCGATAAGTGACTCAAAACCGTTGGTCTCCTCCCCCAGCGCCTTATGGATCATCAACTGCAACTCAGTCGAATAGAACTCCTTGTTATCGAAGCGAGGCAAACGCTGAGCGGCGTGGAACAGATCGCGAGCCAGCGACGGCTCAACTTTGACTCTCGCACTGTCTGGCAAAGGCGCGAACACGTCTAATTCACCCTAACTTTGGATTTCTCCGTGCAGCCTCTGTGTCCTCTGTGCCTCCGTGGTTTTCTGGTGAGAGAGTAAACCACTGAGACACAGAGGACACAGAGGTTGCACAGAGCAGAACTTCAGCTTAGGACTACTACCTCGCTCTCTTCAGTTGACCTCTCGACGCAGCAGCGCGCAGTGCTGCATCTCGCCGTTGACTGGTGGACGAATCTCTGCGCGCGGAAACAGTCCTTGCAAGAAACTCGCGGTGAAGTATACGTTGTAAGTCGTGCAGTCTGCCGCGCTCGCGGTCCAGAGTCCGTTGCTGTTCACGTACAACTCTGTACCGTTCACGAGCGAACACCAATCCGCGCCTTCGGCCTTCGCCAAAACATGCTCTACATCCAATCCGGGAGTCTTCTCGAGACGCCAGCGAAGATTCCTGCCGTAATGAGGATCGATGAACGTAAAAGCCAACGTTCCGCCCGGAGCTAAACATGCTTCGAGTTGAGCGACGAGATCTTTCGTCTCCTCGAGCGTCGTGTGCGTGAAGACGGAGTAAGCGACGACGAAGTCAAACTTCACGCCGAGGTCAGGCACCGGCAAGTTTTTCACGCCTTCCGGGTTGAACGAGCGGTTGTAACGACCGTAATGAACCCAGTGCGCTTCGGGAAAGTTCCGGAGCCCTTCGTCAACGGCCTCGCTGATCACATCAAGGCAGTAGTAATTTCGGTGAGGAATAATGCACGCCGGATCGTGCAAGAGATTTCCCTGGTTGCCGCCAAAGTCGAGCACGAGTTTATCGGACCAGTCTGGATGATCGAGTTGCTGGTCGAAGTAGGTGAACTGCATCGACTTCACCATTCGTGAACGCAGCGCACGTTCAGCGGCTGTGCCGCGCCACAGATGTACTTCCTCGATGATCATTACGCTGTCTGCACCTTAACTGTTAATCGCTTCAACCGAGCTTCAGTTTCGACACGAAACCCCTCCAGCTCCAGGGCAAGATCCGCGCGCAGTCCGTGCAACCACGACTTCGACCGGTCGATCACGGCAAGACGCGAACGCAACAACAAGACCTCCTGTTCTCTCGTCGCCGCCTGTCCGGGAATCGCGCGTCCGGGCCGCGAATCATCATTAAACCGCCGCACCCACGAGAAGACTTCCGGCAAGATAACTATCCGCCCCAGTTGATAAAGCCGCATCTGAAACTCCCAGTCTTCACAACACGCCAGATCTTCCGCAAACAACGTGCGGCCGATTTGGGCCAACGCCTCTCGACGCGCAATGATGCCGCAGGTATGCGGGATGTTCATGCTGTTGGTCCACAACCATGCGCATTCTTGCGCCAGCCGCACACGCCCACGCGTCCCCGCCAGCAGGCCATTCTGGGCGAAGCGCCTGCTGGCATCAACAACGCCTTCAAAAAAAGTTTGACTGTCAGAGACTACGGCATTTGCTTCAGGAAACTCGGCGAACACACGCAATTCGGCGGCCAGCTTTCCCGGCAACCAGATGTCATCAGAATCAAGAAACGCAACGAACTCGCCCCGCGCCAACTCCGCACCCGCGTTTCGTGCCGCCCCGGAACCGCGACGATTCTCGAGCTTCAACAACTGAATCTGCGATCCGAAAGTTCTGTCCAGCAACTGAATCGTTGCATCGGTTGAAGCGTCGTCAACGACGATCACTTCGATTGCTCCCACGCGTTGCTTCAGCGCGCTGGCCACCGCCTCGCAAACGACATGAGCGCGGTTCCAGGTGGGAATGATGACGGATAAAAGCGGGTTGGTCACTTTGCAAAGAGAATCTGGTGATCTGCTTTTCGATAGGCGGCGACTGCGTCTTCAATCGAGCGTGGGGGTGGTTCGCTGACGATGTGGAAACGATCTCTTGGGCCGTCACCGCGCACCCAGGCAACCGCCGTCCGGCTTGCGGTCAACGCGGGCGTCGAATAGGTGGCAGAAAAACCGATGCGTGATTGAGCAGAATTATTGGGATTGGAAGCATGAAGCATCAACGGATGATGAAGGCTCATCTCACCGGCCTGCATCACCACATCCTGCGGAGTTTCGATGTCGATCTGTGCGGTCGCGCCCTGGGTCGTCAGGTTGTCCGCGTTCGGACGATCCGCGTGCGGAATCAATCCCAATCGATGCGAGCGCGGCACGACGCGCAAGCAGCCGTTCTCGGCGGTCGCGGGAGTCAGACCGAGCCAGATCGCCGGCACGTACGCGTCTTTCAACGCTTCGGTGATGCCGTCCTGGTGCCAACCCACGAAAGAGTCGCTGTTGCCAAACTTGTAAAAGAGACGCGTTGACTTGAGCAATACGTTGGGACCGATGAGCTGTTCCATGCAATCGAGCACGCGCGGATGCGCGCTCAAATCCCAGGCCCAGCGGAAAAACAGGTGTGGCCCATCGAGCCGGGTCACGCGCCCACCGAGCGCGCGGCAAGTTTCTTCGATCTCCGCGCGAAAATGCGCGACTTCTTCCGGCGAGAGAATGGGAATCGAGTGGAGGAAGCCCAGCTCTTCGTATTCGGTCAATTGTTCGTGAGTGAGAACGGAGATCATTTTCCCTCTGGTTTATAATCTGGTCCTGATGCTGCTCAATCAGTCATTTCCTCATAAGGTTTGCGTAAATCTCGATCGACGCGCGGATCGCTGGCAGCGTATGCAGGCGGAGTTTGCGCGTCATGAGATCGATTCGGTCCAACGTTTTGCTGCCATCGACGGCAACGCGCTCGTCCTTCCTTCGACGTGGAAACACACCGCGGGCGCGTACGGATGTCTGCTCAGCCACGTGCAAGTGGTCGAGGAAGCACGCCGGTCAGGCCATGAGAGCGTGTTGATCTTTGAAGACGATGCGGTTTTGGATCCCGAGTTCAGGATTAAGTTTGCCTCCTTCAGTGAAGAAGTCCCGCCCGATTGGGACATGCTCTACTTCGGCGCCTTGCACAAAGACGAGCCTGTCAAGATTGCCGAGCACGTTTATCGAATTACGAAAGCCAACTCGACTTACGCCTATGCTTTGAAGCGCAGCGTTTTTGACGCCTTTATCGAGTTGAATCGCCGGGCCGAGCACGTGCTCGACATGAATGCTTACCTTTTGCAGGAACAGTTCAACTGTTACTGCTTCATGCCAAATCTCGCCTGGGTCCAGTTTGAGTATTCAGACGTGCAAAACCGTCTGGAGCGCCACTGGTACCTGGAAAAATCGCTGGTCCTGTTTGGATCGCGTATCGATCGGTTATTGAGTCAAACCGCAATTATCATCGCGCATCAGGGTCCGGCGAACGAAAACCTCGAATTTCTGGAGCGTTACTATCGCGAGTACTTTGCGCCGCCGGCGAAGGTTGTTGTAGCGGAGGATTTCGGGAAACGGATCTCAGAAAGCGATTTGAAGACCCGGTTTTTCATCCTCTCCGACAGCGACCTTTATGTCGAGACGCTCGATATTCGCGCCAACCTGCTGATGTGCGAGCAGTACGACGGCGCGACCGGTTTCAGTCACGTCATCGACCTCACGCCAGAGCAGGCTGAACTCCTGCGCGAGACAGGCATAACTCGCGGCATTGATGTTTCAAAGAGCACACCCGCAAAGAACGTTCAAAGCCAATACCGGTTCATCAGGCGTGACGCGCCCGATCGTAATGCACGAATCTTCCAGTCACCGAACCACGCTCTGCGCCTGCCGCGAAGTTGAATT
Source organism: Pyrinomonadaceae bacterium (assembly GCA_036506775.1). Lineage (GTDB taxonomy): Bacteria > Acidobacteriota > Blastocatellia > Pyrinomonadales > Pyrinomonadaceae > PSRF01. Next base: position 5,324 of record DASXRE010000273.1, on the reverse strand, counting down.
CGTGGCCTCTTTCCACTTCATCACCGCAACGCGCAGATCTTCTTCGAGCGGCGGCGACGCAAGCCGCAAGTGACTGCAATCCGCATCGCCACGAACGCGCATCACCTGCCGATCGCGATTCGTCGTCCGGCTCGTGACGAAGCGAACGATAAACCCGATGCGCGGTTCAGCAGAGCCATTCGCATTCGACCCATGCACGATGTTGGTGTGATGCAACGACATCTCACCCGGCTTCAATGTCACGTCGACCGCCTGCGCCTCATCCACGTCCATTCGCAAGCGCTCGCCTCGGCGATTCAACAGATTCGGATCGTCAAGCACGTTGTCGTGTTCCAGCAATCCCTGCTGGTGCGAACCTGGAACCACACGCATGCAACCGTTCGCACGTTCGCTACGCGTGAGCGCGATCCACGCCGAAACAGAAGGCGTCAGATGCCAGCCCGAGTAAACACTGTCCTGATGCCACGACGCATAACTCGAATCGTGCGGCGGCTTGTAAAAGACCAAAGTCCCATCGACCACCAGGTCTGGACCGATAATACTCTCGACTACATTCAGCAGCGCCTCGTTCGTCGCCAGGCGATACGCCCACGGAAAGAAGAGGTGCAGGTTGTCAAAGCGCCGCTGGTAACCGTTACCACAACTCGTTGCCACCGACTCGAGCGCGTCGCGATACTCAACTACTTCGCCACCGGACAAAACGCGAACCGGAAACAGGACTCCCTCGCTCTCGTAACGCTCCACTAACTCTGCCGGCAGGTTAGCGCTCAAAAAGAAAACCGTTCCTTTCGAAAAAACCTTTGTGCTTGTCGACGGCTTGGGCGTAGGTGTCAAACGTGTCGGGCTCATAACCCTTTTTCGCAAACAACTGCTTCATCTCTGACTGCCAGCGCTTGCCTCGACCGCTGAGATATCCACTCACAAAATCATCCCAATCAAACAGCCGGCCGAGAAACGTGTCGCTAAAGAACGCGCGGAGTGTCCGGTTGCTCTCCAAGGTGCGCTGCGTCTTCTTGTAAGCGGCTTTCAACTCACTCTCAGCCACGGCTTGCGCCTGTTTTTCCAGTCGCGCGCTGGTCCGATAAATACTTTGCAAACAGCCAACCAGCGTTCCCGAAAACAGCTCCGGATTTGCACGTCCCCACACGTGACGTTCGTCGAGCAGTATTCCCGGCAGAGCGTTTTGCGCGAAGAAGTGGCCATGTTCAAGCTCCGGCAACGACAGACCATCGTGGTCCATGAAGATCAGCTTGACTCGCCATTCACCCGCTTCCCAAACGGTACGCAACCCGACGTTTCGCGCCACGAACGATTCACCACGCGAGTGCCCGCGCAGGCCGAGCAGTGTTCCCCACAACGTCGCAATCTCTTTCACCAGATTTAAAAAGATCTGATCCGCGCGCTGCCGATTTTCCCTCACGGCAAACGCTGTCTGCAAATAGCTCTCATAGTCCTCGTAGCGCACGTCAGGTGAATCGTAAACGCCGAGCACTTCATCCAACAACTCATCCGCAAACTGCTTCGCGTCGTCGTCTGTATAGTCCACCTGAAGCCAGCGCTTGAAATAGGTCTCGGCGCCATCGGCGGACAGATACGTCGCGAGTTTGTCCAGTCGAAACGAACTGGTCCCGCAGACAATCGCTTGCGACGGCGCTACGTGGCTCAGAAACTCCGCCGTGAGCGCCATGTCCCCGGGAACCTTGGGCAGAAACTCGCCTTCTTCGTTCTGCAACGCTTCCACCGAGTCTTTCATGGCGAGGCGCATCTCGCGAAACCCCGCATTACCAAACACGTGGCTGTCGGTGAAATAGCGAAACGCCGGCGGATTGCCCGGCGCTGGAACAGCAAACACCGTGTTCCGCGCAGCATAGGCCGCCAGCGGCGCGTCAGTGCCGTGGACCAGCCGATACATGAAACTCAATCTCGATCCGTTCACCGTCTCGTAACGCAGCAACCATTGCATGCTGCCACCGTCGAGACGATGCGACGGCGAGACTCGATTTTCGTTGCGCCTGAAAACCACGCCGAGCGGATTGCCACCGCGGCGTCCCGCTCGCTTGAACTCAAACTCGAAATGGCTGCCCGGCGGCTTGATCACCAGGACAACCGTCGTCAGCGGATACTCAACCAGCGAATTGATCTTTGACGTAGTCGCGTCGCTGACCCAGTAGATCTTCGAGCCATCACAAAGACGCTTGAGAATGCGCGCTTCGAAATCCGGCAACACACTCAACGCGTGCGAGAGTTCGGTATCGACGTAGCGCGGCTGCGCCAAGTCTATATCTTTCACTCCCTCACTCACTCTCACTTCCTTCAGCACGCGATCGACGACTTCTTCAGCCGAGAACAGGTAGCGCGCCAGAGCGAGCTTGCAGTCGCGCCGGGACACGGCAACGAGGTCACGGGCTGCCACAGCATCGATGCTGCTTCCGTGCATCCGCCGATGCACACGATTCAATCTCGCGAGTCTGCGCTGAAACTCAACGACGAAACCACGCAACTCGGTGGTCGCGTAGCCTTCCTTCAGCACAGCCGGGCTGATTGCCTGGTCCAGTCCCGGCTGCTTGAGATTCAAGGCGACGAAGATGGCATCGAAAGCGGCGAGATCGTCTGGACGCAGTTTGAGAATCTGCTGTTCGGCCAGCAACGCCGTCAAACGACGAACGTCCCACGGCACGGTTCTCTGCCTGGCGAGGTTTATGAGTTGAAGGCAGAGATCCTTGCGCCGGTTGAGAGCTGCGGCGTCTGATCGTCTACTTCTTGCCGCCTTTGCCCTTGCCGCCACCATCTTTGCCCTTACCCTTGCCGCCCTTGCCTTTGTCCTTCTTCTTGGGTTTCTTCTTCTTCTTCGGAGTCGGCAATGTACCAAGCGCAATGACGAGAGCCGCATAGAGCGCTTCGGCACAATCTCGCCTGAGTATGACGGCTACTGTGTCGGACCAGGGACTGCGGTCGCCCTTATCTTTGCCCTTTTTCCCTTTATCGGTTTTTCCCTTACCACCTTTGCCCGCCATTTGACGGATCCTCCTTCAGTGAGAGAGTTGCTAATTCCAGTTAGGCGTATCGCAGTCTACTTACGGTCTACTGCCGCCCGGATTACTTGGCTGTCTGTGGAACCGCTTGCGCAAATTCGTCGGCGCGTTGTCCGCCGGCGCCGGCACTGCCGTGGTCGTAGGCGGAATCTGCTGGTTCTTGCAAACGGCGTTGCCTTGAGTGCTCGTCGCCGGATCGCCGACGCGGAAGATACCCCACGAGCCGAGTGAAGCCTGGTCCGCAAGATAAGTGGTGTACAGGTAGTCGCCGACCCTGCCGAATTTGCCACCGGCTTGCGGTATCACGAGATCGAAGTGATCCGATGAACCGTGATTGTCGCGTGAGCCAAGCCACTGCGAAAGATTGTTGTCGCCAATAATAAGTGAGTTCTTCTGGTACGGGTTCCGCTGCCACGCATGACCATGAACCGTGAACACCTGCGAGTCGCCGGTTCCCATCGGATGGGTCATGCGGAAGCGCACCTGGTTGCCGATGTTCGCCCTGAAGATCGGCGTCTTCGGCTCACCGGTTTGCGTGGGAGACGCATTTGGCAGAACCAGCATGTTCGACGTCATGCACGAGAAATCAGTGTTTGCGCCCGGCTGCGCGTAGCGGAAGTTCTTCGGTTCCGAGCGATAGTTGATCGCGCTGGTCGTGTCTGAGGTGAACAACGCGTCGCTAATCATCACCGAGAACTCGCGGAACGAAACGGTGCCGGCCTTGACCGTTGCTGAAGCGCGTGTTGTTGGCGTGGTTGGCCCGTCACACGGCTTCTCGTTGTTGGGTTCGCCGCACGTCCAGGTCGATCCCTGCGGCTCAATAATCATCTGACCGATCAGGCCGTTGGGATGCTGGAATAATGGATCTGACGGGAACAGATTGAGCGCACCAAACTCGACCGGCGTGTAAGTCAACGACCCGTTGCTGCCGCGATCGATCTTGCCCGCGTACCACGTGTAGGTGATCTTCTCGCCGAAGTTGGCAAACTGATCTGCTCGTCCCTTGCTGTTCCAGCCAACGTTCCAACCGAAACTGGTGGCGGCATCATAGCTGAGAAGCTGTGGATGCAGTCCGACGAAATGCGACATCTGCTGCCACCCACCAGGCATTGAGTTGTTTCCGTTGAATGGACTCGGCCAGTTGAACTTGTGATCGTAAACCTTCAATTGGCTCAAGTCGCTGTTCGGCGCTGCCAACGCGTTCGTCAAGTTGACGGTGATGCAATCGCCGGCATTGGCGCGCAGGATAAGCGGTTCGATCGGCGTGCCACTCCTCACCTGGCCATTTTGAAGATCTTCGTTACGCACGTACATGATTCCCATGAGTGAGCCGATCCAGTTGTTACGCTGGCCGCGGTCGTTGAAGATCAATTCACCTTGCGGAGGGTTGGTGCCGGGAACCTGAAACTGAGGGATGCCCGCCAACCCCTTCTGCGCAGTTACAGCGGTGACATTGAAGATGCGCTTTGGCGCGCTCGACGGACACGTCGCGTAGGTAACGTTAGTGCCTGCCCCAACCGGATTGTTCGGCAAAGCCTGCAAGCGTTGCGCTGTAGTGGTCGGATCGTAGGATCTGAAGATTCCCCACAATCCGTGCGCGAGTCCGGTTTCGTCCAAACTCGGACTATATAAATAGTCGACGCAGTTGGCGCTGGATGTGCCATCGGGACACTGCCGCACCGTCGTTGCCGGCGCTACTGGAATGGGAGCAGACGAAGAAGGCACTTTGAACAGCAGCTCAAAGTGTTCCGAGAGTCCCATCGGCTGGTTGCTGCGATAACCAGAGTTTTGCCACGATGGTTCCGCAAACCACGTCGGGCCCATCAGGTTGAACTGGTGCGCAAACACGTGAGCGCCAACGAGCACACGAACCTGCACATTGTCGCCCTGATACGCACGCATCAGCGGTGTGATCGGATCCGGGTTGGGAGAATTGGGGTTTCCCTTCAGAGCTGCCTGATTATCAAAAGCGTAGGACAGATCCGGATTGAAGGAGCTACCCGGCATCTTGGTTCCGATTCGGAACGAGATCGGTTCGTTGCGGTAGTTCACGGACATCGTGCCGGTGATCGGAATGTTTCCAGTGCTCACGAGTCGCGGTCGCACTTCACCGAATTCCGGGAAGTTTGCGGCGTTGATCGCGTGAGAGGCGTCGCGCCAGCCTTGATCCTTGGCCGGGCTCGGCGCTGTCTTCGACCCATCCAGATACGCGAGTTGCAGATCCTGATACTCGAGCATGAACTCGCGATAACTATCACTCGGGTTAGTGGTGATGATGTTGGCCTGCCAACT
>DASXRE010000272.1:0-7254 GCA_036506775.1 Pyrinomonadaceae bacterium | reverse complement strand
AGGTCCTGGAAGTTATGCGCGTGATAAGCAACCGGAACGTAAAGATACCCGGCATAGGCACACGCGCACATGATCACCATCACGATCAGGAACTTCAGGCTGGCACTGCCGCGTTCACTTGAGCTTTCCGTTTGCATTAATGACTACTCACTTTTCGTGTCGTGCGGCGCTGTAATCCTGCGCGCAACGAGAGACGCAATGACTTTGCAGTGATGAGCCGGCCGTCAACGATCTTCGGCCGGCCCACCCTCTCCAACAACACCCAATTGATCTGACCGTCAACGCTCTTCTTGTCATGCTGTAGCGCGTGGGTAATTTGATCAAGGTCGAGATTATCCGCGCGCGGCAGCGGTCCACAAAGAGCGACGGCCTCACGTAACGATTGCAAGTCCCCCGAGTCCAGTAGACCCAGGTTCCGCGAGAGTTCTCCGGCAACTAACATTCCATAGCCGACGGCTTCGCCGTGACGGAACGTCCGGTAGTTGGTAATCGCTTCGAGCGCGTGGGCAGTCGTGTGCCCGAAGTTCAGAATCCGGCGCGATTTGGAATCGGATCTCGAGGTCGACTCACGCTCATCGTTCGCGACGATTGATGCCTTGAACGCACAGTTCGCAGCGATCAACTCTTCAAAATCCGAACTCAAAAGAAACTCGCGGTTTTGCGAGACCCGCCGCAAACAGTCGACCGTCAGGTTAAAGAGGGTCTCCTTGGAGTGCGGGGACTTGTCACCGCCTTGGCCAAAGCGGCGACGAGTCGCCGCACTCAAAGGAGGTGCAATGAGCGAGTGTTTCACCATCTCGCAAAACCCGGCAACCAACTCTCGCGACGGGAGTGACATAAGCGTTTCCGTGTCGATGAACACCGCGGCAGGCTGATGAAAAGCGCCCACGAGGTTCTTGCCTGCGGCGAGATTGATTCCCGTTTTTCCACCGACTGACGAGTCGATCTGTGCTAGTAGCGTGGTCGGCACCTGCACGAACGGAATGCTGCGCAGGTAAACAGCCGCTGCAAATCCGGCCAAGTCACCAACCACTCCTCCACCAAGCGCCAGCACGAGATCGTTTCTTTCGAACCGGTTCTTGCTGAGGAATTCGACTGCTTTTTCAAGGATTGGGAACGACTTGTGGCGTTCGCCTTCAGGCATCAACCACGGGGTTGTTTTGAAGCCCGCACGCTTCAGAGTACGCACGACTTCACGACCGTAAAGACCAAAGACTCGTTTGTTTGAGATGATGCCGATTTGGCGTGGGGCTTTCGACAAAACCGGCGAGAGTAGTTGCCCCAAATTCTCCCTGATACCGCGGCCGACATGGATTTCGCTCTTGCGAGCGTGCTGATTTATGGAAAGCTCAAGCCGCTGCATGGGGACCTGGACGGCACATACCGTATAAAAGCGAATGGGCGCGACATACGTGGGAGTGCGTCGCGCCCATCCATATTCGTGGTTACTGTCCTCACCCCAGCAACCACTTGAGACGGAGGATCCACCAACCGTCTCTCTTGCCCCACAATATACATCGCAACGCCTGTGCCGTGCAACAGTCTTTTTCGCAAGCTCCGAACTAAGTCGGTTTACTTAAAGAAATGCTGCGGAAGGCTCTCTCTGAATACCGATCGCGAGGCTGATCGAGGCGTGAAGGATGTAGATTTTTCGCAGGTACTCGTGTAGAAATTTCAGGCTCAAGCGCCGATCTCTCGCTTGATGGCGTCGGCGATCCTTCCAGCGTAACCCTCGATCTCAAGCTGACTCTCACCCTCAATCATGACCCTGGCCAGCGGCTCCGTTCCGGAGTAGCGCAGCAGCAGCCGGCCTTTTTGCGAAAGCCGTTCCTCGACGTTTTTAACCTCGGCCTGGACGCCCGGAAGCTGCGCAAACGGGACCTTCTCGCGGACGCGCACATTCACCAGAATCTGCGGGTATTGCTGGAAACCGGCGGTCGCTTGCGTGAGCGTCTTGCCGGTTTCGCGCAACGCGCGCAGCACGCACAGCGCGGTGATCATTCCGTCGCCGGCAAGACTCAGTTCAGGCAAAATGATGTGACCTGATTGTTCGCCGCCGAGACTGGCACCGAGCCGCATTAATTCGTCGAGCACATACTTGTCGCCAACATCGGTGCGCACCAGCCGGATGCCCGCGGCGCGAAGGGCGATTTCGAGACCGACATTGCTCATCACCGTCGCCACGACTGTCTCGTCTTTCAGGCGGCCGTGGGCGCGAAGATAATTTGCCAATACCCACAACGTCGCATCGCCATCGACGAATCCATCTTTTTCGTCGACGAAGAGTGAGCGATCGGCGTCGCCGTCGAAAGCCACACCGAGATCCGCTTTCTCCCTGGCCACTGCTTCCATGAGTGATTCGATGTGCAGTGAGCCGGAGTTGAGATTGATATTTCGTCCGTCGGGTTTGGCATTGATCGCGATCACGCGCGCGCCGAGATTTTCGAACAGTCGTGGAGCAAACTCGGTGCTGGCGCCGTTCGCGCAGTCGACGACAATTGTCAGGCCTTGCAGGGACAAATCCCTGGCGATCTCATCGGTGAGAAAGTGCAGGTAATCGTTGCGTAACGTGGGATTTAAATCAACGTGTTTTGGAGCGGCGCTCAAATTCAATCCTTGCTTGACGTCCGACTCAATTTGACGTTCCAACGCGTCGTCGATCTTTTGTCCCGACGGCGCGAAGATCTTGATCCCGTTATCCTGATAAGGATTGTGTGAGGCGCTGATTACTACGCCGGCGTGGGCGTGTAACTTGCGCGTTAAGTAGGCGACGCCGGGCGTGGTGATCACGCCCGCTGACAGGCACTTCACACCGGCTCGCGTTGCGCCGTCGGTCAATGCCTGCTCGAGCCACTCGCCAGATTCACGAGTGTCTCTGCCGATAACAATGGTCGGTTCCTTGATTGTTTCCGCGAGGTGGCGTGCCAGTGAAAAGCCGATCGTGTTGACTGTAGCGGCGTCGAGTGGAAAGCGTCCGGCCTCGCCGCGAATGCCGTCGGTACCAAAAAGAGCCTTCATTATTTGAAGCGTTGAAACTTCTCCGGCTTTGTAGATTTCAGACTAACCTTGCCACTCAACGCGGGCGGTAGTTCGAGTTGCGCCTCGCCATTTGCGTTCACAACGATCCGGAGATCTTCGGGCTTTATCGTCTCCAAAATACTCGCTGGACCAAGCAACGTTGCTGTCACGCTCGCCGACTGAACTCCCCCATCTTCGGCCGAGACCACAGGAACACCCGAAAAACTCTTCTCTGTGCGGCGCTCGCCTATCTCGACGTCTACATTCACGACCGGATCCATCAGATCGATCTTCGCGTCGGACACGTCAATGGCGACGTTCGTCGCGCTGAAATTCTCCTTGTGCCCCGACACCCAAACACTTTCAGTCTGCACTTTTTGCAACGCGAGCACGTGGCTCTCCGGACCACGCACAGTTACCGAGCCCTTGCTCGGTCGCACTGAATAGACTTCGTATCCGTCTGCTGCTTTTCCTTCAAGCTTCGCTTCGATAGGCACCTGACGCTCAATAATCGGTTCGAGACGAACCGGAATTGCGCTCGGCTGAAAGCCGTCAACCTTCACGCCTTGCGGTAACGCAATCTGCGCCTTGTCGGCGAGTCGCAAAACTCGTTCGCCGGATCGCTGGTCGCTGATATCGACGGTCGCGACCAGATCAAGTGTCGTCAGATCATCCAGCTTGTTTCTGCTGCCGGTAAGCATCACGTCAACTGTGCGCGGAGGATCGTTGCTGATTTCCAGTGACTGCGGCCTGATGAAGTTGAGTTGAACGTTGACGTGCGCGGTTACCGGCTGGTTCTGTCCTGTCACCACCAGCCACAACACGATCGCGATGGCTAACGAGAGCAGTTTCAGACTCCAGTCTTCCACAAAGATCTTGCGCACGAGTTTGTCGACACGACTCGGCGCCGGCGCAAGAACCGTTGGTTCCTCAACTTCGTCTATGTCCTGAAACGGCATACTTAAATCGGCGCAATCTCTTCCGCGTCTTGATCAGCGGTCTTCTGTTGTTCCTTCTCTTTTTTTGGCAGCACACCCAAGGCTTCGAAGATGGCTTCGCGCAGCTTCGTCGCATCGAGACCGCGTTTGATATCGCCACGCTGTACAAACGAAAGCAGTCCGGTTTCTTCTGAAACTACAACCGCCACAGCGTCCGTGTCTTCAGTCACACCGATCGCCGCACGATGACGGGTGCCGAGGTCTCGTGAAAGACGCGGGTTCAATGTTAACGGTAAGAAGCACGAAGCCGCCGCAATGCGATGGCGGCGCACCACGACTGCGCCGTCGTGCAGCGGACTCGCTGTGTTAAAGATACTCAGGAGCAAGTCGTAACTGAGTTCCGCATCGAGTTGCACGCCGCCGTCGATCACATTCTTCAGGCCAACGTTTCGTTCGATCACAATCAGCGCGCCGGTCTTTTGCGAGGCCAGCGTGGACGCCGCAAGTATGACTTCATCGTAAACGCCTTCGCCGAACTGCCCGCGATGATGCCGTGAAAACGGCATGCGAAAGCGATTGCCAAACGTAATCAGTGCCTGCCGAATCTCCGACTGGAACAGCACGATGATCGCGATACCGATGTACAGCAGTCCGTTACTGAGAACGAACTCCAGCGTCGCGAGATCCTGTTTGATGGAAAGCCAGTAGAGGAAAACGATAGCGGCGAGACCGGCGGCCATGGGCGCGGCACGAGTACCGCGAAGGAGTTTCAAAACTGCATACACAAGCAAAAAGACGAGAACGATGTCCGCGATATTTCGCGGCTCAACGATCCGTCTCAAATACTCGGTGTATGGCAGTAGTAGTAACATCTCGTGTTATCAAATTTGTGGTTACCTGGTGCTCGGCGTAGCAACAGCAACGTAGTTTCTCCACGCAATTCGAGTTCAACGAACCCTCAGCTTGTGTGCTCCGCGACCGCGTCGTGGCTGTCAGCCTGTTCGTCGCGCGCGGCTTCGAGAAAGATCTTTTCAACTTTTGGTTCGGCGCGTTTGATGCGCTCCTCAATCTCCTGGATTGATCGCACGATATCATCTGTTAACAGATTCGGCCGCAGTTGCACATGGGCGTTGATTAAGATCTGTTTCGGCGCCAGATGCATCGTCAGTAATTCGACCACTCGTTCCACATTTGGATGGCTCTCGATAGCCTGCTGAATCGCTGCGACGTCTTTAGCACTAGCCGCTTCGCCAAGAAGCAGGGCGCGCGATGTTCGTGCGAGTGCAAATGCGACAACGGCCAAAACCAAACCGATGACGATCGACGCGAGGCCATCCCAGTAAGCTCCAGCACTGCCTCCCACCTGATGTTCGGTCAGCAGGAGACCAAGAGCAGCGATAATGATTCCGATCAGCGCCGCAGAGTCTTCAAAGAGCACGGTCTTCGCGGTTGGATCTTTCGACTCCCGAAGGTAATCGCGAAAACTGAGGCCTTCGTGGTGCGCTTCCTTCACTTCCTGATAAAGCGCCAGCGCAATCGAACCCGATTCGAGCGCAAACGAACCAGCCAAAACAGCGTACGCCCAACCCAGATTAGTCGGCGGGTGCGGGTGCCTCATTTTTGCGATGCCTTCGTAGATCGCGTAGGTCGCACCAACACCGAAAATAAAAATCGCCGCGATAAAAGACCAGAAGAACCGTTCTTTCCCGTAACCGAATGGATGCTTGTCGGACGCCGGTCGTTTGTAGAAGCGCAAACCCAACAAGAGGAAGATCTGGTTGGTAGTGTCTGCCACCGAGTGCAGTGCTTCGGCCATCATTCCGGACGAGCCGGTAATGAAGGCTGCTATCAGCTTCAGAACTGCGATCACACCGTTGGCAAAGAGCGCGCCGAGTACGGCCAGCATACTAAGAGTCCTTCAAGTTGCGGAGTGAAAGCTCCGTACGGATTATCGCGGAAAATTCCGGTGCTGGCAATCGGCGTAATCTGTGAGTAGTGATGCAGTTTGAACTACGAAAGCTTTCTACGGAACGCCGCCTTGGAGTTGCGGCGACTCGTCGCCGCTTTTGCCTACGCTCTCAGACCAAAGCGGTGACAAGTCCCCGCACTCCAAGGAGGTACTAATTATCGTCTCTTGCGTTTGAACTTGCCGCTCTGGAGGAAACCGACGAGTTCGCCGTCCTTCCCGACGACTGCGAGCGAACCAATCCCATTGCGTTTCATCAGTTCGCGAGCGTAGTCGAGCCTGGCGTTCGGTTCGACGAAGAAGCGCGGCGCGATCGGACGCATCACATCGCGGGCGCGCGTGAGGTGCCAGCGTTCACGCGGCAAGGCTTTCAGATCTTCCAGAGACAACATCCCGTGTAATTGCCGGTCGAGAGCGACGGGAAACGCGACCTGTCGATGCATCGGCAAAACGGAATCGATCAAGTTACTTATCAACAAGTCTGGTTCGATCGAAAACGGCGCCGACATCGCTTCGCGAACGATGTTCTGCAAACGTCCCCGCACGTGCTTCACGACGCTGTACGCGGCGTCGAAAAGAAATAGACCAACCAGCACGGACCAGAAGCCCATAAAGTAGGAACGAAAGTTCGGCGCGATCACCATGTAGACGCCGAAGATGATCAGAATCGCGGCGATCAGCATCCCGCAGATGCCTGCCATTCGCGTCGCTTCACGAATGTCGCCGGTGCGTCGCCAGAGAATGGCGCGCAGCACGCGGCCGCCGTCGAGCGGATACCCGGGAAACAGGTTGAAGATCGCGAGCAGTAGATTGCCGGCGCAGAGCAGTAACAAGACGCCCGCGGCTGTGCTGTAACCGAAGCGCACCGTGGGAAGGAGCAGCACAAAGCTGATAAGACCGAACAGAAAACTTGCCGCTGGTCCCGCGACAGCGATTCTGAACTCTGCACGCGGGTTCTCGGGTTCGTTGCGCAGGCGTGCCAAACCACCGAACGGATGCAGCACGATCTCTTCGATCTCGATACCTTCCGCTCGGCCCATCAAGGCGTGAGAAAGCTCGTGGCCCAGGACCGACAGAAAAAGACCCAGGGTCGTAATTACAGCAAGAATCCATGCCGCGAGAGTGCTGACCGGCTGGAGGCGAAACGAGCCCACAAACATGCCGCCGCGGCTGAGGTTCACGGCGATCAACCAGACGCTTAACAGGAAGACAACAAACCAGCGGTAATCGAAACGCACCGGAATGCCAAAGATGTGCGCGACCGTGATTTGACGTTTGTAAAAATCGAGTACGTTCATTCTCCACGACGTCTGTAGGGGCGGCACTCCGTGG
>DASXRE010000271.1:0-14198 GCA_036506775.1 Pyrinomonadaceae bacterium | reverse complement strand
GCACCACGAGTCCATCAGCGCCCGCGGCCCAGCCCAGCGATTCGTCAGCGAAAGTAATCGTCGCGAGACGCGGATTCGTGCGCACGTTCACTGGAAGCCAAATGTTGCCGCCGTCGCCGGTCGTGAGAACCACGCCACTGTCACCGGCTGCCCAGCCGTGTGTCTCATCAGTGAAGAAAACGGAGTAGAGATCTGTGGTGATCAGAGGATCTGTGGCGGTCCATGTTTCGCCGCCGTCCTTCGTTTGCAAAATCGTGCCGCGGTAGCCGACGACAACTGCGTTTGTTTCGGAAGTGAAGGTGACGCCGGTTAGCGCGGAGTCAGTCAGCCCTTTTACCGGTTTCCAGTCAGCACCGCCGTTCGCGGTGGTGAGAAGAGTGCCGTGCGAACCGACTGCGATGCCGCTCTTCGCGTTCGCGAAAGCGACCGAAAACAGGTGCGCCGAAGTTTTGCTCTCCTGCTGTTTCCATGTTTTGCCGCCGTCGATCGTGGCGATGATCGAACCAAACGTGCCGACTGCCCAACCATGCAATGGATTCTGCGGCGCGAAGGTCACGGCAAACAGATGATCGCGAACGCCCGTCGGCCGCTGCGTCCATTTGCTGCCGCCGTTGTTGGTCGTGAGAATGACACCGCGCGCGCCGCTAATCACCAGGCGCGAACGGTCTTTCACGTAGAGACCGTAAAGCGTCGTATCAGACGGACTCTCCTGCTCTTCCCACTCGAAACCGCCGTTGCTCGTCGTTAAGACGACGCCGTTCGCACCGACTGCCCAGCCGTGACGTTTGTCAGCAGCAAATCTGATCGCGTTAATCGAGTTTCCCTGCGGCAACGGGTTTTGCCATTGCCAGCCGCGAAATGGATCTTGCGCGTGAATATGTGCGGTTAGTGGAGCGATGAGGAAGAGCAACACCAGAGACACTGCGACTAACAGTGCGGCTGGGCGCAAGCAATGGTCGGGAAACAGGGTCTTCCTTCTGGCTAAAGTGGGAGCCACTCTCAACAAACCCCGGTGGAGTCTCAGAAAATAAAGGGGAGGCGGAATTATGGCTCAACCGTGCCCACTGAGTCTACCGCGTCGCGCAGAATTGATTCCTCCACGTGGCCCGCGGCGGCAATTCGCCGGGCGGCGCTATCCGCAGCTTCCTGAAGCAGGTGACCGACGTGCCCGCGCGTCCATTCCCAATGCACCTCGTGTCCGCTCGCCGCGCGATCCAGTCGTTCCCACCACGGCAGATTGGTCTTGCGCCGAAAGCGCCCGCTCATCGTCTCAACAACGTAACGAGAGTCAGTGAACAACTTGACCTGACATGGTTCACGCAACGCTTCGAGTCCAACCGCAGCGGCAACGATCTCCGCCTGTTGATTGGTAGCGCGTCCCAGATACTCACCTACCGCACGCCAGAATCCTTTGTAGCCCAACAGCGCGACGGCCGCAGCCCGGCTCGATTGTTGTCCGTTACCAAGACTCGAGCCGTCGCAAAAAATTGTCACTTGCTTGAGCGTTGCCACCGCTACAGATTACCCTTACTGAGTGCAATCTGTGTAATCTGTAGAAAAGGAACTTGAGCAATGTCTGAAGTTGATCGAATCCGCGATCAGTTTCGCCGTGCGTTCGACGGCGAGGCATGGCATGGACCATCAGTGCTGGCGCTACTCAAAGACGTCAGCGCCGAACAGGCCGCTGCGCATCCGATTCCCGGCGCCCACTCGATTTGGGAGTTGACACAACACATCCGCGCGTGGGAAGGCGCGTGCCTGCGGCGGCTCAACGGCGATCCGGCGCAGTTGCCTGACCAGGAAGACTGGGTACCGCTGAACGATTTCAGCGAAGCGTCATGGGAGAAAACCAGGCAACAGTTGATCGACACGCATCAGCAGTTGCTGGACGCGATCGGCGCAGTCGAAGAGTCACGACTGGACGAACCAATCATTAACGATCCGCAAATCACGTTTTCAAGCGTCTACGTGACGCTGCACGGCGGAGTACAACACGATCTCTATCACGCGGGACAGATCGCAATTCTGAAGAAAGCGTTGGAACATGAGTGAACTATCGAGTAAACAATGTGTGCCTTGCCGCGGCGGCGTGCCGCCACTTCAGGGCGAGGAGATTAACCGGCTGGTGGCCCAACTCAACGGCTGGGAAGTAGTCTACGAGCATCATTTGAAGAAGAATTACGGCTTGGCAAACTTTCGCGAAGCCCTCGCATTTGTGAATCGCGTCGGCGAGTTGGCGGAAGAGCAAGGGCATCACCCCGACATCTGTTTTGGTTGGGGCAAGGTGGAGATTACGATCTGGACTCACAAGATCGACGGTCTGACGGAAAGCGATTTCATTCTCGCGGCGAAGATCGACGAGCTTTAGGCGGTGTAAATCGCTTCAATCTCGTCGACCATCCGTTTCAGACTGAATTGAGTGGCGACGGCCTCTTGCGCTTGTGAACCGAGCTGTTTTCGTTGCTCTTCATGGGTGAGCAGGTTCGCGATGGCTTGAGCAATCTTTGGCGGATTTCCGATCGGAACCAGCAACCCCGTCTGCTGATCGTCAACTACTTCTTGCGCGCCTTCAGTTTTAGTCGCAACGACCGCAGTGCCCGCCGCCATCGCTTCGGCGATAGCAAGTCCAAACGATTCTGTTTCAGACGCGGAGACAAACACGTCCATCGCTCGCAGCAACTTTTCCGCTTCATCAAGCCAGCCGAGAAAATGAAATCGCTCAGTCAAGTGTAGTTCAGCGACAAGTTGCTCCAGTTGCCTGCGCACTTCGGCCGTCGTCGAAGTGTCAATCCCGGCGAGCACGAAGTGAACTTGCGGAAACTGCTGAGCGACCATCGCAGCAGCACGAATGAAATCGTCGTGTCGTTTCAAGGTCCGCAGCTCGCCAATACTGCCCACGAGCAAACAATCCACCGGCAGTCCTTTGCTGCGTAAAAACTCCGCGCGATCAAAATCCGCTAACGCTCGCGCGAACCGATCAACATCAACTCCGTTCCGCACAACTGCGATTCGATCATCACTCACAGTTCTCGTACTGCGCAGTTCTCTTGCCACTGCGTTTGAAACGGCGATCACCCGATGCGTGCGTGCCAGCGTCTGGCGATGAAGTCGATTGAGCGGAAAGAGCACGTGGCGCGTGACGATGAACTTCGTGTTTCGATTGCGCCGCGCGGCGTAGGCCACTAGCGAGTAATCCCGCGCCATGTGTGCGTGCACGACTTCGATCTCGTGACGGCTAACGAACCGAGTCAACTCGTGTGCGCTCTGAACGTCGAGCGCATTGCGCAACGGCAGAGTTTTTATTTTGGACGCGGGAAGACGGAGTTGATCGATCAAAGGCGAGCGCGGACGAACCGCAACGTAAAGATCGTGACCGCGTGCGTGGAGACTGTTGGTCAAATCGGCGACGTAGCGTTCGCCGCCACCGAAGGATGTCGCTGAACTGATCTGGAGGATTCTCAACTAATAATGTCCGAAAGCCAAACAGCCGTCGCGCGGAGTGTTTTCAATTTACAAGGCAATTTACACGTGCTGACGTGGTGACACAATCGGCACAACTGTTGCCGTCTTGCTTTTGAAGCGAACTTTGCGTGGGGAGGATTGTATGGCTGATAAGGCAAAATTAGTAACAGGACTTTTTAAGAGCAAGGTGGCCGCCGAAGCGGCGGTGGACGCGCTTTTGAAACGCGGCTTTACTCGTGACGACATCAGCGTGCTCATGTCAGACGAGACGCGCTCGAAACACTTCGCGCTCCAGTCGCGCACGCACGCGGCCGACGGACTCGGCATTGGTGCTTCGGTCGGTGGTGCGGTTGGTGCTGTGCTGGCGGCGATAGCGGCGGTTGGATCAACGCTCTTTCTGCCCGGACTCAATCTCGTGATTGCTGGTCCAATCGCGGCAGCGCTTGCCGGACTCGGCGCCGGCGGAGCAGCGGGCGGCTTGATTGGCGCGCTCGTTGGCGCGGGCATTCCTGAGTATCGCGCGAAAGTTTATGACGCGGGAATAAGGGGCGGCGGAATCCTGGTTGGCGTTGAAGCCCGATCAGATGAAGAAGTCGATCGTTTGGAAGAACTGCTTGATGAACTGGGCGCGGAGCACATTCGCACCGAGTAAAGAAGTCCACAGATTACGCAGATTGAGTTCTGTGTAATCTGTGGCTGGTTTTGTTAGCTTAACGTTTGATTGCGTCGCCGAGATCTTCAACGGCTTCGCCGACTTTGCGTTTCGCTTTGCCGTAGCCTTCCTGAAGATTGCCTTGGGCGCGGTCAGCGGTACCTTCCGCTTCGAGATCTGCATCGTCAACCGCTCGGCCGACTACTTCCTTGGTTTTGCCTTTAGCCTGGTCCAATTTGCCTTCGAGCTCGTCTCTATTTGGTAGTCCCATCTTAACCTCCTCATACCTTAGATGAATTGATTCCACGCCCGTATGAGGAGCAACCATCGTTCCACTATTCGAGGTGCTGGCTAATTCAAACGCGGTTGAAACGATTTCATCATTTCG
Organism: Pyrinomonadaceae bacterium; assembly: GCA_036506775.1. Taxonomy (GTDB): domain Bacteria; phylum Acidobacteriota; class Blastocatellia; order Pyrinomonadales; family Pyrinomonadaceae; genus PSRF01. Next base: position 9,696 of record DASXRE010000271.1, on the reverse strand, counting down.
ATGAGTTTTTCGTGTGTGGTGAAGCCTGCGTCGCTGCGCCAGTCGTTTAATCGTTGATCGATATTCGTCGCGGTGTATGGCTTCGCCACGCGGAAGAGGCGCGAGCCGGGAATGATTGCGATCAGGACTTTGTTTTCGATTGAGAGACGAAACGTCTCGGCTTTGTTGGTTGGCGGGACGGTCGTGCCGAGTAGTTTCATGTTTAGTGAAACTGAACCCTCGCCGAGATTGTCTGCTGGTCCAGTGTCGCCGATGATCGCTGAGGTGAAGAGACGCGTGTTTGGGTTGAATGCGATCAGCAGATCGCCGACGCGCGCGCCAAAGTCTTTCACTGCGTTTTGTCCGCCCGCAAGGACCAGGGCAGGCACCGTCATGGGATTCACTTGATCGTTGAGATCGCATTCACCTCTGTTCGTGATCAGATCATTTTTTAGCGCCGTGAGCGAGCCGAAGTAGCCTTTGAACTCGCCTGACTTGAAGACGCAAGGAACGTCTTTGCCGTTTTCCTTCACAGTGGCGAGGACGTTTTTCCAGTTGATCTGAAAACCGGGTGGGACGGTTTGAAAGTTCGAGTCGCGAAATTGTTCAAAGACGTGAATCGCCTGGCCGAATGCACTGAAGCAAAGATTTTTTGGCGAGTTTACTTTTCTGACGGCGATACCGTTGCAGATGTTGTTGAGTGCCTTCGTCTGGCCGCGCGGATCTTGCGGGTGATATGAGAGTGGCGAGCCGTCGGTATTCACGCGCAGGTTTGTTTGGAACAGGATGATCTTGCGCTCATTGGTGGCGTCTTTAAGGAGCAGGATCTTTTTGTTTTGCGGCGCAAAGACTTTGGTCTGCGCTACGCTGAACTCCTGCGCTCTGGCAACAAACGAGCAGAGAGCGATCGTCAATATGATCGTAAGAAAGTTATTTAGCCTCATACAAGTTCTCCGCCTTGCGTACCTAGATCAGCTTGTCGTACTCAGCGTGCGAACCGATCCAGAACCAAACCACGGTGTCGGCGTTATCGAGTCCAAGTGCCCGGTAATGGGCGCCAACCCGGACTGACCAGAGCTGACCTATCTTCTTGAAATGCAGCGACGGATGGTGAGGATCAGCTTTGAGCAGTTCGAAATTCTTCTCCGCAAGTTTACGAACTGCATCCGGAAGAGCACGGTAATGCCGCCAAAAGCGAGGTGAGGCGAGATGTTTCACGACAAATTACAGCGGCTCACAGCGACCGGACTTTAAGTCCTGCGTGGTTTCCTCTAGTAGACTCCGCAACTTTCCGGCTTTCAAATCCTGCTCAATCTCTTTGTCCCAAAGTTGCGCACGAAACTCGTCAAACCAGTCTGCCAGTTCCGCCACCTGTGCCGGTGGCAGTTCAGATATCGCAGTCTCGATCTCTTTCACATCCATGCGTTGGAGTCTAGCGCAGGCCGCTGATGAGTATCAATGACTGACTCGTCGCAGAACGATAACGGACCAGACCGTCAGGACGGCGGCGAGAACAGTCAGTACAAGGAAGATGGGTTCCTTCAGTACGTGCGATTCCGACGCGAGACGCGCGATGTGAGCGATGGTGATTAGCGCGAAGATTACGCCGGTGGTGATGATATAAGCTCGCATATGAGCCTCCTTATCAAGTTAAAACCATAGACTACGAATTCATTTTCTGAATGATCGCGTCGGCAAACTCCGCCGTCATGGCAGTGCCGCCGATGTCTCGTGTGCGCACCTTCCCCTCCTCGAAAACTGACAACATCGCATTCTCAACACGCTGCGCCGCGTCGCGTTCGCCGATGTAGCGCAACATCAAGATTCCCGACTGCAAGAGCGCCGTCGGATTCGCGATCCCCTGTCCCGCGATGTCAGGCGCCGAACCGTGCACTGCTTCAAACACCGCGCCTTTCTCGCCGATGTTCGCGCCGGGAACCAATCCCAATCCACCAACCAAACCCGCGCAAAGATCCGAAACGATGTCGCCGTAAAGATTCTCGAGCAGCATCACATCAAACTGCTCGGGCCGCATCACAAGCTGCATGCACGCGTTGTCAACAATCTTGTCGTCCGCCTGAATGTCCGGGTAGCTCTCAGCCACGCGGCGAAAACAGTCGAGGAACAGACCATCCGACAACTTCATGATGTTGGCCTTGTGCACAGCGGTGATCTTCTTGCGCCCCTCGCGCCTGGCATGATCAAACGCAAAGCGTGCAATACGCGTCGACGCTTTCTCGGTGATAATCTTCAAACTCTCCACCACGCCGGGCACAACGACATGTTCCAATCCCGCATACAAACTCTCGGTGTTCTCACGCACAACGATGAGATCGAGTTCGGGATAACGACACTGCACGTTTGGCAACGCCCGCACCGGCCGCAGGTTCGCATACAAGTCCAGCGTTTTGCGCAAGCCAACGTTGACCGAGGTGAAACCTTTGCCAACCGGCGTGGTGATCGGTCCCTTCAAAGCGACCTTGTTGCGCACGATTGAATCGAGCAGCTCCTGCGGCAACGTCTCGCCGAATTTTTCGAGCGCCTGAGCTCCCGCGTAATGCGTTTCCCATTGAATGTCAACGCCGGAAGCTTCAATGATTCTAACTACGTTGGAAGCGACTTCGGGGCCGATGCCGTCGCCAGGAATCAGTGTGATACGATGCATGATCGGCTAAGAATAAGGCTTCGGACCGTGGCTGACAAATACCAAACCGCTGGCGTCGTTATCATCGGTGGTGGTGTGATAGGGCTTACCATCGCACGCGCCCTCACCCAACGCGGCGTGTCCGATGTTTGCCTGATCGAGCGCTCGGCCCTGGGCGCAGAGGCGTCGTCTGCGGCCGGCGGCATGCTCGCGCCGCAAACAGAAGCAGACCGCCACGACCAGTTTTTCGAACTGGCCTGCCGTAGCCGCGATCTCTATTCAGACTTTGCCGCGGCCTTGCGCGACGAGACCGGAATCGACGTCGAACTCGACACGACCGGCACGCTTTATCTCGCCTTCACTGAACACGATCAAAACGAGATCGAACGGCGTTACGAATGGCAGACTCAGGCTGGTCTGTCGGTTGAGAGACTCACGCCGGCTGCGGCTCGCGAACTGGAACCGTGCATCGCCGAATCGCTTCGTGGCGCACTGCGTTTTCCACTCGACGTTCAGGTGGAAAACCGTCGACTGCTGAACGCACTGATCAACAGCGTAGCCAAACGAACAGTCACAATATCCACCGAAACAAGCGTCGACTCGCTAACGATCGAACACGGCCGCGTGACAGGCGTCCAAACCTCACGCGGCTTTATAAGCTGCCGAATCGCCATCGTCGCTGCCGGCACTTGGTCCAGCGCGATCCGGCTCTCCCAAACGCCTCCGATTGAACCCATCCGCGGCCAGATGATCTGTTTCGACGCGAAACCACAACTGACTCGCCATGTGATCTACAGCCCGCGCGGCTATCTCGTGCCGCGTCAGGACGGCCGGCTGCTCGCGGGTTCAACGAGCGAACACGCCGGTTTCACCAAGCAAGTCACGGCGGGCGGTGTCAGTTACATTCTCGGCAACGCCTCAGAGATCTCGTCCGCAGTTTTGAGCCTGCCGATTGTCGGCACCTGGGCGGGATTGCGCCCACGCGCCGCTGACGGTTTGCCTGTGCTGGGGCCTTGTGATGAAATTGACGGGCTCTTTTATGCAACGGGTCACTACCGAAACGGAATCCTACTCGCACCCGTCACCGGAGAGTTGATAACCGAAGCAGTCGTTACAGGTCGCGTTTCGCCGTTGCTCGCTGCTTTTAGTCCTAATCGCTTTAATCTGGCGCCCGTAAGTAAGGCAAGTTAAGCCGCACATGAGATTCCTGAGCGTAGTTCTGTTGGTATTGCTGTCGTTCACGATGTCGTTCACGCAAGCGCTGAACGCCAAACTCGACGACCCGGCGAAGCCTGACGAACGGCCGGCGCAAGCGCTGTACGAAGACGCCAATGGCTATCTTGGCAGGCGTTACCAGGAATTCAACAAAAAGAAGATTCCCTACGACCCCAAGCTCGAGGCGCAAACGCGAAAAGAGCAACAAGACCTGGCCGTCAAGAATGCCGCCGTCCTCAAATCGCGCTCCCACTTGTCGAATGAAGATCTCTACTACCTTGGGATGCTTCATCATCTCGCGGGCGACGGCGACGCCGCTCTCACGACGATGCGTCAATTGCTGAAGAATGATTCGGATGGTTCGCAGGCACAAGGCGCGCGCAACGTCGTGGTGTTGTATGCAATCAGGAAAGGTTTGATTGACGAAGCTACGGCCGCGGTCGGAGCCTACGCGCACCATCAGCCGCAGAGCCCGGACGATCGTTATCGCATGGAACTGCTCATCACCGACTTCTATTTACGCGCGAAGGACTACCCGTCGATGACGAAGCACGCGCAGCAGATGCTGGAAGCTTCCAAAGAATTCGGCAAGAAGAATAAAGACGAGGTCTTCAAGCGAGACGAGATGTTGCTGAAGTCTGGCGTGCTGTTGGCGGATTCCTATTTGAAGTCGAACAAGAAAGATTTGGCACTGAAGACGTTCGAAGACCTGCGGCGCTTGTCAGTCGAGTTGCCGTCGGGGAACCTTTACAAGTTGACAACATTTCGCCTCGGGATGCTGAATCCGTCGCTGGAAATCGCCAAAGTTTTCGACGATGGTTCAGGCGAGTCGAAAGCCGTGCCGCCCGAGATCGTTGGCAGCCAGTGGATCGATCAGGCGCCGGTGAAGCTCTCGGACTTACACGGCAAAGTTGTCCTGCTTGACTTCTGGGCGCATTGGTGTGGACCATGTCGCGTCACGCTGCCAAATCTCTCGCGCTGGCATGAAGCCTACAAGGATAAGGGCCTCGTGATTCTGGGTCTCACTGAATACTACGGTCATGGCGACCAGCGGCCGATGACGCCGGGCGAAGAGCTTGTTTATCTGCGCGAGTTCAAGAAGCGAAACCGGCTTCCGTACGGTATCGTGGTGGACGACTCAGATGCGAACAGTTTCAATTACGGCGTGAATTCCATTCCGATGTCGTTCCTGATCGACCGCAAGGGCAGGTTGCGTTACATTTCTCCCGGCGCCAGTGACGAAGAGATCGCGTCATTGGGCAAAATGATCAAGAAACTCCTCGATGAGTAAGACGGACGAGTAAAGACGGGCAAGTAAGATGGAAGACCAGGGCATTACATTATTTCGCATTATCATCTCCTTTGCGGCGGGCATTCTTTCGTTTCTCTCACCGTGCGTGTTGCCGCTCGTGCCGGGCTACATTTCGCTCATTTCGGGCGTCAGCATCGACAACCTGAAAGAGGGTGTGAGCAGTCGCCGTGCGGTGATTCTCAACTCGCTCGCGTTCAACGCCGGACTCTCCGTAATCTTTCTCCTGCTCGGCGCCACTGCCGGTCTCGTCGGCGCAGCAATCACGAGCAATCCGTGGGTGCGGATCATCGGCGGACTCGTCATCATCGCTTTTGGTCTGCAACTGATCGGACTGCTCAAGATCTCCGCGCTCTACAAAGACACGCGCTTCTTTTCAGACGATAAACCCCGCGGCATGTTGGGCTCGGCGGCACTCGGTGTGGCGTTCGCAGCGGGTTGGACGCCGTGCATTGGTCCGATTCTCGGCGGCATTATCGGTTTGGCGGCGACGAGTGGCGGGTGGCGCAGTGGTTTGGTCTTGTCAGCGTTTTATTCAGCGGGCCTGGCGGTGCCGTTTCTGTTGACCGGCCTGGGTATCAATCAGTTTCTCAATTTTTATAAAAACTTCCGCAAGCACCTGCACAAGGTGGAAGTTGTTTCCGGCGTCGTGTTGATTCTCGTGGGCGTGTTGGTGATGAGTGGTCAATCGACTTTGCTGGCGACTTCCAGGTTCATGTCGTGGTTCCCGAATCTCGAAGGAATTCTGAAGTTAAATACAACGCCTGCACCAGCGCCGTCTCCACCGCCAGCCACCGCGAGCCTGGAGACTGTGCCGGACGTGGAGTTTCAAACGCTCGCCGGAAAACCGTTTCGTTTGAAAGAACTTCAGGGCCAGGTGGTGCTGCTGAACTTCTGGGCCACGTACTGCATTCCGTGTCGGGAGGAGATCCCCGCGCTCAACTCGTTGCAGCACGAACTCGAATCGCAGGGTTTGCGGATCGTCGGCGCTTCACTCGACGACAGCATCGACGGCGTTAACGCCTATCAACAGGAAGTCGTGAAGTTTGATTATCAGGTCTTGATCGGTCGCGACGACGCCAAGGTAAAATTTCAGCAGTCGGTGCTGCCGACCACTTACCTGATCGACCGCCAGGGACGAATCCGGCAAAAGATCATCGGAGCCCGAGACAAAGCTGGCTGGGAAGCAGCAGTGAAACCGCTACTCGCGGAAGCTCCTGCAACAGCCAGCGCCGCCAACTGAGGCACGGCTTTCTCTGTGTAGCCTCTGTGCTCTCTGTGGTTTAGAGTTCCGGAGACAAAGGCGACACAGAGACACAGAGAGCACCGAGGTTACACAGAGGGACCTTAAACACGACGGCATTACGTATTGGAGTAACACCATGAAGAAGTTATTACTCGTTTCCCTACTCGCTCTCGCACTCTCACCCTTCGCCGCCCGCGCGCAAGCAGGCCATGAGTATTCGCCGCTGGTCGAAAAGACGGTGAACTACAAAAACTGGTCGCTGCCTGGTCTCAAGAGCGACAAAGCCGAGGACCTGCGTTCGTTGATGACCGGAAAGAAGCTCGTGATGATCGTTTACTTCGCGCCGTGGTGCGGCAACTGGCGCAACGAAGCGCCAATCGCGGCCAAGCTTTACGAGAAGTACAAGAGTCAGGGGTTTCAGGTGATCGGCGTCAGCGAATACGCCTCTCGTGACGAAGTGCGCAGCTATTTTGGCCCCGATGGACCACCGTATCCGATCGTCACTGAATCGGAGTCGCGCGAGGACAAACAGGAGACGTTCCACTACGGTTACCGCCAGCTCACCGGCGACACGCGCAACTGGGGTTCACCGTGGAATATCTTTCTCGAACCCGCCAAAGTAAACGCCGCTGGAGACGTGTTGACCGAAAAGGCATGGGTAGTAAACGGCGAGTTGATCGAGGATGAGGTCGACAAGTTCATCGCTTCGAAGCTCAGTCCCGTTACCGCCGGCGTAATCGAGCCCTGTAAAAACTGAGCGTGAAACTTCGTCTCCTTTACCACGGCCACTGCTTTGACGGCGTCGCTTCGGCGGCAACTTTCACTCGCTTCTACAAGGAACGCCTTCACCCCGAAGCTGAGGTCAACTACACCGGATTGCTGCATCGTCCGGGCAATCTGTTTGACCACTCGATGTTCGATTCCGACGAAAACGCGATCGTCGATTTCAAATACGCGCCTTCGGAAAAGCTGACCTGGTGGTTTGACCATCACGAGTCGGCCTTCCTTACGCCCGAAGACGAGGCGCACTTTCGTGCGGACAAGTCAGGCAAGAAGTTTTTGGATCCGACGAGAAAGTCGTGCACCGAGTTCATTGCCGACGTTGCTCGCGAGCGTTTCGGGTTCAACGACGAACCAATCAAATCGCTGGTCCACTGGGCGCACATCATCGACGGCGCGCTTTACGAGTCTCCCGCGCAGTGCGTGGAACTGAAGGAGCCGGCGTTGCAGTTGATGCAAGTCATCGAATCTGATCCGGACGACGCTTTTATCGAACGGATCATTCGCGACCTGACCACGCATTCACTCGATGAAGTAGCGACCAACGATGAAGTGCAACGACGTTTTCAGCCGATCCTCCAGCAGCATCTCGAAACGTTGGAAGTGGTCAGAAGAAAAGCGACGTTTGCGAATGGCGTGGTGCAGTTTGACCTGATTGACGAGGGTTACGAAGGCTTCAACAAGTTCATCCCCTATTACCTGTATCCGGAAACCACGTACTCCGTCGCTCTCACACGCGGACCGCTGCGCACGAAAATCTCCGTCGGTTCAAATCCCTGGGCGCCAAAACCACGCACGCATAACATCGCCAAAATCTGCGAGCGCTACGGCGGAGGCGGTCACGCGGTGGTCGGTGCGGTCTCCTTCAAACCGGAAGAAGTGGAAGAAGCGCGGCAGGCAGTGCGCGAGATCGTGGCGGAACTCTCCTCGTAATCTGTGTTTTCTTCTCCCGATACACAATGGCGAACGCGTATTATCAAGATCATGCTCTGGATTTTCCTTGCACTGGTCCTGGTGCTGGTCACCTGCTGGTTTTGGTTGACTCAGCCACTGTTCTCCAAGTCGCAGCCGAGTTCGGTACGCACCGTCGATCCCGCTCGGCTTGAAGCACACGTGCGTAAACTCTCGATTGAGTTCTCTCCTCGCGATGTGACCCACGCAGAAAATCTGGATTCCGCAGCCGCATACATCGCCTCCGAATTCAAGCAAACGGGTGCGACCGTCGTGGAACAACCATATCGCGTCGAAGGTAAGGCGTATCACAACGTCATTGCCAGCTTTGGACCAGAAACAACTGAACGCATAGTTATCGGCGCGCACTACGATACTGCCGGGCCTTTGCCAGGCGCGGATGATAACGCGAGCGGGGTGGCCGGCTTGCTCGAACTAGCGCGTTTGCTTGGCAGTCAGGCGCCGGCGATGCGGGTTGAACTCGTCGCGTTCAGTACTGAAGAGCCGCCGTACTTTCGAACTACGGGCATGGGCAGCTCAGTCCACGCCGAGTCGCTGCGAAAGGCGAACGTAAGCGTGAGAGCGATGCTGACTCTGGAGATGATCGGATACTTCAGCGACGCAGGCGGCAGTCAACATTTCCCCGCCGGAATCCTGGCGGCGTTTTATCCGGCGACGGGAAATTTTATCGGCGTGGTCGGACGTGTCAGCGATGGACTGCTGGCGCGGCGGGTGAAGAAAGCGATGAGCAACGCCGCGCCGCTTCCGGTCTATTCGATCAGTGCTCCCAGCTTCATTCCGGGAATCGATTTTTCCGACCAGCTAAACTACTGGCACGCTGGTTACGACGCCGTCATGATTACCGACACTGCTTTCTATCGGAATCGAAACTACCACATGGCCAACGACACCGCTGAGAAACTCGATTACAAACGAATGGCGATGGTCGTGGAAGGGGTTTACGCGGCGGTGAACGACCTCAGCCGGTAATCCGTGTCATCTGTGGCTCATTAACGATTCGATTTCCTCGGCCTGCTTGGGCACCTTGTTGGTCAACACTCTTGGGCCATTGTTCGTGCACAGCACGTCGTCTTCGATGCGGACGCCAATACCGAGATACTTCTCCGGAACGTCTTGCGTATCAGGAGCGATGTAGATGCCGGGCTCGACCGTCATCACGACGCCGGGTTCGAGTGCGCGCGAATCTTTGCCGTAGTAGTAACGACCAACGTCGTGCACGTCGATGCCAAGCATGTGCCCGAGACCGTGCATGTAAAACTTTTCGTACGTCTTGTCTTTGATCAACTGCTCGGGTTCGCCCTGCAACAGTCCGAGTTCGACCATTCCCTCGGTCAACACTTCGATCGAGTGCTGCTTCAGTTGATCGTGCGTGACGCCGGGTCGCACCATTTCCACGCATGACATCTGCGCCTTCAACACGAGGTCGTAAATCTCGCGTTGCGCTTTCGAGTAACGTCCATTGATCGGAAACGTCCGCGTGATGTCTGAGGCGTAGCCTTTGTACTCAGCGCCGGCATCCACCAGCAGCAACTCTCCATCGCTCAGCACGCC
>DASXRE010000270.1:0-4825 GCA_036506775.1 Pyrinomonadaceae bacterium | reverse complement strand
CGATGGATCGTTTTGAGCAACTCGGTTTTCCGACGGTCCGCGAAGAGGAGTGGAAGTACACGAACCTGGCGGCGCTTGCGAAGCAGAGCTTTGTGCCGGCGGTTCGTGCCGAACGTCTCTCAGTCGATAGCGCGCGTTTTGTTTATCCCGAGACCATCGGAGCGCACCTCGTCGTAGTCAACGGTTTTCTCTCCGAAGAACTCTCCGTCAAAACCGGTCTTGAGAACGTTGTGGCAGTCGATCTGCTCGGCGCCGTGGCTGACGCGCGCTACAACAAGATCGCGCGGGCGTATCTGGCGCGAAACGCGGGTTATCACAACAGCGGGCTGGCAGCTTTGAATACGGCGTTTCTTCAGTCGGGCTTGTTTCTCTGGATCCCGAAGGGGATAAACGTTGAGACGCCGATTCAGGTCACGTTTTTGACGGATGCGGAGCAAACGGACACCGCGACCTTTCCGAGATTGCTCGTGGTAGCTGAAGAGAACAGTTCAGCGACGTTGATCGAAAGCTTCGTCTCGACAGGCGAGCAGCAGTACTTCACGAATGCGATTGCAGAAGTTGTTCTCAAAGAAGGCGCGCGGCTCGAACACTACCGCATGCAGCGGGAGAGTAATAAGGCTTTCCATACTTCCGTCACTTCAGCCTCGCTCGGACGCAGCAGCAGTTACGACACCACCTCGATCAATCTGGGCGCGAAGTTGTCGCGACACGATATTTCGGTCGTGCTCGATCACGAAGGCGCGGAGTGTTGGGTCGACGGCCTCTATCTCGTAGGCGGGGATCAGCACACCGACACGCACTCAGTAATCGATCACCAGCAGCCGCATTGCAACAGTCATCAGTTGTACAAGGGAATCCTCGATGGCAACGCGCGCGCGGTTTTCAACGGCAAGATCTTCGTGCATGAAGGCGCGCAGAAGACGGATGCGATGCAGACAAACAAGAACCTCTTGTTGTCGCCACAGGCGCGCGTCGATACGAAGCCACAGTTGGAGATCTATGCCGACGATGTAAAATGCGCGCACGGCGCCGCGGTGGGCCAGATCGATCAGGAAGAGTTGTTTTACTTGCAGACGCGCGGAATCAATCCCGAGCTCGGACGCAATCTGTTGACGTACGGATTTGCTGAAGAAGTAATCGGGAAGATCAAGATCGAATCAATCAGGTCTCAATTGGATCAGTTCGTGCTGAGCCAACTGAATTCGCACTTGGAGTAAGTATGGTACAGACGGTGGATTCAATTGCCGCTACAAGGGTGTCAGATTCTTGGGACGTTGAACGCATCCGCGCAGACTTTCCCGTACTCCATCAAACTGTCAACGGCAAGCCACTTGTCTATCTCGACAACGCCGCGTCATCGCAAGTGCCGCAGGTCGTAATTGACCGCGGCAGCATCTATCTCGAGCAGGAACACTCAAACATCCATCGCGGCGTTCACTACCTGAGCCAGAGGGCCACGACCGCGTACGAAGGCGCGCGCGAAAAAGTGAAGCGCTTCATCAACGCGCGCGAGTCGCGTGAATGTATCTTCGTGCGTGGCGCCACTGAAGGCATCAATCTCGTGATGTACGGCTACGGCCGCAAATTCATCGGAGAAGGCGACGAAATCATCGTGTCTGCGATGGAGCATCACGCCAACATCGTTCCGTGGCAGATGCTCTGCGAAGAGAAGGGCGCACGGCTGCGCGTCATTCCGATGAACGATGCGGGCGAGTTGCTGCTCGACGAGTACGACGGGTTGCTGAACGAAAGAACGAAGCTCGTTTGCGTGGTCCACGTTTCGAATGCGCTCGGCACGATCAATCCGGTCAAAGAGATGATTGCTCGCGCCCACAAGTACGGCGTGCCGGTGCTCGTCGATGGCGCGCAGGCGGCGCCGCACATGCCGGTGGACATGCAGGATCTCGACTGCGACTTCTACGTTTTCTCCGGTCACAAGATGTATGCTCCCACCGGGAGTGGTGTGATTTACGGCAAAGCCGAGTTGCTCGAGAAGATGAATCCGTTTCAGGGTGGCGGCGACATGATCAAGACCGTCACTTTCGAGAAGACGACCTACGCGGACTTGCCAAACAAACTTGAAGCAGGCACGCCGGCAATCGCATCGCAGATCGGACTTGGCGCCGCGATCGATTATTTGCACAGCATCGGTCGCGAGCAGGCTGCCGCGCACGAAGCAGACCTGCTGCGTTACGCCACCGAGCGAATATCGGCGATCGAAGGCGTGCGCATCATCGGCACCGCGAAGAATAAAGCGAGTGTGCTGTCATTCATCATCGACGATATCCATCCGCACGATATCGGCACGATTCTGGACCAGGAAGGTATTGCGGTTCGCGCTGGACATCACTGTGCGCAGCCGGTCATGCAACGATTCAACGTGCCCGCGACGGCGCGTGCGTCATTCGCTTTCTACAACACGAAAGAAGAGATCGACGTGCTTGCACGAACGATCGAACGTGTCATTGAGATCTTCAGTTAATTGGCGATTGGCAATCGCAAATCGGCAATGCCCTTATGTCTGAATTAAGCGAACTCTACCAGCAGGTAATCCTCGACCATAACAAGAAGCCGCGAAACTTTCGTAAACTCGAGCACGCTAACCACCGTGCCGAGGGTTACAACCCGCTTTGCGGCGATCATCTGATTATCTATCTCGATCTCGAAAACGACGCGGTGAAGGAGATTGCGTTTGAAGGTTCGGGCTGCGCGATCTCGAAGGCGGCGGCGAGCATGATGACGCAGGCCGTAAAAGGCAAAAGCCGGGCACAGGCTGAAGAACTATTCAACGAGTTTCACTCGATGGTGACCGGTGAGCTCGATGAAGAGACTGAAGAGAACAGTTTGGGAAATCTGAAGATCTTCGCCGGGGTACGAGATTTTCCGGTTCGTGTGAAATGCGCGACGCTGCCCTGGCACACGCTGTATGCCGCACTGAACAACGAGCAACTCGCGTCTACCGAGTAAAGCCACAAAAAGGCATAAGAAGCACGAGTCAAAAAGCGCGGGCAGCCTGACCTCAGAAGTACGCGCTTACTTACGAATCAATTTGTCGGGGTGGCACTCTGGCCACTCCGTTCGAGGCGCTAGAGGGGCAGCCACGAGTGCTGCCCCTACAATTTGATTCCGCCTTCAGACCAAAGCGGTGACAAGTCCCCGCACTCCAAGGAAAGCCTGCTCCTCTGGCTGCCTTTGTGCTTCTTGTGCCTCCTTGTGGCTCGCTGTCGCTGTGCAGCCTCTGCGTCCTCTGTGTCTTGTGGTTATTCGTTCCCCACAAACTTTTCACCACAGACACAGAGAGGAAGGACGCAGAGGCTGCACAGCGAAGCGCTTGGAGCGGTGACGCGCTCAAGGCGTCACGGTGAGGCTCGCCGTAGTAGTTCCGATCAACACTCCATTCACGTAGCTTTCGAGCGTCAGCGTGTACACGCCCGTGCAAGCGGTCTTCGGCACATGAAACTGCACGTTCACGTCTCGCTCGGATCCCGCATTGACCGGTACTGGACCACCGCTATCAGCCACGCCGCTGTCGCAAGGACCCGCATATCTCACTACGTATGAAACCCACAGCTTCTCGCCGGTGGTATTGACGTAGTGGATATCGAGCTGAGCCGGTTTTCCGCGCTTGCTGCTCGGCGGCGCGGTCAGTGTGAAGCTTAGCCCGCCCGCGTTAACCGTGAACGTCGTTGTCGCGGTACTGCTATTGCCGGCCGCATCCGTCGCGGTGATCGTGATCGTGTACGTGCCAACTCCAACCATCGTGCCCGCAACAGGACTCTGACTGAGCATGACTGGTCCACAGTTGTCGCTTGCGATCGTGCCGGCGAGAACGTTCGGAACCGCAGCCTGGCCGTTCAACCCGGCGGCCACGCTGGTCGGCGCCGGAGCCGTAATCGACGGTGCGGTATTGTCGATCACGGTCACGGTTTGCGTCGCCTGCGTTGAGTTACCGGCGTTATCGGTAGCTGTGTAAGTGACCGTCGTCGTGCCTACCGGGAAGAGGTTGCCGGACGGAACACCACTGCGCGCGATGCTCACGCTGCCGGCGTTGTCCGAGGCCGTTGCGGTTCCGAGCTGTGCCTCGGTAACAACAGTGCCACAAGTCGTCGCACCCGCTCCGGTGTTCGCGGTCACGTTCGCCGGCGCACTGAGCGTCGGTGCGGTCGTGTCGTTGACCATGAACGTAGTAGTCGCGGTGTTGGTGTTTCCGGCAGCATCCGTGGCCGTGATCGTGATTGTGTGCGCGCCCACTCCGACCGGAGTGCCTGCGACCGGACTCTGACTCAGCGCCACTGGACCACAGTTGTCACTCGCAGTCGTTGCGCTCACGACATCCGGAATCGCCGCTTGGCCCGTTGGTCCTGCGCTCGCGCTCGTTGGCGCCGGCGCCGTGACGGACGGCGCCGTGTTGTCGATCACGGTCACGGTCTGCGTCGCCTGCGTGGAATTGCCGGCGGCGTCAATAGCCGTGTAGGTGATCGTTGTCATTCCGACCGGAAAGATGTTTCCAGCGGGAACACCACTCCGCTCGACATTGACGTTGCCAGTGTTGTCGCTGGCCGTTGGCGCGCCAAGCTCCGCGTCAGAGATAACAGCTCCGCACGAGACCGCGCCGGCGCCGGTATTGACCGAAATGTTGGCCGGCGCAGCGATTGTCGGGGCGATTGTGTCATTAACAGTGATCGAGACCGTCGCCTCGGCACTCGTGACCGGCGCTGCGAGATCGTCGCCGCTGTCGCGGACGGTGAATTTGAAGCTATCGGATCCACTGAAATTCGTAGCGGGCGAGTATGTGAGGTTAGCGCCGCTACCCGTAAGCGTGCCG
>DASXRE010000269.1:0-30504 GCA_036506775.1 Pyrinomonadaceae bacterium | reverse complement strand
CACCCGCTGCTGCCGCTCGCTAATACAGTCGCGATGATCAATATGGACATGATCGGCCGGATGAAAGATGGCCGCCTGGTTATTGGTGGTGTCGGGACCGCGAAAGAGTGGCGCGACCTGATGGCCGCGGAGAAGCAGTTTCAACTCACGCTCAACGAAGACGGCTACGGTCCAAGCGATCACTCGTCGTTCTATGCGAAACAGATCCCGGTGCTGTTCTTCTGGACCGGCACGCACAACGATTATCACAAGCCGTCAGACACGTTTGAGAAGATCAACTACGACGACGAAGCCCGCATCCTGGAACTGGTCGCGCGAATCGTCAATCACCTCGACACCGCCGACAAACGTTTGACCTACACGACTGCTAAATCTGATGCGACGCCGCGCACCGGCGGATTCCGCGTGTATCTCGGCACGATCCCGAACTACGCCGACAGCAACGACGGCTTGTTGCTCGATGGCGTGCGCGACGATTCACCCGCAGCGAAAGCAGGACTGAAAGCCGGCGACCGAATCGTGAAGATTGGCGACCGCGAGATCAAAAACGTCTACGACTACACGTATGCGTTAGGCGAGATGAAAGCGGGCGAAGTGTATCTGGTCGAGGTTGTGCGGGGTAGCGAAAAGCTGACTGTCAGGATTAAACCCGAAGCCAGAAGATAGGGCCACGGAACAGGGGGAAATCCGTGGCCCTGATTATTACCAGCGAGGTTCGCGCTCGTAACGGTCGTTATCGCGGTCACGGCCGCCGCCGTAACCACCGCGACCGCCGCCACGTCCACCGCCATAACCGCCGCGGCCACCAGCGCCACGATCGGTTCTTGGCTTGGCTTCGTTCACGGTCAAATTACGGCCGCCGAAGTCTTTTCCGTTAAATGCCTCGATAGCTGCTGCCGCCTCTTCAGGGGTTGCCATTTCCACAAAAGCAAAGCCGCGCGATCGTCCTGTTTCCCGATCTTCAATCACCGAAGCTGATTCGACTGTTCCAACTGCCGCGAAAGCCTCGCGGAGTTCCTCGCTCGTAGTACGGAACGAGAGGTTTCCTACGTAAAGTTTTGTAGCCATTCTAACTATCCTTAATCTGAAGGGAAGCGCGGGCTTGCTGGAATTCGCTGATCCAGTTCGGGGGGAAACGACCGATACTTTCGGCGAGCTGCGACGAACCCGGTGCTCTAAAAATCTCTGAGAGCGGCTTCTAACTGGTTGACAACTGCCTCACTCTCTATCAGCCGAACCTCGTCGCTTAACGATCACGGACAGGCGCAGTCACCGTTGATGCGCGAGAGCAGGTATCTGGTGGGAAAAGTATGCAGGAGTGCCCGGAAACGCGTCAAGGACAATTTTGACCTTAAACCGTATAATCCTCCTTAATCTGTAGATCCAACGAATAACCCCGAAAGGTCCTGTAAAATGGCAGAACGCATCCCTATCACTGTCGCGAACGGCGACGGCATTGGGCCTGAAATCATGGGCGCAACCCTCCGCATTCTCGAAGCGGCCGAGGCGCCGCTCGAAATCGAGACCATCGACATCGGCGAAAAGGTCTATCTCGCCGGAAACTCGTCGGGCATCGAACCGAGTTCGTGGGAGTCGCTGCGCCGCACCAAGGTGTTTCTGAAGGCACCCATCACGACCCCGCAGGGCGGCGGTTATAAAAGTCTCAACGTGACAGTGCGGAAGGTGCTCGGGCTCTACGCCAATGTGCGTCCCTGCGTTGCCTATCATCCTTTCATCGAAACGAAGCATCCGTCGATGGACGTCGTAATCGTCCGCGAAAACGAGGAAGACCTTTACGCCGGCATCGAGCACCGCCAGACGAATCAGGTCGTGCAGTGTCTCAAACTGATCTCGAGGCCTGGCTCGGAAAAGATTGTTCGTTACGCTTTTGAATACGCCCGGCGCAACAACCGCAAAAAAGTCACGTGCTTCACCAAAGACAACATCATGAAACTGACCGATGGTCTGTTTCACAAGGTTTTCGACGAGATCGCGGCCGAGTATCCGGATCTTGAAAACGAGCACTGGATTGTGGACATCGGCGCCGCGAAGCTGGCCGACACACCGGAGGCGTTCGACGTGGTGGTGATGCCGAATCTGTATGGTGACGTGCTTTCAGACGTGGCCGCACAGATTGCCGGTTCGGTGGGTCTGGCTGGTTCAGCGAACATCGGCGAGCACGTGTCGATGTTTGAAGCGATTCACGGATCTGCACCGAGACGAGCCGGCCAGAATCTGGCGAATCCCTCCGGACTGCTGCTTGGCGCCGTGATGATGCTCGTGCACGTTCGGCTGACCGACCATGCCGAGCGCGTTCACAACGCCTGGCTGCGCACGATTGAGGACGGCATTCATACCTACGACATTTATGACGAGAAGGTGAGTAAGCAAAAGGTCGGCACCAGGGAGTTTGCGGGAGCGGTAATTGAGCGTCTGGGCCAGACGCCGCAGATCTTGAAGGCGCGGAAGTACAAGAAGGCTGACGAGGCGTCGCCGAAAGCGGCGGCTGCGGGTGCGAGCAAACCGGCGCCGCAAAAGGAACTCGTCGGCGTCGACGTTTTTCTCGATTGGACCAAGGGCACTGCGAACGATCTCGGCGATGGAATGAGTCGTTTGAATGGCGACGGTCTGAAGTTGACGATGATCAGCAATCGCGGGGTGAAGGTGTGGCCCGACGGACATACGGAAACGTTCTGTTCGGACCACTGGCGCTGCCGTTACTTGCCGGAGTCGGATGGTGGCAAGGTTTCGCACGCGCAGGTGATCTCGCTTTTAGGGCGTGTCGCTGGCGGCGGTTTTGATTTTGTGAAAACTGAGGGTTTGTACACCTTTGATGGGCAGCGCGGGTTTTCGCTGGACCAAGGAGAGTGAACCACGGTATGACAGATAACAAGCCATTAGTGGCCGTAATAATGGGAAGCCAGTCAGACTGGGAAACGATGAAGCACGCGGATGAGACGCTGGCGCAGTTTGGCGTTGCGCATGAATCCCGCGTAATTTCGGCGCACAGATCTCCGTCGCTCGCGGCGGAGTTTGGTTCAACTGCTGAAGAACGGGGAGTTGAGGTGATCATCGCAGCCGCTGGCGGGGCCGCACATCTTGCGGGAGTGCTCGCGGCTCACACCACGCTGCCGGTGCTCGGTGTACCAATGAAGAGCGACGCACTTAACGGTCTGGATTCGTTGCTCGCAACCGTCCAGATGCCGGGTGGAATTCCGGTCGGGACCCTCGCGATTGGTAAACCCGGAGCAATCAATGCCGCCCTGTTCGCCGTGGCCATTCTGGCGAACAGCCGCCCCGAACTGCGTCGCAAGCTCCACGAATTTCGCGAGTCACAAGAAGCAAAAATCCGTGCCACAAAACTGACCTGAACTTCAGGACTTCCAGGCGAGCATGATCGGCCAGACAGTTTCCCATTATCGAATCGTCGAAAAGCTGGGCGAAGGCGGTATGGGCGTCGTCTATCTGGCTGAGGACCAACATCTCGCTCGCCGTGTCGCGATAAAGTTTCTCACTTCCACGGACCACCACTACCGCGCGCGCTTCATTCGTGAAGCCCGCGCGGTCTCCGCGCTGACTCATCCCAACATCGCCATCGTTCACGACTACGGCGAAACGTCGACGGGCCAGCCGTTTCTGGTGATGGAGTTTGTGAAAGGCAAGTCGCTGAGCCAACTGCTGGAAGAAGGACTGACGCTGCGCCGCTCGGTCGAAATCATTTCATCAATCGCCGAAGCACTGTCCGAAGCTCATCATCACGGTATCGTCCACCGCGACATCAAGCCGTCGAACATCATCGTCAACGAGCGCGGCCAAGTGAAAGTGCTCGATTTCGGGCTAGTGAAGCATCTGTTTGATCCACCCTCGAGCGAGGTTGATCTCGACGCTCAGACAATCTATTCGACCCAAACTCGCAGTGACGTCATCGTCGGCACGCCGCTCTACCTGTCGCCTGAGCAAGCAACCGGAAGACCGATCGACGGCCGCAGCGACCTGTTTGCACTCGGCGCGCTGATGTACGAGTGCCTCACCGGCCGCTCAGCGTTTTCCGGCGGCAGCGTGCTGGAAATCGGTGCCCAGATTATTCATGTGACGCCGCCGCCGCCGTCACAAGTGAACCCGCAGGTTACGCCCGCGCTCGATCGCATCACGATGAAGGCGCTGCAAAAGAAGGTAGAGGACCGCTACCAGTCTGCCGATGACATGTTGGAGGACTTGCGCGCCGCGGTCGTGGGCCTTGGCGGCAACGGCGTGCCCGTCATCAGCAAGTCGAGCAAAGGGACTGTTGACATGCACCGCGCCACGAGTGCCCTCGCGACGCTCACCATGCAACTGCGCCGGCAGCGTTTTTCCCTCGTCTCGTTTCTCGCGACAATTGTCTTGTGTGGACTCGCGATCTGGGCCGTCATTCACTTCTGGCCGCGCACCTACTACCAACCTTCCGCCGCCGCGCGCCAGTGGTACGAAATCGGTACTGACAGCTTACGAAACGGGGCGTACCACCAGGCCAGCAAGGCGCTTTCGCAGGCGATCGCAATCGACGGCAACTACGCGCTCGCGCGGGCGCGGCTCGCGCAGGCGTGGACCGAACTCGATTACATCGATAAAGCCAAGGACGAATTGCTGGCAGCCACCACCCTCACGCGCAGCGGCGCCGCCATCTCGCCGAAAGACGCTCTCTACATCGACGCCGTCACCGCGATGGTGCGGCGTGATTTCAGGGAAGCAGTGAAGACTTACAGCGCGATTGCCGACATGACGCCGGATGAGAGTCAGGTATACGTCGACCTCGGCTACGCTTACGAAAACGACGGCCAGCCGGAAAAGGCGCTGGAGAGTTATCTCAAAGCAATTCCCTTGAACAATGGCCAGTACGCGACCGCCTATTTGCGAGCGGGAATCGTTTATAGCCGGCAGTCAGACCGAAACAACGCGCTCTCCATGTTTGATAAGGCGGAGCAGTTATACCGCGCTGCCAGCAACAATGAAGGAGTTAACGAGGTGCTGCGGCACCGCGGGGCACTTTTCCGCGAAGCGGGGCGTTACGATGAAGCCGAGGGTCAGTTTCAGCAATGCCTCGACGCCGCGCGGGCCATGGGACTCGAAGCACAACAGATAACTGCCTTGAACGATTTGAGTTATATCTCGTCGATTCGCGGTAGGGCTGCCGACGCCGAGAAATACGCGCAACAGGCAGTCTCGATTGCCCAACAAAAGCAGTTGGAGAATCTGGCGGCCGCCGGGCTGCTGGAACTTGGCAATTCATACTCGTCCAAACAGGATTACGAAAAGGCGGAACAGTACTTCAACCAGGCGATTCAAATAGCGCGGGCTAATAAGGGCAGGGTCGGTGAGGCGCGGGCAATGTGCAATCTTGCCGGCGTCTACAATTCAACGTTGCGCGTCGATGAAGGGCTGCAACTCGCGCAACAGGGTCTCAACTTCTTCCAGAAGGAGAACTACCCTCGCGGCATTAACCTCTGCCTGACCCAGATGATTCGCGGCTATCGCCGCAAAGGCGACTATAACGCCGCCATCCAGGCAGCAAATCAGAAGCTCGATCTCGCCCGTAAGGATGGCGGGCAACCGACCATCGGCAACGCCATCGGCGAACTGGGCGCCGTCTTGCTGGAGTGCGAAGATCTGCCTGCTGCGGAGAAACAGTACAACGACGCACTGAATATCTATGAAAACCTGGGCAGTAAGCAGCGGATCGTCTATGCCAGGGCAAACTTTGGAAATACTTTATGGCGGCTGGGTCATTATGATCAGGCGGAGCCGCTGCTTGATGATGCCTGGAAGACGATCTCTGAATCGAAGGACGATTACAAGCAGCTTGCGCCGACGGTTCGGCTGTACCTGGCTGAACTGCGGTTAAGTCAACGCAACTTCAAGGATGCGATCGCGTTGAGTAACGAGGCAATTACGATGGCCGGAAGGCAATATCCCGACGTGGTTATCGAGGCAAAATCGGTTCTCGGGCTGGCGAAGGCGCTGTCAGGGAATGCGGGCGAGGGCCTGAGGCTTTGTGACGAAGCCGTAAAAATGGCCGCCCCGGCGGGAGACTTTTTGCTCCTGTCTCGCGCGTTACTTAGTAAGGCGGAAGCAGCACTACTCCGCAACGACGCGCAAACAGCGCTAGACCTCGCCACCCAGGCTCAGGCAAGATTTGCTCAAGGCGAGCAATATGAATCAGAATGGCGAGCCTGGTTAATTGCCTCACGGGCCACCGAAAAGCTCGGCGATAAAAACAAGGCTCAGGAGCAGTTTACAAATGCGATGAACGCTCGCTCCAAACTGGAACAATTGTGGAAAGCGGATTCGTTCAAACAATACAGTTTACGGCCTGATATTAAGGCGTTTTATCAACCGCAAGGTTGAACCCTCTCAAACTCCCATTAGTAAGGAGCTCAGAAATGTCCGAAACAGATAACCAAACAGCACCTGCCGATCCTCCAGACAACGGCGGCGGTACCACCAAGAGCGCACTGAATCTGGAACCCAGCGACACCCAAACCCAGCCCGCTGATCCGCCAGACAACAGCGGCGGCACCGGCGGCTGAGGCACCCGCTGATACTCTGCGTGAATTGTGGTTCACACCCGACTTCGGGTTATCAGTGTGATCACCGCCACGAAGAGCGCTGAGCCAATAATCGACCAGATGATCGGAAAACTGGTGCCGCCGATATGCACCGGCAACAGTTCTGGCAGTCCCATCAAGCGCGCTAGCCACATTCCGAGTAGCGCGCCCACAAATCCAAGCGCAACCGACACGAGACACCCACCTCGTGAGTAGCCGGCGATTGCCTGCCCGAGCGATCCGCAGATTCCTGCTACCAGCAATAAAAGCAGCACATCAAGCAGCGTCATTTTCTACCTCCAATCCACTCCTTTATAACTTCTTTCGGGTTGCGCCGGTTGCCGTCAATTTCATAATTGAGCCGTCGCATGTCGTCGGTTGTGATCGCGTTTGCCAGTTTGGCCAAAACGTCTTGCAGCGCCGGCACGCGCGCGAGGGCGTCCTGCCGGACAAGATAGACTGCTTCGTAGGGCGGAAAGTAATGGCGATCGTCCGCCAGTTGAAACAGATCCAACGTAGCGATGCGGCCTTCAGTGGAATTGCCGGCGATCAGATCCACTTGGCGCGATGACAAGGCAATGTACGTCAGTGACAGATCCATCTCCCGCACTTCGGCAAAGTTCAATCCGTAAGCTTTGGAAAACCCGGGATAACCATCTTCGCGAGACATGAAATCTTGACCGAAGCCTGCGTGCCACTTGCTCGTGTGTGGCGCCGCGTCCGAAATCGTTTTGAGATTAAGCTGTCGCGCGTCCGCGCCGCGCACGAGAATCGCGAAGGTGTTTTCAAAACCGAGCGGCGGGCTCACCTCGACGTTGAATTTCTCGGCGTATTCCTGTTTGACTTGCTCGTAGACTGCGCGCGGGTCGGTGAGAGGCTTGTGGTGCAGGATCGCGGTGTAGGAAGTTCCGGTGTATTCGGGATACAGATCGAGCGTTCCGCTCGTGAGCGCGTCGTGCGGCAGATTGCCGCCGAGTTCAAAGCGGCGTTCAACTGAAACGCCGCGTGCTTCGAGCATCTGGGCCACAATCTCCGCGAGCAGGACTGATTCCGTGAAGTCTTTCGAGCCAATCGCCACTGTATTCGCGGATTTCGTATTTCGCCAGAGTGACACTCCAGCGATCAGAACCACGATCAGCACGGCTGCTACTGCCAGCCTTAGCACGACGGCCCTGCCGAGGAATTTTCGGTGGCTTGACTGGCTGAATTGCCGCTCGACAAGGCCGAGCGAGAAATCGGCCGCGAGAGCCAGCAATGCCGCTGACAACGCGCCTGCGAGCAGCAGGTTGTTGTCGTACTGCCGCAGGCCACGAAAAATGTAAACGCCCAGTCCCCCAGCGCCAACCGCCGCAGCAATCGTCGTGACGCCAACCGCGATTACCGTCGCCACGCGGATGCCTGTCACGATGACGCCCATCGCGAGCGGCAGCTCGACCTGTCGCAACACTTGTCCGTCAGTCATGCCCATGGCCACGGCGGCTTCGCGCACACTCGGCTCGACACCCATGATTCCGGTTATCGTGTTGCGGATTATCGGCAGCAGCGAATAGAGGACGAGCGCAACGAGAGCGGTACGCGCGCCGATGCCGCCAATGAATGGCAGCGGGATCAGAAAGCCGAAAAGTGCGAGACTCGGGATCGTCTGCATTACGTTCGCGATGCCGAGCACTGGTCCACGTAGCGCGCGATAACGCGTCAGCAGAATGCCGGTGGGCACGCCGATCACGACCGCTGTGACGATCGCAATCAGCACGAGTTTGATGTGCTGTTCGATAAGTACGAGCAGTTCGGCCCAGTTGAGCTGGAGAAAGTGCCAGAAGCTCATTGATTCTTTCCGGCGTGTTCGGTGACTGCCAGCGTGTCGAGATAAGCACGCGCTTGCGGATTCCCGGAAGTAAGAAAACGATCAGGCGGTTCGACGAGCAGCAACTGGCCGCGATGCATGAGCCCGATGCGCGTGCCGAGCAGTAGCGCTTCGCGGACGTCGTGCGTTACGAGAATCGCAGTTTTGTCCAACCGTCGTGCAAGATCCGCAAATTCGTGTTGCAGACTCGCGCGCGTCAACGGATCGAGCGCGCCGAACGGTTCATCGAGCAACAACAACGGCGGATCCGCCGCGAGCGCCCTCGCCACTCCAGCGCGCTGCCGCTGTCCACCCGACAACTCCTTCGGATAGCGCTCCGCAAAAACATCGGGCGCCAATCCGACCAAATCGAGAAGCTCTCTCACCCTTGCGTCTACTCTCGCTTGCTCCCAATTCAACAAACTCGGCACGAGCCCAATGTTTCGGGCAATCGTGAAATGAGGAAACAGCCCGCCTTCCTGAATTACGTAACCAATGCGCCGCCGCAAGGCGATCGGATCCCACGCAGCCGTGCTCTTTCCCTCGACGACAACCTCGCCTGCGGTCGGCACCAGCAGACGATTCACGAGTTTCAGCGTCGTGGTCTTGCCGCAGCCGGATTCACCAAGCAGAACGAGCGTTTCACCACGAGCCACACTCAGATTGAGATTGGAAATTATCGGCGTCGCGGCGGTTGGTAATGAGAAGCTGACGCTGTGAAACTGAACGAGCTGATGGTTGGCGGCAGCTTCGTTCATTGTGTCGGGTCACACGGCGAGCAACAGATTACTGCTGAAGCGTTCCTGCGAATCGAGCCACGTACGTGAGCATTCAAAGCCGGTGTCGTTGGCGAGTTTCGCGATGCCGGCGCGGTCGTACTTGTAGGAGTTCTCGGTGTGAATCAGTTCCCCGGTCTCAAACTCAACTTCAAGTTCGAGTTTCTCGATGCGGACGCGCTGTTTGAAAAGACTCTGGATGTAGATCTCGATCCTGCCCATCCCTTCGTTGTAGAACGCGCGATGTTTGAAAGCCCGCAGATCAAAGGTGCCGCCCAGTTCGCGATTGATTCTCGCCAGCACGTTCAGGTTGAAGGCTGACGTGACGCCGAGCGCATCGTTGTACGCCGCTTCGAGAATCGCCGGGTCTTTCTTGAGGTCGGCCCCGAGCAGCAACGCGTCGCCGCGCTGAAGTACGTTGCGCAAAGCGCGCAAGAAGCGCAGCGCCTCGTCGAGATCGAAGTTGCTGATGTTTGAACCGAGAAACAATGCGAGCGTCCGTTTGCGCGGCTTCTTCCCCAATTCGGCGAGGCCGGCGAAGTAATCTGCCGCGTAAGCCTCGATGGTGAGTCGCGGATACGACTGGAGCAGAATGCGCGAACTGCTCTCAATCGCCGAAGCGGAAATGTCGACCGGCATGAACAACAGTTGCGGCTGACGCCGCAAAAGGGCCTCGATAATGAGGCGAGTTTTCGAAGCGCTGCCGCTGCCCATTTCGACGAGCGTGATCTGCCCATCGACTGAGGCGGCAATGTCATCGGCGTAGCGTTTGAGAATCTCGTTCTCGGCGCGGGTTAAGTAGTACTCCGGTAGCAGGCAGATGGCTTCGAAGAGTTGCGAACCGAGCTCGTCGTAAAAGTATTTTGGAAGAAATCGTTTCGGCCGTGCGCTAAGCCCCTTACGCACGTCGTCGGCGAGTCCAGCCAGCGGATCACGCTTCACCAATTGGTGAATGTAAAGGCGTGGATCCGGTGCGGGCTCCGTCTTTGCCAATGCGTGGTCCTCGGTCCGGGTATGATAGCCGATAAGCCACAAAGAAGCACAAAAAGCACAATAACTTCATATGAGTTCTTTTGTGCCTCTGGTGCTTCTTTGTGGCCGCGCTTGACCACTACGCGTGCGGCGGGCAAGATCTCTCGCGATGTTTTATAGGCAATTGTTCTCAACGCTAGCCCCAGCGCTCTTGCTCACTCTCTGCTGCTGCCCGGCATTTGCCCAGGGCCTCAAACAGGAAGTCGAAACCCCGGAAAAAGTCGAGTTGAGGATTCGCAATCTTGACGGACGAGTCAGTGTGATCGCCTCTGAGGAACAATATAAAAAGGTTACGGTTGACGCCAAATCCGCGGGCGCAGCGATCGAGGCAAGCGACCTCAAAGTGGAGGTGAAAGGCGGCAGCGTCGTGGTTGACGTGCGGCCGCGTGGTGAAAAGGATCGCATCGACGTCGTCGTCACGATCCCGCCGCGTTCGAAAGTGGAGGTTGAAGGTAGCGCGGGCGCGGTCGATATCGTTGGGAACCTCGAGTCTGCACTTGTGAAAACTGACACCGGAACGATCCACGCGGACGTTCCTCTCGACGCGCTGAAGTTTGATTTTGTTTGGGAAGCCAGCCGCCCGCGCTACATGAGCGACGTCGAACTGCCGGCCGTCAAAGAAAAGGCCGGCGGCATGTTCAAACTCTCCGGCCGCCTCGGCGAAAAGGACAAGAAGGGCGAGAAGGACAAAGAAAAGGAGAAAGAGAATAAAGAAAAGCAGATCGCGCTCAACTTCCGCACGCAACGCGGCGTGGTGCTGTTAAATGTCGATCCGGAAATGGCACCCGCTGATCTGCGCGAACGTCCGTTGACGGAAGCCGCACGCGCGATTGTGCGCAGCGGCGACAGTCAACTGGTTGAAGCGATCCGCAAAGTTTCGCCGAAGATGTTTGGCGACTACGCGAAGACGCTGCCGCCTCCAGAGAAAGAGCCGTCACTGGTGCGTCGCACAACGCCGGGTCAAATCGTGAGTTCTGTTTCGCCGCAGTTGCTGCGATTCAACGCCAGCGTGACTGATCGCAACGGCCGCGCGATCAGCGGCATGCGTGTATCGGATTTTACGGTTTGGGAAAATGGAATCGAACGCCGGGTGCTGAACGTTTCGCCGGCGAATGAACCGTTCAATCTCGTGTTGCTGCTCGACGTGTCCGGCAGTGTCGAAGAGCGAATGGATTTTATCCGCAAGGCCGCGCGCGACTTTCTGCGCACAGCGAGTCTGCAGGATCGCATCTCGATCATCAGTTTCCGCGACGACATTCAGGTGATTTCAGACTTCAGCACCGACCGGCAAATGCTCTCACGCAAACTGGACGAGATCGATGCCGGCGGCGGCACCGCGCTCTACGACGCGCTCGGGTATGTTTTGAGCGAACCGGTGAGACGCTTGCGCGGCGAACGCACCGCGATTGTCGTGATGTCTGACGGCGACGACAACAAGTCGTTTCTTCCGTTCCCGTCGATTCTCGACGCGTTGTCCGAATCGGGCGCGCTCGTTTATCCGCTCTACGTTCCGTCGGGCTTGGTACCCGAATCAAGCGTGCCGAAACCGGAGATCACGATCGACCCGTTGCGCACGCGCTATTTGACGTTGACCACGCGCGCGGAAGGCGAGGGCCGCAAACTCGCCGCAGCTTCCGGCGGAGTTTACTATCCGATTCACCGTCTGGAAGATTTACAGAAGGCGTACGACGATGTCGTCGCGCAATTGCGATCGGCCTATACGATCACGTACGCATCAAACTCGATTTCAGCATCGCCGCGCGTCCGGGTGCGCATAAACCGCGACGGCGCTTCCGTGCGTTTGAGCCCGGTGGTTGATCTAAACACGCCCTAGCTGTAAGGGTGGCACTCCGTGGCTGGCCACCCCACGTCGATTCCGCAAACCGGGTTGGCCACAGAGTGCCACCCCTACAACGTAAATGAACCAACCGCTCTTCAATGCACTTTTCGACGAAACTGAACGCAAACCGCTAACCGTTTCGCAACTCACAAACTCGATCCGCATCTCGCTCGAGTCACGCTTTGCTTCAGTCTGGGTTGAAGGCGAGATTTCAAACTTCAAGGATCACTCGTCCGGTCACTGGTACTTCACGCTCAAGGATCAGGACGCGCAACTGCGCGCGAAATGTTTTCGCTCGACGAACACGCGCATACGCTTTCGTCCCGCTAACGGTTTGAAAGTGCGTGCGCGCGGCAAGCTATCGGTTTATGCGCCGCGCGGTGAGTATGAACTAGTGGTTGATGCACTCGATCCGGTCGGCGCGGGCGCGCTGCGTGTGGCGTTCGAGCAGCTACGCGATCGACTACAGGTGGAAGGCCTGTTCGCAAAAGAATTGAAACGGCCGCTGCCGGTTTTTCCGCGTCGTATCGGTATCGTCACTTCGCCGACTGGCGCCGCCATTCGTGACATTCTCAACGTCATTTCGCGACGTACGCGCACCGTTCATGTACTGTTCTCACCGGCGCGCGTGCAGGGTGACGCGGCGGGCCCGGACATCGCGCGCGCGATCAGTTTTATCAACCAGTATCACGAACGGGCGCTGCGCGACGGGCGCACGGCGGATCTGGTTGACGTTTTGATCGTGGGACGTGGCGGTGGCTCAACAGAAGATCTGTGGGCGTTTAATCAGGAAGAGGTAGCGCGCGCGATTCGCAAGTCAATGATTCCAGTGATCTCCGCGGTGGGCCATGAAACCGATTTTACAATCGCCGACTTTGTTGCTGACTTGCGGGCACCTACGCCGTCGGCGGCAGCCGAACTCGTCGCGGCGCGCGAAGACGAGCTCTGTTCCGCGTTGGACCAGCTCGGACGGCAGATGACCCGGCTGATGCGCTTTCGTGTTCTGGATCTGCGGGCTCGAGTTCAGGAACAGGCGCTGTCACACGCGTTTGATGAGGTAAAGTTGCGTTTGCGAAACGCGCGTGGACGTTTTGACGTGGCGTCCGCGGCGTGCAACGGCGCGATGGAAACAACGCTTCAGGAGGCGCGCGAACGGCTCGCACTAGCGGCGGCCTCGCTCGATGCACTCTCGCCGTTGGCGGTGTTGCAGCGTGGCTATGCGATCGCGCAGGATGCGTCAGGCAAACCACTGCGCGACGCTGCGTCGGTTAGTGTTGGCGATCAAGTTCGCGTGCGGCTTTCGAAAGGGAGTTTACAGACGCGGGTTGAAACAATCGAAGAAAGTTAGATAGTGGGCAGAATAGTCGTCAACTTTGAGCCCGGTCAGTCTCCAGCAGCACGCCCAAAGCGTCGCCGCTGGCCCAAGGTACTTGCGCTCCTGGCAATATTCATCGTCGCGATAATCGGACTTCTTGCCGTCGGCGGCTTTTTCTGGTGGCGACATTACCAGTCGACACCGGCTTACTCGCTGACCTTGCTCGTGGACGCGGCCCAGCGCAATGACACCGGCGAACTAACGAAACGAATCGACGACGACGAGATTGCCAAAAACATGATCGCGACCGTCAGTCAGAAAGCCGTCACTCGTTACGGAGTGGCCATGAGTCCCGCAACGCAACAACAGATTGACAAAGTGATGTCGTCGGCATTGCCGCGACTGAAACAGACGATTCATGACGAAGTCTCGAACGAGATCAAGAGTTTCGCGGCCGGTTCAGAACCAAAACCCTTTCCTCTTCTGCTGATCACCGTGCCGTCGCTGGTGAAGATCACCACCGAAGGCGACACGGCGAAGGCTTCCGCGTCGGTGAGCAATCGTCCAATTGAGCTGACGCTGCGGCGCGATGCGGACCGCTGGAAAGTTGTCGCGTTTAATGACGATGCGCTGGTCCAGCGCGTCGTCGACAGCATGATGAAGGAGCTACCGCCCATCGGCGCCTTTGACTCCAACAATCCGTTGTTTAAGAATCCAGGCAAGTCCAGAAAGAAACAAAGATGAATAATGGTCAGGAACAGCCGCGAAGCTTCGAAGCTTCGCTCGAATCCCTGGAGGAGATTGTGCACCAACTCGAAAGTGGCGACCTGCCGCTGGAAAAGAGTCTGGAACTCTTTGAGCAGGGAATTCGGCTCTCACGCGAATGCCAGGAACGCTTGGGCCAGGCCGAGCGGCGCATCGAGGTCTTGCTGCGCGACAATCAAGGCCGGCCCGTGGTTACGACTTTCACTGAGCCAAAGCAAACAACCGACGATAACGTAGCAGAAAATGAAAACGGGTTCTGACGTGCTGGTCCAAAATACGCTCGAGCTCGAGAGCCTGCTGGCCGGGAGCCGCGCGCTGGTTGAGGTTGAACTGAACCGTCTGCTGCCGCCGTCGGGTGCCGCACCGGAAAAAGTCCATCAGGCGATTCGCTGGAGTGTGTTCGCGGGCGGCAAACGTTTTCGTCCGGCGCTGCTGCTCGCGATCGGACAAGCCTTCGGCGCGGAGACCAAACAGCTCATCAGGACTGCTTGCGCGTTTGAAATGATTCACACCTATTCGCTCATTCACGACGACCTGCCGGCGATGGACGACGACGAGTTGCGCCGCGGCAGACCGACGTGTCACGTGCGCTTTGATGAAGCTACCGCAATTCTCGCGGGAGATGCGTTGCAAACACTCGCGTTCCAGGCGATTGCTGATGATGAGGGACTCGAGGCGACGACTCGCGTTGCGCTGGTTTCGGAACTGGCGCGCGCGGCGGCGACGCCGGAAGGAATGGTTGCGGGCCAGGCACTCGACATGGAAGCGGAAGCGCGACAAGTCAACGGCACGCAACTCAAAGAGATTCATCGGTTGAAGACAGGGGCTTTGATCGTGGGAGCGGCGCGTTGCGGCGCCATTATCGGGGCCGCGGATGACAAGGAACTCACAGCCGTGACCGCCTATGGTGCGCATCTCGGATTGTTGTTTCAGATCACCGATGACCTGTTGGACATAACGGCGAGCGCCGAAGACTTAGGCAAGACTCCCGGTAAAGATGTGCAATCGAGCAAAGCAACGTACCCAGCGTTGTACGGCATAGAAGAGTCGCGTGAGAAAGCGGTGAAGGCTCACCGTGCAGCTTGCGAAGCACTCGCACAGATCGATCGTCCTACCGAAGTCCTGCATCGCATTGTCGACTTCATCCTTCATCGCACCGGCTAAACGGGAGCGCGGGCGGCTCGCCCGCAGTCAACCGAGTGTTGCTGAAACCGATGCAGCGGGCGAGCCGCCCGCGCTCCGATCTCGTACGCCGCGCTTCGATTACTCGTAAGCGAGCGCCTCTCTCACTGTAGCGCGTGACGCTCTCCACGCGGGCACAAAACTCGCGACCGCACTCAACGCAACCGACACGAGCAGCCAGATCACAAGTCCCAGCGGCTCAAAGGCGAAGTCCACGCCACTCCGAAACACCACGCTCATCAACGTATCACCAACCAACTTACTCACCGGCCACGCGAGCAACGCCGCAATGAACCAGCTCAACACGCCAATCACGAGTCCCTCAGCAATCACCATCAGCCATACAATCCGCGGCGTCGCGCCAATCGCCCGCAGCACTCCCATCTCACGCCGCCGCTCGAGAACGTTGAGACTCATCGTCGTCATCAATCCCAGGCCACCCACGCCGCCAACAATCCCTGATGTCACGATCAGAAATACGTAAATCATCAGCATGTGTTGATCGAACCCAAATCTGTTCTCCGCTTTGCTGCTACCGCCGCGCGCGCGCACTCCCGCTGCCTCGAGATTGCGATCCAGACTCGCTTTGACAGCCTCGATCGAGTCTTCGTCGGTGCGGTCCAAAGCGAGTCGTAAACTGTTCACCATCGCCAGCTGTTGCATCGCGCTCAGCCAAACGTAACCAACCGCCGGCGAGAACGCTTCACGAGCAATTCCGACCACGTGCCAGCTTTTTTCCACGCCTCCGATTTGCAAGCTCGCGGTTTGTCCGACACGCAGCTTCCCAGATCTGCCCGCAAGCGCGTTGTTCACCACGATCCCATCGGTATCGTTCGGGGCCAGGTTGCGGCCGTCGATAATCTCGAGTTCAAGCAACCGAGTGTCGGAGGGCAAGGCAACAACAGGGAAGCGCTCATCGCCGAACGCACCTTCCGTCGTCAGCCAACCCTCCGCGCGTTTAATTCCCGGCGTCGTGCTAATCGCGCGTTGCAACTGTTCCCGGTCGTACGGCTCCCGCAGCGTCACAGTGAGATCAAACTTCCGCGCGCCGAACATGTGATCGAGCGTATTGATCATCGAAGCGCGAACATTCAGTGCCGCAAGAAAGAACAGGCCACCCGCAGCGAGCGTCACGAGCGTCAACGCGAGTCGCGCGCGGCGGCGAAAACTGTTGCGAATCGCAAAAATCAGCGGACGAAACGCACCACTGATCCGCGCCAACCCGCGATCAATTCGACTGCTGCCAAAAGTTGTTTGCGACAAACCAAAATCCGCGAGCGCAACTCGAACCGGCGCACCGGTGCCTTTCCAGACGGGATAGGCAGCGGCCGCCAACGGCGCTGCAATGCCAACCACTGCAACCAACAGGTAAACCCAGATCGGAACGGCGAAACTGTTGATATCGAAGTTCAGAAACATCGCCATGTAACGGCACAGCGCTCGACTGCCAATCACGCCCAGTGGCAACGAGACAATCACCGCCGCAAGGCCGAGAAACAGCGCCTGGCTGAGATAGATTCGTGCGATCTGCCAGCGCGTGCCGCCAATCGCTTTCATCACGCCGATCTGGCGCACTTGCGAAGCCATCATCGCCGTCAGCAGGTTGATAACCAGAATTCCACTCAGCACGAGGACAAACAGACCAAAGCTCGACATTGCGAGCAGCAACATGCCCATTAAGTCTGAATGTGGATGTTTGCCGGGCGCCGGTACGTCAATGCGCCAGACATCGTGTCCACGCGACTCAATCAACGATTGCACGTCGGCGGCGACCTTGCGAATGTGGTTTTCGTCAAATCTGTCTTGGGCGACGAGAAGGTTGAGGCGATCGAAATACGGCCGTTCGCCAAGTTGCGCCAGCGTCGCGAGATTGATGTAACCATAAACGATGTTCTCCATCCGCGCCTGCGCCTGGCCCACGTCGTGAACACGGCCGCTGATCACGAGCGGTTGCTCAATGCCGTTCGCCGTTTTCACGATCACGGTATCGCCGATCTTCGCTCGCGCCACCTGAAAAGCATCGCGTTCAATCAGAATCTCTCCGATGGCCGGCGGCCACGCGCCTTCCTCCGGATCAAGTTTGCTGACGCGAATGTCGCCATAGTCTTTCACCACAAACAGCATCAGATTGCGCCACTGCATCGGGCCGGATTTGATCTGGCCACTCACCACTCTTCGGCCTTCCGCGTCGCTCACTTCGGGATTTTCCCGAATCGACGCGACGAGATCGTCGTCGATCGAATCCACGCGCAGGACCGCGGACGCGGGGTTCGTGGCGAGATAGCCGCGATCAAGTTCGCGTGTGAGGATGGCATACGACGACATCACGGCCGCGAATGCTGAGATGCCGAGCGCGATCGCTAACACGACGAACGCCGTACGCGCGCGTTCGTGCCAGAAATCGCGCATGGCTTTGTGCCACGGTGTGGTCATTCGTGTGAACCAGCGGCAATGACGCCGTCGCTGATTTCGATCTTTCGATCACTCACGCGGACGATGTCTGGTTCATGGGTGGCAATCACGACTGTCGTGCCCTGATTGGCGAGGTCGCGAAACAGGTTGAGAACGCCGCGCGCCGTGATCGAATCGAGATTGCCGGTCGGCTCGTCAGCGACCACCAGCGGCGGTTCGTTCGCGAGTGCTCGCGCGATGGCGACGCGCTGCTGCTCGCCGCCCGACAGTGTGCTCGGTAATTTGTCGGCATGCGGGCCAACGCCGACTCGCGCGAGCAACGCCAGCGCACGCTGGCGTCGATCGCGAGCCGGAAACGTTTTGCAAAAATCCATTGGCAGCATTACGTTCTCCGCGGCAGTGAGCGTCGGCAGCAGTTGGAAGAACTGGAACACGAAACCGACATTGCGACCGCGCCAGACAGCAAGCTTGTTTTCCGCTAACCGGTGAATGGCAGTTCCGGCGACGGTGATTGCGCCGGACGAAGGCCGATCGATACCGGCGATCATGTTAAGCAGCGTCGATTTCCCGCTGCCTGATTTGCCGACCACGCCGACAAACTCACCGGCGCCAATCTCGACGTCGACGTCGTGCAACGCGGCAAACGCGCCTGCGGGCGTTTCGTATTTCTTGTTTACCTGGTGTAGAGAGATCATACTTGGTGGTTTGTAGGGGCGGCCCTCTGTGGCCGCCCTGCCGTTCAGTTT
Source organism: Pyrinomonadaceae bacterium (assembly GCA_036506775.1). Lineage (GTDB taxonomy): Bacteria > Acidobacteriota > Blastocatellia > Pyrinomonadales > Pyrinomonadaceae > PSRF01. Next base: position 12,012 of record DASXRE010000269.1, on the reverse strand, counting down.
GGGGTGGCCACGGAGTGCCACCCCTACAAGTTATGCCACCGCGCATGAGGTGCGCTACTTTAACTGGACGTAACCGAACAAAGAGGTGGTCAATGTCCGAGAACGAGCGGCTGCATCTTGTCGCGTCGAAGAAAAAGACGGATGCTCGCGTGAGACGAACGCGAGACGCGCTAGGCGATGCGTTGGTTGCGCTAATGCAGGAGAAACCTTTCGACACGATCACCGTGCAGGACGTTTTGGACCGTGCGAAAGTGGGGCGCTCGACTTTCTATTCGCACTACAGCGACAAGGACGACTTGTTGATGAGCGACGCCGAGGAGTTTTTCGAATCGATCGCGATGGCGCTCTCAGCGCACGGCGACAAGTCAGACCGCGTCTTTCCGGTGAAGGAGTTTTTTAGTCACATTGCGGAGGCAAAGCAGTTTGTTGACGCGTTGATGTCGTCGGGCAAGTTTCAGGACAACATGGAGCTGGCGCACGGACTGTTCGCGCGCGGGATTGAGAAGCGGCTGTCGGAGTTGCCACGCGCGCAGGGAATCCCGGCTGACGAACGTCCGGCGATTGCGTTCGCGCACGCGGGAGCCTTGTTGTCGTTGCTGACGTGGTGGATCGATCGGGGCATGAAGCAGGAGCCTGCTGAGATGGACCAGTTGTTTCACCGGATGGTGTGGCAGGGAGTGGCGCCGTGAACTACTCCAGCAGAGCGTGCAGTTTCTCAGGCGCGATGAGTTTCCATGCCTCACGCAGGTGAGCGGCGAGCTCTTTGTCGCTGATTCGCGGCAGTTCGATTCCCACCCAACCGGCGGGACCGACGTAAGGCGGCCGGTAGAACTTCTTCGGGTCGGCTTCGATTAAAGCAGCCTGCACTCCAATTGCCGCGGGAATTGTGACTGCGATGTGGCCGTCGTTGTGATGATTGATCGAGCAGGCGGCGAACACTCTCTTCTTCACGAAGAAGGTTGGCTCGCCGTGCGACAGTTTTTCCCACGTCTCGGGCAGCGCCAGGCACAACCGGCGAACACGTTCGACGTGTTTTTCAGGATTCACTCGTCCCATAATCTATTGCGAAGACTTTGACGTCGTCTTTCATCCGTTCAAATCTCAGTCCCAGTTTTTGCAGCAGCTTGATTGACGCATCGTTATCCGGATTCACGATCGCCAGAATGCGCTCTACTTTTAGTCGCTCGCGCGCATCTTGCAACACCGCAGCGGCGGCTTCAAAGGCGAATCCCTGATTCCAAAAATCGGGCAGGAAAGCAAAGCCGACGTCCGGGTCCGGTAGATCTTCTCGTTGGAGCAGACCGCACATCCCGAGCGGGACGTGTGAATCTTTGAGTTCAACTACATAAAGTCCGAAACCGTTTCGTTCGTAGCTCGCGACCGGCCCATTGAGAATGTATTGACGCGCATCCTCGAGGTTGCGGACCTTCTTGTCTCCTATGAATCGAATAAACGACGGTTGATTAAGCAGCGTCAGGGCAAACTGCGCATCGTCGTCATTAATTTTGAACTCGCGAAGAAACAAGCGGTCTGTTCTGAGAACTGTCATAAAATGCTGAGTATGTCAGAAAAGGCTTTTGTGTGTCTCGTGGTGTTGTTGTTTGTGAGCGTCGCGGTCCACGGATCTACGCCGGCAAGTACGGATGTGTTGCATTACGCTGCGACACTCGAGCCCGATATTGCCGGGAAATCCGTAAAGGGCTTCGTGCTGATCCGCTTGCTTGCTACGTCGCCCGTGGTCGAGTTTGACTGCGGCGAACTCACTATCGATTCTGTGCAAGATCGCGGCAAGCCGCTTCAGTTTTCGGTAAACGACCATAAGCTGCGAGTGTCCGTGCCGGGCACAAAGAAGGAAACGGAGATCGAAGTCAGATTTCACGGATTACCCAGACGTGGCATTCGCTTCTTCCCCGATCGACAACAGGTCTACACTGTTTTTTCCACCAGCCAATGGATGGTCTGCGTCGACGACCCTTCGGACAAAGCAACGCTCACGTTTCAACTGATTCTGCCCGACACTCTGACACCAATCGCCAACGGTCAACTCGTTTCGCAACGTGATCTGCCCAACAAAAAACGTCTCACTGAGTGGCGGCAGCGAACACCGATTCCGACTTACATCTTCGGTTTTGCCGCCGGACCTTTTCACGTCGTAAACCAGAAGCGAGGAAACGTCGAACTGCAATACCTCGCGACGAATTACTCTGAAGCCGACGTGCTGCGCATCTTTCGCGCCACGCCGGACATGCTCGACTTCTTCGAACAACGAGCGGGCGTGAAGTACGCCGACAAAACCTACACGAGGTCCTCGCCGCGGGCGGCGTTGAACAGGAGATGAGCAGCTTCACCGCGTTGAAGGAATCATACGGAAAGGACTTGCTGGATAACGAACAGGACCTCTGGCTTGCCGCGCACGAGTTTGCACATCAATGGTGGGGCAACATGGTGACCTGCCGCGACTGGACTCACTTCTGGCTCAACGAAGGACTCGCGACTTTCATGGCCGCGGCTTATCTCGAACATCGTTTCGGTCGCGCCGTCTACATGCGTGAGATCGACACCTACCGCACCAACTACGAGAAGGTGCGAACCGCCGGCAAGGACAAGTCGCTGGTGTTTCATGACTGGCTGAATCCCACGCGAGAAGATCGCACACTCGTTTACGACAAGGGTGCTTACGTCATGCACTTGTTGCGCGAAGAAATGGGCGAGCGCGCGTTCTGGAAGGGTTTGCAGCTCTTCACGCGGCGACATTTCGGGAAGTCGGTCGTGACGAACGACTTCATCGCGGCGATGGAAGAAGCAAACGGGAAAAGCCTCAACGAATTCTTTGCGAAGTGGGTTCTTTAGAACTTCGTCCGCGACATTTGCTGCTTCAACGTCTTCGAGACGACCACATCAAAACCGCCTGCCTTGCCGGCCTTCTCTTGCTCTGCTCTAACAAACGACGATCTTTCTTTCGACAAGTTGAGAATCTGCGCACGAATCTCACGTCGCTTGGCCAAGCGTCCTTCGATCTCCTGCCGGCGTTCAGCGGGCGAAAGCCTTTGCAGATCTCCGGGCAGATCGGCCACCGGGATGTCCTCAAGCTTCAAGGAGCCGTTTTCGATGTTCTGCAACAGATCGCCAATGTAAGCTTTTGAGTTGGTGGCCTTGTTCAACGCACGCTCAGCCTTTGCTCCTTCGGGAGCGCTAAACATCACGCGCGTTTCAACAGTGGTGGCGCCTCGCGCGACTTCAACCCTCCGCTGTTCGGAGTCAGGAAGCGCACCAAATCCATAAGCCGTGAACGTTCTACCCAGCTCGGTCGCCAGTTCGCCCAACTGTTCATCGTAAGGCGTCGTGATGGCTTGCACGCCGCCATCCGCGGGAATCGCAAAGTATTGACCATTGCCGCGGGCAGCAATGGCTTGCCAGGCACGTCCGGTTTCACCTGAGATTCCACACTGAATGGTGTTAACGATGATGCCTTTCTGAACCGCCTTTGAAGCGGTAGTTAGCGTGTCTTGCTCATCATCGTAATCGTCGTGCGGCGGAGCGTCGCCGACCAGAAAAATGATTTGCGCCAGATCCGGTCTCGCGGGTGACCAACCGGCTTTGTACAAACCCTCCGCGAGCGCGGTCCTCACATCCTCTGGGCCATCACCGCCGCCTCCGGCCCTGTAATCCATCAGCGTTGTGTAGACCTTGTCCAGATCATCGGTCAACGGCAGCAACTGCGTTACGTACTCGTCGCCGTGATCACGGTAAGCGACGAGGCCGATCTTGACCGAGGAGTGCGACTCCTGCATCACGTCATTAACGATGCCCCAGATGCGTTGTTTCGCGCTGTCGAGGAGACCACCCATTGAACCGGTGGTGTCGAGTACAAACACCATTTCCAGCTTGGCTGCGGGAGTTCCCGTCGGCGCTGGATCCATGACGGGTGCGACGCCCGAGCTTGTCAACCAAAGACTGGCGACGCCGACGCCAATCGTGAAGGTGATTATTGCAGTCAGGATTTTGACGGGCAGCGAATTCATCACGGGAAACCTCCGGTGCGCGGACTGCCGACATTAGGGGAGTTGCTGCATTAGACGTTCGACCGTGGAATTCGTTCCCGTACTTCAGAAGAACGGTCACAAAAAAGCACAAAAGGCACAAGAGACCTCGCCACGACCTTTGTGCTTTTTGTGCTTCTTTGTGGTTTTAAGACGTTTGAGGCAGAGCTCTCCTGACCTTTCAGGGGTTCAGCTTGCTGGAGTCGTCGCGCTTTTTGACGTAGATGTCGCCGCGCTGAGTCATGCCGGCTTTTTGGGCGAGGGACACCAGCACTGACTCCAACAGTTCCTTGTTCTCGATCTTGTAGCTCATAATGCCGCTGACGTGCGAATCCGGATCGCTATACTGGAGCGTCAGGTAACGCACTTTGGTCTTAATGAAGCGTGCTGGCAGTGAATAGATCGTGGGCACGTTGCTCGCGACGGTGGCCGCCGCCGGCTGCACCTTTTTTGTATCGGCATATGCCGAAGTTAGCGACTCGTAAGGCATCGAGATCTCTTTGGGCGTCTTCTTGTCTTTGAAGACCAGGCGCTCGTTCGCGTCGTCGAAGGTCAACGTACCTTCCATGGTCTTGTTGTAACCAAAATAGCCGCCTTCGTACTTTGCCTTCACGCTCGCCGGCGCCGCTGCGGCGGGCGCTGGGGTCTTGGCCGGCTCAGGGTCCATCGTGCGGGGACGTTGCGCAAAAGCGCCGGTGTACAACGCTCCGAGAAGCAGCAGCGTGAAAAGAATTCGCATGTAAGTCTCCTTAAGCCGGTAATGAATTATTGAGAAACTGCCCAAACAGGTACCTGATACAAAACCCACCAGAGCAACAATTGCGCAACCAGGACTACCATACCGATCATCGTGCTGAGGTAACAGGCTGAACGTGCCGCGTCGGTTTGCGGCGAGCGGTATGACTGGACGACGCCGACTGTTCCCACCACCACCGCACCCGGACAGAACAGAATGCCGAGATACGGCACGAGGGAGTAGGTCGCGAACGCACGTGCGGTCGCAGCTATGCCGTTCATTTCGTTAGCCACGCCTGGAGTGCGGCGAGTTTCTAGCCGCTTGGGCCAAAGCGGTGACAAAAGTCCCCGCACTCCAAGGAGTCACGCGCTTCAAAGGTTCACTGCGTCTTGGCAAACGGTTTCACGCGCTCAATCGATTCCTTGAAGTCTGCATCATTAGGCGCGAGTGCGGAACCGCGCTGATACGCCGCCAGCGCCTTCCCATACTGCTTCGTCATTTCGTACGCGTAGCCGAGCTCACGATAGACATTCACGTCATCAGGCGACTTCTTTGCCGCCGTGTCAAGCGCCGCGATCGCTTTCGGGAAATTGGCCGCGCGTGAATTGGCCACGCCTAACAGGTAGAACGTTACGCCAGTTGCGTCTTGGCCCGCGGTTGCTCGTTCAAGTGCGGACGCCGCTCGCGCATACTGCTTGGCGCCGATCAGCGCCTGTCCAAAAAGCGTGACCGCCTCTGCGTCGGTGCGAAGTTTGATCAGTGCTTCGCCCGCGCGCACCGCGTTGATGTAATCCGCGTCGGACTTTGTTTCGTCAGTGCTCGACGCTGCGCGGCGCAAGTACGACGAAATCAGCAAGGTCCAGGCGGGAGTCATACGTGCGTCGTTCACCGTCGCACGATTGAGCGAAGCAATCGCACCATCGATATCGTTTTTAGCAAGCGCGATCTGCGCGAGGTAAAAGAGCGACAAAGAGTCTTTGGGATTCAGTTTGACCACCGAGTTGAAGCTCTTTTCAGCGTCGGCAGTTTTTCCCGTCTTGTATTCAGCGATGCCACGGTAGTAGACCATCAGCGCATCAGGCTGGCTTGCGTTGCGCGACGTGGCTGCAACTAACAAAGGCAACGCTTCCTGATATCGCTCGGAAAGCACATAAGCTTGAGCGAGCGCGCTTTCAGTGTTTGGATCTTCCTGTTTCGAGCTACGCTGCAACTCAATCGCTTTCTCAAGATCCTTCGCGGCGTCGGCGTACTGTTTCAGATTCAACTCGGCAAAGCCGGCGATCTTCCACGCCTCGGGATCGTTTGGATGTTGCGCCGCCAGGTCTTTGGCTTCCTTCGCCGCCGCCGCAAACTGTTTCTGCTCGAGCAAGAGATATGCGTGCTTCGTGTCGGCAGGCGCGACGGTGTTGACCACGGGCTTGACGGGCTGCACGTCCAGCAACGAATCGTTGGAACTGGTCCGCCGTGCTGTGGGCGCCGGGTTCGGCTCCGGCCGGAGCAAGGGGTCAGAGGCGGATTTATCTCTACTGCTGGTCGTGGTCTTTTGCGTCGACCTCGAGACGCGCCTGGGCCTGGTTGACTGGGCCTGAGACTCTGCCACGAGCAGTACGAAAATGAAGCCAAGGGCTAGAAGGCGGAAGATAGGCGTAAATCTACTCATAGTGCGAACGATTGTATTGCGGGAGAGGGACAGGTTGAAAGCTCAGATCCCGTTTGTTCGTTAAACAGACGTTCGGATGCTGCCAAACTCCGCGGAGTTCGCCTGCGATAAAGGTTTTGTCAGAAAAACGGCATCTCCTTGGAGTGCGGCGACTCGTCGCCGCTTTGGCCAAAGCGGTAACAAGTTCCCACACTTCAAGGAGAGGCTCAAACCGGAACTAGAAATTCAGCTTCACGCCAAACTGAAACTGCCGCGGATCGAACGTAGCCGTCGGGCGGCTGTAGTAACGACCGTTGCTCGCGCGCTCGTTGAAGGCGCGCACATCGTCGATAAACGGCGACGCGGCTGCCTCGTTGAAGCGATTGAACAGGTTGAACCCCTCGGCAATCAGTTCAAGCCGCACGCGCTCGCCAATCGGAACCAGCTTCGCGAGGCGCAAGTCGAGTGACATGTAGTTATGCGTCACACCGAAGTTGCGCGCCAGACTTCCGCTCGTAAACACGCCGCCAGTAATTATGCCGACGCAGCCCTGCGTGCCGGGAACGCACAGCGTGCCGTCAGACAAGACCGACGGTCGGTCGGTCTGATTCGATTGGTCGTTGTTGGTGTCCTGGTTGCTGAGGATGTTGAACGGACGCCCTGACGACACTTCAAAGATCGGAGCGAGCGTGAAGTTTGAGAGCGCGCGATGGAAACCGCTGCCCTGCGTCCAGGTGCTCGGCGACGCAATCACCGCACTGAACACGAACCGGTGACGCTGATCGAAAAGCGAATCCGCTCGTTCAGCGCCGAAGTTGCGGTTGTCCTGCGGCAGCAACAGCGTCTGCAAGTCGGATGAGTCGTCGATCGAGTGTGACCACGTGTACGAAGCGAGAAACTGGAAGTGATTCGAGAAGCGCTTCTTCACGTCCACGTTTAGCGCGTTGTAGGTCGAGTTGCCGTCGGAGGTTTGTGCGTTGATCGAGCCGAACGGTGAAATGGTTCCGGGCGTTCGTAGCGTACCTGGCAACGCGCTGTTCAAAACCGCAGGAGTAACAAGACCACCTGACAAAGCTTGAGCCAGGAAGTAGTTGGGCGCGTTGGGCCGGAAGAAGTTTGCGATACCAGCGTTCACGATGCGACTGCCGAGGTTAGTTATTGGCGCCGCGATCATGCCGGGAATGATGATCGCGAACGTCTGTCCGGCAGTCGGGTATAGCGGCGCGCCGGTCGGCGTGGTCATCGTGAAGCACTGCAACGGCACGCCAAAGGGACAAGCAGCGCCGCTGGTCGGAATCGAAAACGCGACGGCTTCAGTCGTGCTGACGGGATTACGGCCCGAGAAGCGGAAGAAGTTTTGAATCTGAAGATCCGTGCGCGGCGCATTGATGTCGAGCGGGTGCGGCAGGTGATGCGCACCAACGAAGATATAGCTGGCCGACAGTGTCATGTTCTTCGATAGTTCGCGTTCGACCGTGAAGTTGCCCTGATTCGCGTAAGCGTATTCAAAGTTCTTCTGCACGTGAAGCGTGAACGGAAGCACTGGACCAAAACCCGGAAACGTTTGATCGTTGAATCGTTGCCGGCCGAATTGATACTGCGCACCGGCAGCAACACCCGGCGTCACGGCGCCCGGCGGACAGATCGGATTTCCGCCAGTCGGAGGACAAACCGTTCCCTGAAAGACTTGTACGGCGTTCAGGAGCGACGTAGGCGACGGACTGCCCGGCGTCAGAATGCCTTGTTGCTGTTGCACCGCGTCAGCAATGTCTGAATTGAAGGCGATCGCGAGCAGCGGATGGTCGTAGAAGAGTCCGAACGCTGCGCGAATCACCGTCTTGCCGTCGTTCCTCGGATCCCAGGCAACCGCGAGACGCGGCGCCCAGTTGTTCTTGTCGCGCGGAAAACCTTGCTGCACGCCCATCGCATCCTGAGCCGCCAGGATGTCAGCCGCAGAAAGATTGATGCCCGATAACGGATCCCGGAATGGCAGCGTCGACACTTGTTCGGTGATCTCGTAGTCGTAACGCACACCGTAATTGAGCGTCAGATTCGGACGCACCTTCCACGAATCCTGCGCGAAGAACGCGAGCGGTTTGTTGCTGATGCTGCTAACCGGATTGCCAAAACCCTGAATGAAGTTGGCCGGGAAACCAAGACCGTACTGCTGCACGGCGGTGAAGTCCGGCGGCGCCGGCAGACCGGGTGAACAGAGTTGCGCGACCAACGTGCAGGCGCCGAGTCCGCCAAAATTGAAGAGGCCCGCGAAGTTCAACTCGAAGATCGCTTGCGGAATGCGAACGAAGGCCGCATCGCCACCAAACTTGAAGTTGTGATTTCCGTGGACCATATTTACGTTGTCGGTGAATTCGTAACGCGTCTCCGTACGCACCACGGGCGAGAACAACTCGCGACCGATGAATGCCGTGCCGGAAATGTTGAAAGCGACCGCGTCGCCATTCTGTGATTTGAAAGTGGCGCGACGTTCACCAAAGTTGAAACGCGCTTCGTTGACGACGTTGCTCGAGAGCGTGGAGGTCAGCGTCGTGACCGCAGAGAAGTCGCGCAGTTTTTGAATGCCTGTTCGCGAGAAATCGTTTTGGCCGAGCGACTGGTTTTGCGACTCCACCTGAATGCCGGTGATCGTGCTCGGATTGTAACCAAACCGGAAACTGAACTGATGTTGCGGAGTGATCAGGTGATCGAGCCGAAACGAATTGAAGGTGGTTCTGTCAGTTATCGGGAAAATTGATTGCAAACTGCGCAACGGACGGAACGCAATCGGTTGGCCCAGGCTGTTGGTCGTCCCGACCGGAATTGGTGCGCCGCTCAAGAAGAACCTGCTGCCGACCACCGTGCCCGGCGTGAAAGGCGCTGAAGTGGCGATCAAAGGATTGAAACCATTCAGGGCGGTGCTGCCGCCGCCTGAAGCGAGATAAGCGTAACCAATGCCGAGCTGAGCGGCGGCGCCTCCGAGACCGAGCAGGCCGTTGATGTACGATGCCTGCGCCGGAGTGATGTTGCTCAGCGTCTGCGCCGGAAAACCCGGCGCGAGAGGCGGCAAGACCACCGAACCGGTCAGACCTTGTGCGACGTTGCTCGTAAAGAACCCTGATTCATTCCGGCGCCGTTGTTCAAAAGCAAAGAAGAAGAACGTGCGGTCGCGATCGAATGGTCCACCAAGCGTGAAACCATACTGCGTGCGCGTGAACGGCGGATCTTCGATCGGGGCAAACGCATTGCGCGCCTGAAAACTGCGGTGCCGCAAGAAGCCGAACATGTTTCCGTGCAGCTCGTTCGTGCCCGATTTAGTAACGACGTTAACGACACCACCAGCCGAGCGACCAAACTCCGGTGCGAATGAATTCGTCACCACCTGAAACTCCTGCACCGCTTCCTGACTCACGGTGGAGCGCGACGCGTTCACGGAGTTGTCGGTGTTGTCAGCGCCATCGACCTGGACCAGATTGGAGCGGCCGCGTTGACCGCCGAAGTTCAAACCCGTTGTGGGTGCTGGTCCAATTGGACGGCCGTTGTCGCGTCCGACTGTCGAAGTGGTCAACGCAAACGAGAGATAGTTGCGCTCGTTGATCGGCAGATTGTTGATTCGCTGCTGATCGATCGTGGTCGCGACCGCAGTCTTTGAAGTCTCGACTATTTCAGAAGTCGCGTCGGAGATAGTGACGCTTTCGCTGATTTGGCCCGGCTCGAGCGAAATATCCACGTCTGCCGCCTGACCGATCGTGATCGTCACTTTCGTCAGCACTGCTTTCTTGAAATTGGGCGCTTCGACCGTGACCTCGTAGTCGCCGGGCGGCAGATTGATGATGCGATAGTAGCCCTCGTCGTTCGTGGTCGCGCTGCGCGAAACATTTGTTCCGGGATTGCGAGTCGTGACGGTTGCGTTTGCAACCACGGCGCCGGTCGGGTCTTTCACGACTCCTTGCAGGTCGGCGGCATTTGACTGCGCCTGTCCCAAGGCCACGCTTGCAGACACCAGCAACATCGCTAGCAGAGAGATGAGTTGAAACGATCCGAAACGCCAGGACTTCAACGATACAAACATCGTCATGTTCTCCTTAACCAGTTTCGCGGCTCTGAACTCGCGCTCAATATATTCTTTAAGATTACGTTCGCTTTCTCCTGGGACGGGAGACGCAGAGAGACCGGTACTGCCTCGCCTTTTTACTCTAAAAAGTGTGACGTGGCAACAATTATAATTTCGGGTGGTAATGCAGTTTGGGTTGCGGTACTCCACGGAGTGGGCCGACTTGTCACTGCTTGGGCAAAGCGGTGACTAGTCACCACGCTCCAAAGAGGAGCTCGGTTCAAAGGGAGCGGTGGTTTACGTTCACCGGAGAACGGGTGGCGCGGGCCACCCGGTTTCGGAAACGTTCGCTCGCACCGAAGATTGCGGTGCCTAACTCAGTAAGGCGCGGATGAAATGCGGCGCGCCGCAAAAGACTGCAAATTTTCAAACGTGAGTCGAATTTTTTCCGATAACTATCCACGTAGTCGGCGGCAAGGCTCGCTGCTGACAATTTGTCGCGGTGGCGAACAATTACATCCGCCGCTAACTCACCACTTTCAAGCGCCATCAGCATTCCGCTGCCGGTGAATGGATCAATGAACGCGGCGGCGTCGCCAATCGCGAGCAAACCTTTAGCAGGCGCGGGACTCTGGCGGCCGAAGTGATCCCACGACGCGCTCAGCCACTCCGAAGCGGTGCTTGCAGGTGCGAGCGTGTAACTGGCGCGCGGATTCCGCATCACCATCTCACGCATGACGCGTTCCGGATCTGAGTGACACTGCTTCACCTGCTCGGCGGCGACGATGAAGCAAAGATTGCTCGTGCCGGCTTCGATGCTACTCAGCCCGCCATAACCGCCGGGGTAAAAATAGATTTCGCATGCGCCTGGAGCAACGCGCGTGTTTTGAAAGTGCGCTTTGAAAGCGATCAGTTTTGGTTTGTGTTTGTGTGAGTGATCTGTTTTGCGCGCGAGGATGCGCGCGCGGCCGGTCGCGTCGATCGTTAATGGTGCGTGAAATTCTTTTTCGGCCGATCCCGCTCTAACACTGATCCCGTAGACTACATCCGTGTTTATCCGTGGTCCAAGTACGTTGCCATTTTCGATCACGTCGACACCAGCCTCAGCCGCGCGCTGCAACAACACGTCGTCCATCACCGCGCGACTCAGTCCAAGCGCCATTCGATTTCCAAACCAACTACTCGGCACGCCGACGTGATGGCCTCGACTGGAATAAAAAACTGTCTCAGCTATTGAAGCTGGGTCAGAACACAGGATCGACCGGGTGACACCGAGTCTTTCAAAATGGTCTTGGCACTCAGGCGAGATAAACTCACCACACAGTTTCGCGCGCGGAAATTTTTTCTGCTCCACCAGCAACACGCGGAGGCCGTTGGTCGCGAGATGAATGGCGGCGCTGCTCCCGGCCGGACCAGCACCCGCGATTATGACGTCGTATTCACTCGTCATGCAGTCAACACCAAACGCGCGGGAAAGTGATGCTCAACGGCAACCTCGCGCAATCCCGCCGCCTTGCCCAGGTTCAACAACTCGTGCGCCTTGAAACTG
>DASXRE010000268.1:0-42483 GCA_036506775.1 Pyrinomonadaceae bacterium | reverse complement strand
CGCGCCGAAGAGGGGCGGCCACGGAGTGCCGCCCCTACAGAATGAGCACAAAAGGTTTCAGGAGAACATAGTGGCGGCAGAACTCAAACGCTTCATCATCGGCAGGGCACTCAAGACCGAACAGGCGGCGCACGAGCGCCTTACCAAAAAAACTGCGCTCGCGGTTTTTTCTTCCGACGCCTTGTCGTCAACTGCGTACGCGACCGAAGAGATTCTGCTCGTACTCGCAGTCGCGGCGGCGGCGACACACGGCCAGTCGTTTCATTACGTGCTGCCGGTCTCAGGCGGCATCGCAGTGTTGCTGGCGATCGTGGCTGTGAGTTATCGCCAGACCATACACGCGTATCCGTCAGGTGGTGGCGCCTACATCGTCGCTAAAGAGAACCTGGGCACGACTCCCGGTCTCGTTGCTGCCGCGGCATTGCTGGTTGATTACGTGTTGACGGTTTCCGTATCGATCGCGGCGGGCGTCGCCGCGATCACGTCAGCCGCGCAAGGGACGCGTTTCGCGTGGCTCGACAATCACAAAGTGATCCTTTGCCTGGTGTTCATCGGTTTCATCGCGCTCGCAAACCTGCGCGGTGTGCGCGAATCGGGCGCGCTCTTCGCAACACCTACGTATCTCTTCATCGTCAGCTTTCTGATCATGATCGGCTACGGACTCTTTCACTACTGGGCCTACGGTGGCGCGGCGCCCATTCCCAGTGGCGAAGACTTGAAGACTGCCGAAGGCTATCGGCTACAGCCAATGACAACGCTGCTACTGCTCGGCGCCTTCTCAAACGGTTGCGCGGCGTTGACAGGGATCGAAGCTATCTCGAACGGCGTACCCGCGTTCAAAAAACCTGAAGCGAAAAATGCGGCGGCGACGCTCGTGTGGATGGCGGTGCTGCTGACTGCGATGTTTCTCGGCACCAGCGTGATGGCGTATCTCTATCAGGTCCACCCACACCAGAATGAAACAGTGATCTCCCAGTTCGCTCGGATCATGTTTACCGGACGGCTCGGCTGGTTTTACTTCGTGGTCCAGGCAGCAACGGCGGCGATACTCGTGCTGGCGGCTAACACTTCGTTTGCCGACTTTCCACGGCTCTCATCGTTGCTGGCGCGCGATCGTTTCCTGCCGCGGCAGTTTGCCAATCGTGGTGACAAACTCGTCTTTTCAAACGGCATCATCATTCTCGCTGTTTTTTCCGGAATACTAGTGGTCGCGTTCGGTGGCGACACGAGCCGTCTGATCCCGCTCTACGCGGTCGGTGTGTTTCTCTCGTTCACGTTGTCGCAGTTGGGAATGGTGCGGCGTTGGAACAGAACGAGGGAACCGCGCTGGAAGAAATCGATCGTAGTCAACGCGGTGGGCGCGGTAGCGACGTTCATCGTGTTGTGTGTTTTCATCGCGACGAAGTTCATTCACGGCGCGTGGATTGTCGTGGTGGTGATACCGCTGTTGGTGATCTTCTTTCGCGCGATTCACCAGCACTATATCGACGTGGCGAAGCAACTCTCGATGGATGGTCTCGAGCCGATTCATTCGATTAAACACCGCGTGGTGGTTCCGATTTCCGGACTGCATCGTGGTGTGCTGGGCGCTCTGGAGTACGCGAAGTCGATCTCGCGCGACAACAACGTCACTGCTGTTTACGTCGATTTTGAAGAAGAAGCGACGGCGAAGTTGCGTGAGAAGTGGGAACGCTGGGGCGCGGGCGTGAAACTGGTCGTGCTGCCCTCGCCGTATCGCGAGCTGACGCGGCCGTTGTTGAAGTACATCAAGCGGCTGGAGCGGCAGCAGCGCGATGATGTGATTACGGTGGTGTTGCCGGAGTTTATTCCCGCGAAGTGGTGGCAACACATACTGCACAACCAGAGTTCGCTGCTATTGAAGGGGGCGCTGTTATTCAGGCAGGGCGTGATCGTGACCAGCGTACCGTATCACCTGAAGCACTAGCCGCAAAGAGGCACAAGAAGCACAGGAAGAATTATTATTGAGTGTATTTCAGGTAGACCGTGCGGGTTTCTGAATAGAAGTCGAGCGCTTGCGGGCCTTGCTCGCGCATGCCGAAGCTCGATTCTTTCGTGCCTCCGAAAGGCAACTGATACTCAACACCCGCCGTCGGCAGGTTCACGGTGATCAAGCCGGCCTCGATGCCATTAATGAATTTATGCACGCGCGTCAGATCCTTCGAGATGATGGACGCCGACAGACCAAAGCGTACGTCATTCGCGAGACGCAATGCTTCCTCAAAGTTCTCCGCTACCATCAGGGCCAACACTGGACCAAAGACTTCTTCCTGCGCAATGCGCATTGCGGAAGTGATGCCGGTGAAGATCGTGGGCTCAATGAAGTAGCCTTTGTCATATGCTCCTCCGGTAAGCCGTTTCCCGCCACACAACAACTGCGCGCCTTCTTTTGTAGCGATGTCGATGTATTCCAGATCCGTCTTGAGTTGATCGGCATCGACTGCCGGTCCGATCTGAACACCGGATTCGAGACCATTCCCGACTTTCAATTTGCGCGTTTTCTCGACAAGCTTCTCCATCAGCGGCTCGTAAATCGAGCGCTCGATGATCGCGCGGCTGCACGCCGTGCACTTCTGGCCGGTGGAAAAGAACGCGCCGTTGATCAACGTGTCGGCCGCGTAATCGAGATCGGCATCGTCAAGCACGATGGTCGGGTTCTTGCCGCCCATTTCCAGTTGAACGCGTATCTTTCGTGGCGACACTTTCGCGTAGAGCGCGTTGCCGACTGAAGTGGAACCGGTAAACGAGACGGCTTTGATGGCGGGGTTGCTCGTGAGCGCATCGCCGGCGAGGCCGCCGCTGCCGGTGATGTAATTGATCACGCCGCGAGGTACGCCGGCTTCGTGCAGTGCCTCGACTAATCTGTAGGAGCTGAGCGGTGCGAGGGACGCGGGTTTGAGCACGACCGTGTTTCCTGAAATAAGCGCCGGTGCGATCTTCCACGCGGGAATCGCGCTCGGAAAATTCCAGGGCGTGATCAGCGCCACTGTTCCGAGTGGTTTACGAATCGTGTAGCAGACGACGTTGTCGCGTTCGGAGGGCACTTGATAAGTGAACTGGCGCGAGCCTTCGCCGCCGAAATAACGGAAGATGTTGATGGCGCGTTTTACTTCGCCGATTGCTTCCGGGAGAGTCTTGCCCTCTTCGCGCGTCATCTCTTCGCCCAGTTGCGGCAGCCTGGATTCGAGGAGTTCGGCCGTTTTGAAGAGAAACTCGCCGCGCCGTGTAGCCGGCAGCCCGGCCCATGCCGTTTGTGCTGCGGCCGCGGCAGCGCACGCGTCATTGACGTCTTCGGTGTTGGACGACTGAAACAGGCCGACAATCTCGTCGGTGTTGGCGGGGTTGATGTTGGGAAACGTCTTGCCCGACCGGCTGTCCGTCCACTCACCGTTGATGTAGTTCTTGAAGACCTGCATCTGTTCTCCTTAGCCTCGAACCTCTCTGTGTCTCTGTGTCTTTGTGGTTCTTTAACACCACAGAGGCACAGAGGCACAGAGATGCTCTCTACCCAGGGGCGATGGCGCTCTTGGCGGTGGACCAGGCGGCGGTTGCTTGCAGCGCTTCAAACGCGCGGTCCAAGGCAAACGGTTCGTCGATGAGCTTTTCGAACGGGAACTGCTTCCGCGTGCGCGAGAGAAACTCCAGCGCGGCTTTCGTATGCCGCGGCTCGAAGCCCCACGATCCCGCCATCGTCAACTGCTTCCTCGTTACCACATGCGGATTGAACTCCATCGTGCCCGCGTTTCCGTAATGGCCCAGCACCAGATATCGTCCGCCATCGCGGCACAGTTCAATCCCTTCCGTCACTGCCTGCGGAATCCCAACGCACTCCAAAATAACATCAGCGCCAAACCCGCCCGTCAACTCGAGCACTTGTGCCTTTCTCCCGGCAACCGAACTCTTTTCGACGTCAATACAAACATCCGCACCAAAGCGCTTCGCGATCTCGAGTCGATGCGGTGGACCACCAAGCACAATCACCTGCGCCGCGCCACTTGCTTTTGCCACTGCCAGCGACGCCAGTCCGACTGGTCCAGAACCCTGGACCACAACGTTGTCGCCCATCCTGACCCCGATTCGCTCGATCCCGTGCAGCGAGGTAACCAAAGCACAGCCCGCGCCGACAACCGCTTCCGTCGGCAACGCTTCTGGAATCCTGAAGATCGCTGTTCCCGGCCGCAAGTAAATGTAATCCGCATAACCACCGAAAAGATGCGGCGCTACGCTGCAATCGTATGAAATCCCGTAAGCTTTGCGTTTGAGACAACGAGTGGGCTCAGGCTTGACGCGGCAGTAATAACATTCACCACAGTTGATCGATGAGCTCCAGCCGATGCGATCTCCGACTGACAACGGCTTGCCGGTCCAGTCCGCAGTCAGTCCTTCGCCCAACTCCGCAATCACTCCGACAGTTTCATGTCCGAGAATGACGGGCAAGGGAATCGGAAGCTGGCCATGCCAGAGATGCACGTCGGTGCCGCAAATGCCCGCGAGTTTTACGCGAACAAGTGCGGCACCGGGTTCGATCGATTGCGGTAAGGGAAACTCCTTGATTTCGAGCGGCGCTTCGTAGTTTGTCAGTACGGCAGCACGCGACGTCCTCCGAGTCATGTCGAGGAGTATAGACTACTCCCACTCATAACCGAGCACCATGACAAGATCCGATACCTCCATCTCGTTGGTTATCGGGTCCACGATTAGGTCGCCGCCGCCGGGTCGTCGCATGCGCAGATGCCAGGCGACCGGCGGATCGCCGGGTACCACTTCAACTCCGAAAGCGACGACATCGCCATTGACGTTGAAGTGCAGACCACCGAAGTCGTTGCTCCGCGCCAACTGTCTCACGTTCACGTTCGGCGGCGGCGGCGGAGGTAAAGGCGGAGTCATTTCGATTGAATAGGCGCCAGCGTCGGTAGCCCGCGCCAACAGCCAAATGGTGTTGATCTTCAGAGTCTTGCCTGCGTCCTTCAGCGGGAACAGATCGGGCGACATCTCAAACTCAAACACGTTGCCGTTCGCCGGATTGGTCGGGTGCAGGAAACGATGCCACTGCGCCGGAAACTCCTGCCGCAGATCAAACAAGCGCACCGAATTCGTGCCGTCGTCCTGGCCAAAGTAATCGCGCAGGTGCGACACGGCGCTGTTCTTGAACAGCCCCGCATCCTCACGCGCGGTGTATTTGACGTGCAGAATCGCGTCGGTAATCGTGCTGTAGTCAAACTGCCGCAGCGGCTTGCCGAAATCGGGCTGAGCAGGATCGGGATTGTTCGCCGGCGGATCGTTGAGTAGCTCTAACGACCAGCCGCTAATCACGCCCGCCCCTTCGAACGGCAGGTAACGTTCGTCGCGGAAGTTCAACTCAAACATACCGCTGTCGTTCTGCGCACTACTCGCAGCAATCGCTTTCACCGGAATGTTGTTCTCAATGAAGCGCTCGTCGTCAACGGGATTGCCCAAGTCGTCCGTGTTGTGCGAATAACCGTTGTCGCCGTTGGTGGTCTTGATGCGAATGCCGTTCTTCAACAGCCGCAGCGTGCAGGCCGCGGTTGTGTAGGGTCCAACCACGCACGGCAACGTCATACTTACCGATTTGAGGCGCCGGAAATAGTGACCGGGATAATCGAGATCGAAGATCTCTTCAGGCAGGTTGAAGAAGCAGCGGCCCGTTTCGCGCAGCCGCAGCAGCGCGAGCGGATCGAGCTGGGCCAGCGAAATGTGTTTGGTTAACTCAAACTCGCGGCGGTTGCGTTCACAGTAAGCGCTGTCGAGCCGGCGCAGGTCGTACTGCAATTTCTCGCCGGACATCAAACCCTTCTTCAAACTGTCCCAGTAACCGAAGTTGATGTAGCTGCTGTCGGCCAGGCCGAGTTCAAAACGGAAACAACGCTCCGCCCGCTTGGCCAGATCGTAAGCCAGCCGGTAACTCTGGAAATACACGCCGGAAATCTGCCCGATCTGCCATTGATACAACTCAAGATTCGTGTACTTCGACCTCATGAAGGCATCGACCTCTTTCGCCTGATCGATTTGCAGGACCTGATTCTCGAGTTCTTTTTCCGCAATCGCGACGCGCAGTTCAGCGGCCGCGATCTGGCGTTCGATCTGCGTGATCTCGTGCGTGGCGAGATTGCCCTGGTGGTCCCAGTCATCCTGCCGGCGTTGATAAGAAGCGACGGTGGTCGCTATCGACGCGCCTTTCTCCAGGGCTCGCGAAATCGAAGACAACGTGAGTGCAGTGTCTTCTGCGATCTCCCCAAAAGTCTTGCCACCGGTCTCCGCAACTGCGTGCGGTGAACCGCCAAAGCCGGCGCCGCCGATCAGGAACTGCGGCACCACTTTCAAACCACCGGCGAGGATGTAGGAAAGAGCAATGGCCGCGTCGATGAGGGTCGACGCACCCGAGAGTGCGATGGCCGCGATTTCACCGGCATTCATAAACTCGCGGCTCTCGTAGTACTGCTTTCTGACCTCTGCCATCTCCTTGCTTCGCTTCAGTCCTTCAAGGTTCTCCTTGGCCTCATCAATCTGCTGCTGGCGCACGGCCTTGACGGCGTCGAGCATGCGAAGCTCATGACCTTGTCGCAGCAACGAGAGTGCTTCCCCGTCTTTCTTCTCGAGCGCCGAAAGCAACGCGTTGCCGAGTGACTTCACGTCTTCGCAGACGCGGTTGGCGTGGTCCAGTAGCGTGTTGAAACGATAGAGCGGCAGCGGTGCGTTGAGATCCGCGAGCGCACTGCTGATGTCCACGCCGCCGGCGACAGCTTTGACCAGCGCCGCGGGATCGATTGGCGGTTCGAACAAGGCCAACTGCCGTACGACACCCTCGATGTTCATGCAGTGACGAATCTTGAACAGCCGATCCGCGATCGTGTCCCAGTAACCCAGCAGCTTTTCGTTCTGCGGAATGCAGAAGTAGAGCATCGGAATTGGCGGCGCTTCTTCGGCGTCGCCGTCACCACCATCCATCGGCGGGACGATGTTCTCTACGGCAATCAACGCATTGGCAAACTTGTCCAGCTCAGTCTCCAGCTCATTGAAGCTCTCCACCGGCGGCTTCACCTGCGGTGGCACTTTGCGCGGCGGTGGTCCCAGAATCTCAGCCGCCAGAACGTAGAGCTGCGTCGCTTCGTTGATGCTCTCCATGCTGTCTTGCCGGAAAAGGTAGTCGCCCCAGGCGATCAGGTTGTCGAGATACTTCATCACGACAGTCTTCTGATACGCGACCGTGCGATAGTTCGCGATGCGATGTGGTTCAAATGGATTGGTGCGCCAGTCGAGCACCTGCGCTTCGAGCGCCGCTTTGGCGTCCGCGGAGAATCCCGGAGCGGTCGGATCGCCGGCGAGCAGGCGCATGATGTTTTCGATGCGTTGCTGGACGTACTGCGGGTCGGTTGTTTCAAAGAACGGTTTCGTGATCCAGTACTTGCTCATCGGCGAGCCGCCGGGGATCGCGCTCTCCACACCGATCGGGTTGAAGATGAAGTGATACCAGTCGCGCGCTTCTTCAAAGCGCTGGTTCTTGCTTAAGAGGTTTCCGATCAGCAGGGGTGCGTGGTAGAAAAGTTCCCAGTTATAAGGCGCATAAGCA
This sequence comes from Pyrinomonadaceae bacterium, assembly GCA_036506775.1. Lineage (GTDB taxonomy): Bacteria > Acidobacteriota > Blastocatellia > Pyrinomonadales > Pyrinomonadaceae > PSRF01. The sequence continues at coordinate 34,877 of DASXRE010000268.1, read as the reverse complement.
CCGTCAGGTTTGAAGTCCACGACTTCCGCCGGATAAAACTCCTCGGTTCCTTGCTGGACCACCCAGAACGTCGGCTGGAACGTCAGGTTGAAACTGAAACCGGAATTCTTCAACTGGGTGTCGCGGCTCATCATCGCCGGGATGCCCTTGAGTGGATCGTAGACGAGCTTCGCAAAGTCGCAGACGAACGGGTGATAGAAGTTTCTAAAGTCAAACTGCCGGAACTGGAACAAGCCCAGGGAGAGCAAAGAGAGATAGATGTGAACGAAGCGCATGAAAAAGCGCACGAGGAAGTCCTTGATCTGCTCGATTCTTCCCTCTGAGTAAGGTCCGGGCGTTCCGTTTGGATCCGGCGGTGGCGCCTCCAGTGGAAACTGCAGGAACAGAAACTGGTCCAACCCGTTTCGTTGTACTTGCGTGAGTGCCGTGAAGTCCTGTCCGTTGAGCCACGTTCTGAAGAAACCCTCAAAGAAGAGTTCGATCTGACGGAAGCCCTTCTTCACGTCCGGGTAGTAAATACGGTTATCGTCGAAGGCCAGACCACCAGCTCCGACGGCGGTGAGATCGCCTCCACGTCGCTTCGGAAAGGAGAAACAAGGAAGTACAAAGAAGGTGCGCTTCTTGTCGTTGTAGAAAAACGGCAACCAGCTTCCAACCGCCACTGCCTTGCGCTCGCCTGGGAACGGTAACACCTCCATCGCGTCGGCCAAGAACTTGTCCATGTAAGACAGGTGCCATGGCGGCGTGTCCTTGAATATGCCGGGTGTTTGAACCAGCACTTGGGCTAACGCGGTGTTTGGCGCAAGCGCGTTTTCGAGCGTGAAGTCCGTCTTCGGCGCTAAATCTGTGCGCGAGCCGGCCTCGACCCACTTGAGAAAGTCCGGATCGTCATCTACTGAACCAGTCTCGGGACGAATCAGATGGTGAAACGTGCCCGGAATACTTCCCAGCACCGGTAGACCCTTGCAACCGGCGATCTCGAACGTGCCGGACAGGTTGGCCACAGGGCCTGAGGCCGCAACACTGTGGCCGCGGAACTTGATTCCAAACGTGCCATCAATCTCGCTGCGATCGACGGCGAAGAACTCGTAATTCTTCTCCACGATCTCTCCGCGGTATTGGCCGCTCATCAGGAAGTCTGTCGAGACGCGTCTCGGTGTCCATTTGCCGTTGCGATAATCGCTGGCGGCCATTTGCATCTTTAGCGCCTTCGCGGTCTTGGGCACATCGTGATTCTGTTGCTCGTTGGTTTGCGACACGGCCGGTATGGTCACCTTGCTGTTTCCGTTTTCATCCGGAATCTCCGTGAAGATGGGCCAGAAGAGAAACAGCCGCTTCCCGACGACAGCAGGAATGAGATAGTCGCCCTGAATGTCGAGATCCACTTTCTCCCACGGTGTCCACTGCCGATAGTCAAAACGTCGGTAGTAGTACAAGTGGGGATCCGCTCCAGCCGTACGGCCAAAGACGTGGATGATCGCATTGTCGCCATCGTCTTCCTGATAGAACCCGGCTATTTCGAGTTGGGCCACGCCGTCGAGTTTTTCGAGATAGCTGGTGAAGCCAGTTTCGACCGACTCCTCCGTGATGTCGTTTTGCGTTAGCTCGCTCTCCAGGTCTTTGAAGAACTGCGACCGATCTGGCTTCAACTCCGGCTCGATCCAGTTTTCGGGCCAGAGAAACACCTTCCGGTTCGCCTCCCAAACACGATACTTCGACATCCATTTCCACCAGCGCCACGCGCTGTCGCCATCAGCGCCATCCGCGTTCACGACGACGTCAGGTTCGAGACCCATGAAGCAGCGCTGCACGAACAACTGAATAGATCCGGAGCCCTGGACCAGACGGCTCGTAAGCTGGCACGACGACATCTCAACGTCGAGCAGATAGTAGGCGTAGAGGTCGTTTGAGTTCTCCCACTTGCCGGAAGGCGGATTAGGCTGCGGGTGAGTGAGTAAGTACGCCACGAGCCCGTCGCGTTTGCGTTCGCGTAACACGTCCTGAATCTCGGCGCTGAGCGTCAACCACGTATCCTCGCCAAACTTCGAGCGCAGCAATTCTTTCATCGTCGACGCATGATCGAAGTTCATGGTCGGCGCCGCGAACGTTTTCACTACGGCGGCGGTGGTGTTGAGGTTGTCGATAAAGTAGAACGCGCGACGCAGTCGTTCCCAGGTTTCAGCGAGCAGATAGTCGGCAGGGAAGGCGAGATCGAGTGACGCGATCAACTCGGAAACGTCGGTGGCCAGCCACTCTTCGTCGAGAAGCTGAACATCCGCAGCAAAGGCGGCAGCGGACGCGCCGGCATTCAGTCGCTCCAGCACTTCGAGAAGCGTAGTTTCGGTTTCGGGCAGCGTGTCACGCATCCGCAGCAACGAGCTGGTGCGCAGGAGTCGTTCAAGCGACGCGATTGGCGCAGCATCGTCGATCGGCAAACTCAGAAAATCGAGAAGTTGCGCGGGAGTGGTGAGCGCAACGATTCGTTCGAGTTCTTCAAGTGTGACTTTCCATTTCTTCAGCAGCGTGGCGGCGCGATTCATCCAGTACCAGGCGTCAAAGGTCGTCTTCAACGTGGCGTAATCGATCACGCCGGAAGTCGCGACGAAGGGTCCCGTCAGGTGGGCCATGACCGTGGCCGGCAACAGCGCGTAGTTGGTCAGGAGGAAGCGCGTTACAGCTTCGGTCAAACCGAGTTGCGCGGCACTCTGTTCGACCACTGCGCTCTGCGTTCTCGTACGCGAGAGGTAAGTCAGAGCTTTCGTGATCGCGGTCGCGAGGTTCACGGCAAGATTGTCCGTGAGGGGAACAGTCAGGTCCGTGTCCATCAGCCAGATGCGTTCATCAGGCGGCGCGATAAGGCCGGGCTGCGTGAACAAGCTGTTCACGGCGCCCTGATAATTGGCGTCTGCAGAAAGCGCGTCGAGCAGCGTTCTTTCTTCCGCTGACATGATTCCGTTGAAAGTCAGCAACCGCTCTTCAGCGTCGTAAGAAATCTTCGACGCAAGCGCCGGATCCGGCAGCGATTTGAAATCCACTGCGGCAGGCAAGGCGTCGAGCGGCGCCGTGAAGTTCGGTTCAAAGAACTTCAGCGCCATACGAGGAAGCGTGAAAAACTCCTGGATTGCCTGCTGATAATCGGCAATGCCTGTGACTGCGGCCAACGACGGATCAGTCAACAGCGTCGTTTGTTGCGCGTTGAGCATGAAGCCCTTGAAACGCAACACGGCGTCGTAGCGAATCGGAATGTTGAGTGGTGGACCAGTGATCGCCGCAGGGAAAGTAAAGCCTGAAGGCAGTCCGTCAACAGTTGCGGGCTGGCCGGGTTGATTGAACAGTTGTTGAATCGCGTCCTGATACGAAGGCAGACCGCTAACCGCGGCGAGCGACGGATGGGTCAAGAGCGTCGTGCGTTGCGCGGGAGTCATCGAGCCGCTGAAACTCAGCGTGGTCTGGTAGCTGATGGGGATGTTGTTCGGCGCGCCCGTGATCGTAGCTGGGAACGTGAAGCCTGCGGGCAGAGTTGAAATCGCGCGTTCCTGCGTGATCTCGTCGCGCAAGGTGCTGATGAAAAACTGTGTCGCGGGCTCGTCGCGATTGAGCTGTTGCAGAAGCGAAGTCAGCAGCGCGGTGAGCGAGTCGACGTCGGTTGGCGGCACGGCGTTGAGAAAAGTGAACTGAGCCGGGTCAAACTGATCGCGGATGCTTTGCAGCTCTTTGCGCAGCGCTGCGAGGAAACGCGTGCCGTCGCTCTCTTTGACAGCGGCTTTCGCCAGACGATTGGCTGCGAGCACCCAATCGAGTTCGTCCACCGTGAATCCGTAGGTCTTGATACGGTCAACGTTGCGGACAAAATCCCAGGCTGCTTCGGGATTCGCAAAGCTTAAGATGTCCTGATTCAGGATCTTCAGCAGGGTTTGCCAGTCCGCGGCTTTGTATTTCAGCAGCTTCGCCAGCCACGCGTGCCGCCAGAGGAACGAGAGATTCGCGAGGTTGAGGTTGTCATTAATATAAGGCGTGCCATCGGACGCCTTTGTCAGGCCTTTAAAGATCGTGAGATCGGCGTCGCGTACACCGAGCGCGGCGTCCACCACCGATTGATGATCTGTGATCGTTTGACCGGCGGGCAGATCTCCGGTACCGGGATCCAGTTCGAACGCCGGATCGAGCGGATTGAAGAGACGCCGATTGAGGAAGACTTTCTGATAAACGGCATCCTCGCGCTTTTTGAAAGCTTCGGTGAAATGAGTTTCCGTGTTGAGATCGCCGAACAGCGCGGCAGCCTGTTCGACAGTTACTTTTGTACCAAGCCGCTTTCTGAGCTGCTGGAAGAAGAAGAGATTGATCAGAAACGATTCGTTGATCAGGCCGTTGCCGATGCGCGGGTGACGGATCACCAGGTCGAGTTCCCACATCTTCCAGCCTTGGAGTTTGCGCCAGAGCCGCAGAAAGCGGTGGAAGCGATCGAGAATCGGCGCGCTGAGGACCTGAATCACTTTCTGGTCCAGGTCGCACGACGGATCGAGATGATTGATAACGATGTCGCGGTTTGGATTGATGAACCGGAGATCGAGCAGCGTCAGCACGTCGTTGTACTCGAGTCCGGTCTTGTTAAGGAAGTTCTTGACGTTGCCGACATCGGTCAACCATGTGGCAGCGCTTTCACCCCAGACAGCTTGCTGACCCGCGACAGTCGTATCAGCCACGAGAATCAGGCGGAACTCATCGATCGGTGCTGCGGGATCCATGCTGATGCCGAAATACTCGGCGGCGATCTGTCCGTCTGTGGCATTGTTTGGCGCCGCTGGTCCATGGTAGGCCTGCATCAGATCCCAGCGTTGCAGGTTTGTCTTTTGACATGCGGCGCGCACTTCTTCCGCGAACAAGTCAAACGGCAGGCCCATCGGGAAGCGCTGCGTGCGCAGCGTCTCGTAGGCCTTCGGATTTACGTATTGCGGGTACGCACGCAGTTCGTCAGCCTCTGTTTTGGTGTTGCGGAGGATTTGGGCGAAGAAGTTTGGGCCGACTTTCTTCTTCAGCAGGTAGCTGACGTTTTCCCCATGAACAACCCACAAATCAGGATTTGCAGGAGTGATCTGTGACAACGTGAAGTCCGCACCGAGCGCGATCTTCTGCTTGTCGTTGTTTGCGGGATCGGCGAACGCGTTTGTGAATGCCTGCGCCACAGCGATTTTCGCTGTCGCCGGATCGGCAGGCACAGCCGTGAAGCCCGTGAGCTGAAGATCGTTTTCACCGGTTGCGTCGACAACTGATTCGAGCACTTCGCAAACAGTGTCAACGTAGGGAAACGGCGTCAGCGCGTTCTCGCAATTGAGTTCAATGAAGCCGAGATCCGCGCGGCGGCGGAAGAGAATGTCTTTAACCTTGAAAGCCGGATTCTTCGCGAACCGATCGCGAACAAACATCAACAGATCGGTGAAATACGCGGCCGGACTCAGCACCGAACGGCAGTGTTCGCACTCGCACATGTCGCCGGCTTTGAAGAGATTGTTCCAGTTGGGAAAAGTTGAGACTCCGTCTTCGGCAGTCTTCAGAACTTGCGGCAAACCTTCCGTGTCGAGCGATTGCACGTCGCCGACGATCGTCACCACCGCCGCGTGCGTGTCGGCGGCGCGATTCCACGTTTTCCTTGCACTATCAACGGTGAATCCCGCGCGGTCCGCGAAGCGTTGCACAAACTGATTTCTACCGAGACGATAGACCTGTTGTGCCGAGTGAAGGTTTTCGGAAAGCAGCGCGTCGGTCGCTTCGAACGACGGGGCGATCTTGAACACGCGCTGGACTGCTTTCAACTCCTGACGAAACGCATCGTTTCGACCGGCAGGATCAGCATTCGCGTTTTCGCCGCCTTTGAGAAAATCGTCGATGGATGTGTGCAGCAGTTCGAAGTCCTGGTTGCGTTGGAGAAACTCACCGATCTCGCGCCCTTGCTTTAGTCCCTTCGACCCGCCGTTGTTCAGCGCGCGCTCGAGGCCGCCGGCGAACGCCGCCGTCGGAAAGGCGGTGCGAAATTCATTGTTCAGCAACTTGCCGAAGACTTCCGCCTCCGGAACCTGCTCCTGATCCGCCGCAGCCTTGATTTCAAACGGCAACTTAATGGTGCCTTCAGAGTGCTTTTTGCTAACGAAGTCAACCCATTCCCGTTCGCTGCGCTTTGCGAGTTTGGGAATCTGCCGTGGCTCGCGAACTTGAAACTCATCCTTCAGCGCCTTCACAACCGAGAAGTCGGTGCTGCCCGTCAACTGCTGCAATTGAAACGACGTGCGCAGATCGTCGACTTCAGCCTTCGTGAACGACTGGTCTTTCTCGAGTTCATCCAGCAACACCGGTGGGAGCGCCTTCTGTTCGAGGAACAGGCGAGCAAACGTTTGCCGCTTCTTCGGATCTTTGATTCCAGCATCGTCCAGCGCCGACTTGGCAAACGTCGGGTTCTCCTGGTCGCTCAAGATGCGGTCGGCGACAAACCGCATAAAGGCTTCAACCCAGCGGTCAGTCTGTTCGGCAAACGAAGCGGCGATCTCATTGGCAGAGAAACCGCGATCCAGCAGTTTGCGAACCGCATCGCTATCGAGCGCAAACGACTTATCGATAATACCCGGCAACTGTTTCTCAAGAGTCTGCTCAGGATCGTAAGCAAACACCACCGGACTGCCGAGCAGTACAAACCAGAACTCAGACGGCAACTCACGCATCTTCAGCCGGTGCGCCAGAACAAATCGCGCCACCACTTCAGCGGCGAAACCGGTTTCACCGGAAAGGAAAGTGATGTCCTGGTGATCGCTGTTCTCGTCAAGCTGTTCGATCGTCAGCTCGCCAAGCAGCGGTTTCATGGCGCGATCGATCTTGTCGAAGAGCGGAACAGGCGGAAGAGCCTCGCTCGGAACCGTGAGGTTTATCTCTGCAACCGGCGGAGCATTGAAGAGAATCGGCGATGCGACCAGAACAGCGCCTGCTTTCGAAAACACTTTCACCACCAGATCCGCGGTGCCGCTTTCGAGTGCCTGAGCTTGCTCGAGTGTGTATTGGACTCGATAGAAGCCCTGCCAGTCCGTTTCCGCTTTGCCGAGTTCCTGTTCACTACGCAGATCGCGATCGTAAGCAGTCACTGCAAATCCACCCGCTGGGGCGGCGTCCGCCAGACGCACCGTTCCACGAACCTCGGGCATTCGATTCACTGGACCGATTGGCAATGTCGCCGGGGCGGCCGGAAAGTCTCCGACAATCACGATGTCTGTCGCGCTATCGACGTTCCAGAGCACGGAGTCTTCAGTGCTGCGCACAAGACCTCCATTGGCAAACACCTTGAAAAACAGATCGGGCTTGCGATCAAAGAAGAGCTCTTTGAAGTAAGAGTCGTCGAATTCGATCTGAAACGCTCCTTCCGCGTCGGTAACTGCGCTGCCGACCAGATCGTCAACGATGAGATCCTTGTCCCAGCTTTCAACGCGTAGTCCGGCAACGCCTTTACGAGTCTGGCGGTCGATAACGTGGCCGGTGATTCTGAACACTTTGTCTTTTTTAGCCATGAGGGCACTCCTTAGCAGATTAAAAAGATCCGCTGAAAATACCTGTAGTTTGTGGCGACTGAGGATTCCAGCCGGGGAAGAACTGAATTCGCGAGGATCTTCCCAGCGGGTCTCTGGGCGCGCCAAAGATTTGTACGGGTGGTGGTGGTGGTGGTGGAGCAAGTTGCTGCCGGAAGCGGGTCCAGACGTCGTGTCGCAGCCTGCCCTGCAACGCGTTGTAATCGGGGTTTGCGATTCCGCCCGAGTACTGCGGAACTCTGCCCGCAGCGCTCGAAGTGCTATCGAGTCTGAAATCTCTGAGCGCGGCGCCGCTTATGTTCTGGCCATTGGCTACATACTCACCAAACCGTGCCGCAGCTTCGAGATGATCGCGGCTGAAGGTAGGATCAATTGTCCGGCTTCTTCCACTCAAAACGTCGGTTTCAAATCTTTCGTCAGGAATGGCTCCCTGCCTGGTGGCGGTATAGCGTTCGTCAAATCCGAGCGTGTGCCCGATTTCATGGATGAGTGTCTTGTACAGGTTGTCCTCTGTTGAGTTCCTGCCTCGATCGAGCGCCATCAAGGCATTGCTGCTCGGAGGTGGGAAAGCGCGCATCACCGGCACGAAGGACGGCAAGATCTCAAAAGTCACACCATTGGGTCTCAATCCCGGAGCTTTTTCCGGATCGATTTCGGGGAGATCGTCGAACGTCACTACAGTATCACCGGCATGGTATCCCGGTACTTGGCGGAGGCCTGTTTCCAGACTTCTGCTATGCGAATCGCTGTAGAGCGACAAGAGTCCGCCTGAGATTACCCGTCCGGTTTCACGATCAAAGATCTGATCGCGAATGCGCGGGTCCTGCATTTGGTCCATGATCGTTCGGAGACTTGACGGAAGGTCCGCCGTCGCGGTGTCGTGATACTGAAACTGCACGTCAAACTGAACGTTCCACACGCGCCCATCGATGTTTATGGAGCCTGATGCGTTTTGATAAAACTGCGTGGCGCGTTGTGCTGCCGCTTGAAACCGCGCGATCTCCGCCGCGTTGCCGTAAAAATGGACCGTCTGCGAGTAGGTAATAGTTGACGTGCGCTGGTTAACGCTCAACCTCGCGTCCGTTCCGGAATTGTCGGTGTGCATTACCGGGTTGTTCTTGCAGTACACGTACAGATTCAACCCGTCTCCGATCCCGATCGGATCCGCACTAAGCCATCTGGCGAGCCACGGCACAAGATAGCGGGCGTTGTGATAATTCAACCCTGACTCTTCGTCGCGCTCCTTGCCGGCGTAGCGATAGCGCTTGGGCGTTTCCGTCTGACTGCGTACGGCCTGATAAGAAGTGCTGCCGTACGGCGTGTATTCCTCGTACGAGATGATCTGCGCCTGCTGGTCCAACTCCAGAGATGCCGAACCGAGATGGTTGCCGTATTGAAAGCGAATCAGTTGTTGCGGCACGCCGGGTTCGTTTCCCTGGGTGCGTGTTTCGACCATCGCTATCCGCTGCTGGTCGTCCATGATGTGGAGCGTTTCACGAACGAGGGGATTAACGCCGGGGCGTCGATAGAGCTCAAAGCCGCCGAGATAGACGCGCTCGTCTCGGACCGATCCGCCAGCCAGTTCAGTTACCTTGCGCACGCGCAGCCCGCCCGAGTCGTAGACGTACCACGTTCGTTCGCCTTGATGAGCGAGACCATCCGTGTCGCTGCCATTCACAGCCTGGCGGCGCGACATGCGCATCTGATCCTTGAAGTCCCATTCGATTGCCTGCAGTTGGGGCAGGCGCAGCATGTTGCCGTGCGAGTCGTAGCCGTTGCCGGCGGTGCTGTAGGTTTCCGTGTCGGCGCCGATAGTTGTGCTCGTCAGACGATTGCTGCGGCGCAAGGCTTCTAGCTGACTGAGTTCGTTGTAGGCGTAGGTGCGTGTCCAACCTGGGTTGACAGGATCGCTGCCGCGATGGACCATCTCGAGAAGGTTGCCGGCAAAATCGTAGGCGTAGCGCTCGAAGTAACGGCCCATCGCATTGCCGTCGCTGTTTGAGAGCAGAATCCCCGTGCGCGGCACGTCGTTGTAGGAATAAGGTATGGGCGCGCCGCCGACTTGGCCCAGGTGTTCGCGACCCGTAGCGTCAATCAGACGATAGATCGCGTCGTAGGTGTACTCGGCCGTTGGCTCGACGCGGCGATTGCGGAAGTAAACTGTCTGCTGCGCATCGTCGCGAATGTGTGTGACGTTACCGATCGGATCGTAGGTGTAACGAAGGTTTTGCACGTTGCAACCGGGCCAGCCCGGCAGCGGCGGTTGCGGGCAGTCGCCGGGGAAGACGACGCTGTTACGCTGCGTCTGCAAGTGCGTCAAACGGAGGGTCAGCGGATCGTAGTCGTAGGTAGTCCGCGTGTTGTTGCCGTAGTCGATGCTGAGCCGTTGACCTTTGGCGTCGTAGTCGATGTCTGAAACGAACAGAGTCCAAACGGGCTGCCCGTTCTGCTGTTCACCGCGCAGGTTTACTTCGACGCGTTCCAGAAGGCTCGCTTCGTTGAACTGTGGCCTGATGATGCTGTTGTCCGGCGGGCGCAGTTCCAGCAGGCGATCCAGCCCGTCAAAACTGGTGTTCGTAGTAAAGATTTCCGGTTCCAAGGGCACGGCCGCAGCCCAATTCAACTCGGCGGCATATTCGACAGCGAGCTGGCGCTGCAGGCGCAGGGAGTTTCCTTTGAAACTGTAAAGATCCGTTGTAACCACTCCTGCTTGATCAAAAACCCGGAAAATCCTGATACGGAGATTGGCAGCTTCGGGATTGGGTTGAGACTCACCGTAGACCATTCGTCCCACCAGCAAGTCCGCTCCGGCGCCGGCTCGCATGAATGAATCTGTGGGCCGGCGCAAGGCGTCGTAGGTGGTGTGCAGCCGGTGTCCGCGACTGTCGAACGCATAGAGCGGTTTGCCAACGATGTCGTTCAGCATCCAGCGTTCACCTGCCTCCATGCTCGACTGATGAATGCGATTGCCGAGCATGTCGTAGTCGTAGCGCATCACGAGACGGTCCAGCACGTCGAACACACTGCGATGATTGCCTTCGATATCCAGATCGGTGCGGGTCAAATGAAACTCTTCGACCGGCGGGTCAGGTGGCGGTGAGTTGCTGTATTTGAACCGGTTGTGGACCACGCTCAGGAAAGTACGAGCGAGCGAATCGGCGTGTGACACCATCGGCGTGTTTGCATGGATCGCGGCTTTGGCTGCTGCGGCTTGTTCTTCGGGTCCAAGCGCGCCGCCTTGACGCTGCGTGTGCCAGGTCGGCAGAAAGTCGGCGACCGGCAGCCGTTGAAAGAAGTCGCCGAGGTCCGCATCGGTCCGCGGGTCCGCAATCAAGACAGTATCGTTGACGTCCGACGCTTCCTGTCGCCACGGATTGAAGATGATCTTTTCCCACGTGTGATTCGGATGAACTACGCCGACCGCACGTCCGATCGGGTCGTAGAAAAAGATCGGACTGACCCCGATTCGCACGTCAAACTCAAAGCGATGCGTGTCAGTAAAGAAAGGTTCAAACTGGCGGACTGGCTTTCCCTTATTGTTGAAGACGGTCCACCCAGTGCCGATCCAGCGAGGCGAGACGTCGTTTGCAGTCATCAGCGGTTGGCCGTTTGGTCCAACGATGATGTTGCCTAGCCCATCACGTTGTGGCACTGGTCCGGGTTCCGCCTGGCCCTTCTTTTGAATTTCACGTCCGAAACCATCGGAGTAAGTAAAGCCGTGCTGGAACCTCAATCCGCCCGGCGGCAATGGATCGCTCGCATGAGTCTCGCGGCGCAAGGTGTACGACACGGCACACTGCGGTTCGGGTTGAGTCCTGGTTCGTTGATACGCGAACAGATCGTAGATGGTCCTTTGTGTAACGTTGCCCAGCAGGGCTGCGGGCGCGGCGAGTGGATTCGCAAGCTGCGCGAGTATCTGTGCTTCAGTCAAGTCCGCAGTAAAGCCGGCGAGCGAATCACCTTCAACCGGCGCGGGCGCGGGCTTGCCCATCTTCGCGGAGCCGACGACCATACCGAGCGCGTCGAAAGACGCCGTAACTCTGTTGCGATTGGCATCCATCACCACGAAAGGCTGGAGCACGCGGTAATTATTGCCCTGAAGAGTGATGTTGCCGGCAGCATCGCGCTCACCGACTGTGATGCGGTTATCCAACGCATCGCGCGATTCGAGCAGAAGCAAATGGTACGCGTCGTAAAGAATCACAGTCTCAGTGTTCACGAGGTTTGTATGAAACTGAGTGCGGTATCGATGCGGCAGGAAAAAGTTTGCCTGTGCGTGGGCCAACTCCTGCACAGGCGTGTCTGCTGAGTTGATCGAATAGAAGACTTCACCGGAGGCGATCCACCAGTTTGCGTCACCTTCCGAGTGAACGTAGCCGGCCTCGCCGAGGATTGCATTCGTAACTCTTGTGCCGTAAACGGCCGTAAGCAATCCCGGTGTGAACGCTTGTTTATAGATCTGGTGGGGCAGTGCGAGCGATTCGAGTTGGCCCAGTGGCAACGGGCCATTGAGATCGTTGCGGCGGTAAATCGTGCGCATGTGCTCGATCAATCGCTTTTGCAAGACGCCGCTGATGGGCGTGCTTTCGTAAGGAATCGTGACGGCGCCGGTGGCGGCTAGCAGCACGTCGTCGAGAGTGAACCGGATCTGCCCAGGCGGAAGTGGAAGTCCGGTGATCTCAAAAGTGCGCATTGCTGAGGTCAGGGGCGTGCGGTGATCGTCGTTCGCCTCAATGGCGTTGCTGAAATCGTTTTCGATGTAGCTAATCAGGAGTTGCTGTTTGCGTTGGTCTCGCAGTTCCAGCGAGGGATCGGGCACGCGCCGTCCGTAATTGATCGTCGCGGTCTTGAGCACGTTGCCAAACTCATCCACTTCGAGTGTCACTGAATGATCAACCCGGGGATCGTCGGGGTTGCGCTCGTAGTGGTAGTTGATTGCTTCGCGCGGGTGAGCGAAAAAGATTGCATGGCGGTTTTCGCCTTGCGGTTGGACCACCTCGATGGTGAAGTTCTGTTCAGCGACGGTGTACGGATGAATCTCGCGCAGAGTGCCGTCTAGCGCGTAGACTTCCTGACGCAGCATCGAGCCTTTCAACGCGCGGCACGCTTCACGTTCTTCGGCGACGGTCAATCCTGACGGCAAAACCGTGTCGTCGAGCAATAACCGCGCGGCCTGCGCGTCGGTTAAACCCGGCTCGCGGTAGTACTCGCCAACATCGCTTCCGTCGAGCAGGCCCGCGAAGAAACGGGAGACGCGATCGCCGCCGAGATAGACACCGGTGTGAAACCACGTGCGCGTCAGCACTGGTGGTACGTGTGACGCCTCGTCGATGTTGGTTGCCGGCGAAAGTTCCTGAGTAGCGTTGAGCGCGGCAAACTCTTCCGTGTCGAACTGATCTACGCGACCGAAACCGCGAAACTCGCGTTCGACCCCGTCGAAGAAGCCGTGATGATAGGTGTGCCGCGTCATACAGCGATTCTTGCTGATGCGGTCTTCGGTGATGATGCGTTCGACTACGTGAACCACGAATGGAATCTTTGTGATCCACGGCGTGCCCGCGGCTTTGTCAGCCAGATAGAACTTCGTCGAGGGCGCGTATTCGATCCTGGTCTCGACGCCGAGGTTGTTGACGACCTTCGTCAGCAGGTGCGGCTTTTGCCCGCTCATCAGATCGATGTAGCGAAGCGGACGTCGCGTGTGGGCGGGCAGGGAAGTGGACCAGACCAGACACGCCGTGCCGTTACCGAGCAGGTCCGAGGTCGTCACTGAAGAAACACTGTCGAGCTGTGGGAACTGCTCGACGAAGCGCGTTTCACTCCAGCGATTGCCCGACTGGTTGAAATACAGCCGTGCGCCCTTCTTCTCGTCGAGATAGACAATATCCGTCACGCCGGAACCGTCGATGTCGGCGAGACGGATCCGCGCCTGGTTGAACTGGTCGGGCCGGTCGAACCGCGGCGAATTGTCCATCGTGACTTTGGCGCCGAAGTGTCCGTAGCCGAGATTGGGCCAGTAACAAACCTCGCCGTTGCGCACGCGCACGAGATCCGTTAGACCGTCGCCACACATGTCGGCGAGGTAGATCGACTGCGTGCCGTCGGCAAGCACCAGCCGCGGCCCTTTCTCTTCGTCAAGCGAGTGCCGGACTCTTTGCGCCGCACTAAAACCTTCTTCGCCCAGCGACGGATACCACGTAATCGCTTCGTGTTCGGTGATCAGCACGTCGGCGTGGCCGTCACCGTTTAGATCGACGAAACGCAGGTTCGGCTCGTCCCATGAAATATTCAGTTGCGAAGTGAAAGGCCTGAAGGGCGCCCACGACTCATCCGTGGTTCGTTCGTAGAAGCCCGGAGTTTGTAAGCGAAACTGCGCCAGGTCGAGTTGTCCATCGCCCGCGAGATCGATGAGCTGCTGTTGTCCGGCGTTTAGATTTGCGAGCGACGGTTTTGTTTCGAGTACCTGAATGTCTCCAAACGTGCCGTTGCCGAGGTTGGGTTTGTAGAACCAGTGTGTTGCTTGTTCGGTCAAGACTCCCGAAATGCCTTCGCCATCGAGATCCACAAACTGGTAGGAGGTGCCGTCGATTCCAATCGGCAGATTTTCCACGCTGCTTTCAGCGAGTTCGCGAAGGTCGTCGGCGATGACGGCTTTGCTGTATTCAAGCTCCACCGGCGGCATAGATTTCCTGAGGTAGGTGAAATAATTGATGCCGTTGCGCTGGACCACGGGTCGCGTGTCGTCGCGGACGTAACCTGACTGCTGGATTGCTTGAATGAACGACGCGAAGCGCGTGCTGCCCTGGTGACTGAGTTCGTCTTCGATGTTTACTGGTTGCGAGTAGTCGAAGTCAGCGTAATCGAAGTCAATCGAGCGCACCAGATATGGCTCCGGCCCGAGTTCGTCGAAACGGTGGAACATGAGCACGCGGCGGCAGCGACGATACGTGCGCACTTCGAATCCCGACCGGTGAGCGGAGAACGGATCGGGCCGCACCGCCCACGGCACTCCCGAATCGGCCGCGGCGCGCACGAATTGATGTTGGGCGTTGCTCGGAAGGTTTGGATCGAGAGGCAGGACTTCGTAATGGTCCTCGTCGTAGTCGAAAACGAGTTCAAACAGCCACTGGTTCAGACTCAGGTCCGGTTGCACCAGGTGCGACGTGCGGTTACCGTAAAGAACGCGTTTGACGTAGCGATTCGCCGTGCGCTGCCGATTGCGCTCGTTCACCAGGCTGAGATCGACGTTATCGGCCGTTTCCCGCGCATACTCGTAAACAATGGCGTTGCCTTTGTCATCAAAACTCTCGGAGATCAACCAACTGAAGATCTGCTTGGCGTGCTGCGGGTCTGCTTCGGCAAAGGAGAAGATCCGGGAATTGTCGTCGGTGCCGTAAAGCGTGGTGACGTTGTCGCGAGTGATTGAGCGCCAGTGAGTTTCACCGGTTTGCAGGCTGGTCCAGCGTTCCACGCGTGCGAACAGCGTTTCGATGCGCGGGCGATAACGTTGAATGCGGAAGTTTTCGCCGTTGATGTTGCGCGGCGGTAACGTCTCACGCACCCAGCCATCCGCCGTCTCTTCTAAAACGGGAACGAGATCTTCGGCGCCTGAGAGAATGAAGACGTCTGACTCGTCGTTATCGAGATACTGCGGCAGTCCTTTGTCTGTCTTGCGCGTGATTGAAGGCAAGGAAAGGGACCAGCCGATGCCGAAAGGACCATTGCCGGAGCCGGAGTCGTAGCTGAGGTTAAGTTGTGGACCAAAGCTGGAACGGCCCGGGCTGGCGGGCAGCGGAACAGTAAGCGAGCCGGTGCCTGTAACGGGATTAGTGCCGAATTTTTCGCCGATGCCACGAATTGCGCCGCCACCTTTGGGAAGCGCGATCGCAGGTGGCGTCGAAGCCGCTGTGTTGGCGGTTCCGGTCGAACCGTCGGAGGGCTGAGTGTTCGCAGTAGAGGTATCCTCTTGGGTGTTAACCTGCTGTGAGGATATTTGTTGGTCGCGATCTGTAGGCAACGGGGTCTACCTCGCCTGTTGGGGGGAACAGGTCACAAGATTGCGTTAATAAGATTGAAGAGGCTTGGCAGCCTTTAACCGAGTTCGTTAACTCTGGGTGTTAATTCTGAAACTCCTTGGCGGAATCCTTGATGACAAGTAACTGGGAACAACGGGAGGGGACTCGGAAGAGTAAAGCTCTCGTTGAGGAATCGGTTTGAAACGCGGCTGAGACTAAACCTGTTTCGATTTCTCGTCAAGAGAAATTTTTTCCGCTTGCACTGTGTCTCTGTGTCTCCGTGGTTTCGGGGTAAACCACAAAGGGCACAGAGTCACAGAAAGTTGTCTCAGTGTCGCTTGAAGTATTGCACGTCGCGTTCATGTTTCTCGGCCGCTTCACGCGTGTCGAACGTGCCGAGGTTTCTACGCTTGCGAGTTTTCGGATCAACCTTGCGCGAGTAGAGCCGGTACTTGCCTGACTTCAACTTTCTAATCATTTTCTTTCCTTCCGTTAACTTCGAGATTGTTTGTTACGTTGTTTACCACCTTCTTTGCGAAAAGCTGGCAAGCGTGATGCCCGAAGTTCTTGCCGGTATAGAGCTTGCTTAATCGTGCGAGGAAACGGCGTGGCTGTGTGCTAGTGGTACGTAGTCGCGGAGCCGCGTTTTGATTTCGTTCAAGCTGTGATTATCGGCAAGGAGGGAATGAACAGTGCCAGAGAAAGAAACACTCGAACGAGCCAGGCGAGACAAGCGAGAAGGAAAAGCGCCCAGCACTCAAGCGGGAGAGTTTGTACGCGAAGAGATCGAACACATTCGTGAAGGGAAGCACGGCGCCCGTTCGGCGAAACAAGCGATCGCGATCGGTTTGTCGAAAGCACGACGCGCCGGCGTGGACTTGCCACCGCCGGATAACGCCTCGGAAGAAACACGCGAGCAAGCCAAACGCGATCTGCGAAAGGCGGGCAAGACAACGAAGTCGACAAAGCGTTCGCGCGCCACGCTGCAAGCGCTGAAAAGAGAAGGGCGCGGCGCCGCGACGAAGCGTGCCTTGTCGCGCCAGGCAAAGAGTGCCGCGAAGAAGCGTAGTACCACGAGGAAACGCGCTGCGACTAAGAAGTAGACAGGAAGCATCGGACGTCTCCCTGGAGTGCGGGGACTTGTCACCGCTTTGGCCAAAGCGCCGCCAAGTCGGCGTACTCCAGGGAGACGCCCAACTCCGCGACCCTAACTTCGTTGACATTGATCGCGGCCACAGGCTAATCTGTTACCCCGTGAATCACACGGGCGACATTCCCCAAAACAACCCCAAACAAACAACAGTCGCCATCATTCCCGCTCGTTTCGCCTCTACTCGTCTACCTGGAAAGGCCCTGATCGAGATCGCGGGAAAGCCGATGGTTTGCTGGGTTGCGGAGCGGGCGCAAGCCGCCCGCAATGTCGATCGCGTGATTGTCGCCACCGATAGCGAAGAGATCGTCAGCGCCGTTCGGTCCAGAGGAATTGAAGTGATGTTGACGAGCAGTCAACACACCAGCGGCACGGATCGCGTAGCGGAAGTTGCAGCCGCGATTCCGGAAGCCGGGATCATTGTGAACGTTCAGGGCGATGAGCCTTTGATCTCGCCGGAGACGATCGAAAAAGCAGTCGCTACAATGACAGCGGAACTGCGCAAGGCGAGCGGCGGCGCGGGCATCGTTACAACCTGGGAACCGATCGAATCGTTCGCAGATCTGATCGATCCCGATCTGGTCAAAGTAGTCGTTGATGACGAAGAGAACGCCGTTTACTTTTCACGATCGCCGATCCCTTTTCCGCGCGACGCCGTGAAGCGGTACGGTGCGCCCGAAATCGCTTTCGCGAAAGAACCTGATCTGCTAAAGCTCTTTCGCAAGCACACGGGCCTCTACGTTTACCGTCGCAACGTGTTACTGGAGTTTACGAAGTGGCCGCCGGCGCGGCTTGAACAGATTGAGGCACTGGAACAACTGCGCGCAATGGCACATGGCGTGAAGATAAAAGTAATCGAAGCGTGCGGTGTCTCGATTGGGGTAGACACGCCAAGAGACCTCGAACGCGTGCGGGTGTGCATATGAAGATGGACTGGATCGGACTGGCAATCATCGGCTTTGTTATTGTGTGTGGCCTGTTTGCTCTGTCGCGCCTGAGCAAGCCTTACGACGTATCGAACGAAGAGTTCGAACGTCGCGCCCAGGAAGGACCGGGTTTGTTGGGTGCGGGTTTGGTCGGTTTGCAGAAGGCGCTGGATCCGGCGATGCAGAAGGCCGTAGAAGTACAAGAGGATTTCCGGCAGGGACGGTATGATGGTGAACAAGGATCGGGTGAACCACCTGAAGCTGGAACGGCTTCCGGTGAAACAGAACAAGGCGAATCAGCAGTTAACGAAGACGAAAACACCGCACGGGAGAAACCAAATGCCTAAATACATCTTCGTCACTGGTGGTGTGGTTTCGAGTCTGGGTAAAGGTCTGGCCGCTTCTTCGATCGGTTGCTTGCTCGAGAGCCGCGGTCTGCGCGTAGCACTCATCAAACTTGATCCTTACATCAACGTAGATCCCGGCACGATGTCACCTTTTCAGCACGGCGAAGTCTTCGTGACAGACGACGGCGCCGAAACGGATCTCGACCTGGGCCATTACGAACGCTTCACGCAGGCGCACCTGTCCCAAGCCAACAACTGGACCACCGGACGAATCTATCTCTCAGTCATCGAAAAAGAACGTCGTGGCGACTATCTTGGCAAGACTATCCAGGTCATTCCGCACATCACCAACGAGATCAAGGAAGCAGTGCGCAAGGTGGCGGAAAAAGATCTGCCTGATGTGATCATCGTCGAGATCGGCGGCACAGTCGGCGACATCGAGTCGTTGCCATTTCTGGAAGCCATTCGTCAGATGGGCAATGAAGAAGGCGCCGGCAACGCGCTCTTCATTCACGTCACGCTCGTACCTTATATTGCCGCTGCCGGTGAACTGAAAACCAAACCGACGCAACACTCCGTACGCGACCTGCGCGAGATCGGTATCGCGCCTGACATTCTTCTGTGCCGTTCAGAAAAACCTCTTTCGCGCGACCTGCGCAGCAAGATCGCACTCTTCTGCAATGTAAAAGAATCCGCGGTGATCAGCGCGCAGGACGTCGACACGATCTACGACGTGCCACTCGCCTTTCACGAACAAGGTCTCGATGATCTGATCGTGACGCAACTCCGTCTCGAAACGCAGGCGCCGCAGGCCGATCTTTCCGAATGGCGCAATCTGGTGGCGACGATCCGCGAGCCTTCCGGCGGTGAGACCTCGATTGCGATCGTCGGCAAGTACGTCGAACTCGAAGACTCCTACAAGTCCCTGCGCGAGGCGTTGACGCACGGCGGCGTGGCCAACAATCTGCGCGTGGATGTGAAGTGGATCGAGTCGGAAGAGTTGATGGACGACGACTACGAAGATCGTCTCCGCGACTTTGACGCGATTCTCGTTCCCGGCGGTTTCGGCAAACGCGGTATTGCGGGAATGATTCGAGCGATCTATTACGCCCGCAAAACTCGCACGCCTTATTTCGGCATTTGCCTTGGCATGCAGACAGCGTGTCTCGAGTACGCCCGCAACGTGTGCGAACTCAAAGACGCGGATTCAACTGAATTCGACGCTGATACACCGCATCCGATCATCTTCAAACTGAGAGATCTGGTCGGAGTTGAAGAATTAGGCGGCACGATGAGGCTCGGTGCGTGGCCCTGCCGGCTCGCGCCCGGTTCACTGGTGCGCGACATCTACGGCGGCGGCGAAGAGATCAGCGAACGCCATCGCCATCGCTACGAGTTCAATCCGGAATACCGCCAGCGACTCGAGCGCGAGGGAATGGTGTTCAGCGGCGTCTCGCCCGATAGCAAGTTCGTCGAGATGATCGAGCTCCCGCGCGACGTGCATCCGTGGTTCGTCGGCTGTCAGTTTCATCCTGAATACAAATCAAAACCGCTCAATGCCCACCCGTTGTTTGCGGCCTTCGTCCGCGCTGCTTACGAGAACCGTTTGCAGTCAGAGACCTCGATGGAGAAGAACGGCGAGGTCGATCTGGTGATGCACGAGCGTGTGAGTGCTACCAGTGGCGATTAACAATTCTCTCATCGGTCAGACTTTCGACGACAAGTACTACCTTGAAGAGCGTCTCGGCGAAGGCGGCATGGGTTCGGTGTATCGTGCGCGCCACCTGCTGATGGACCGCGCGGTGGCGCTCAAGGTTATGGATCCACGCTTCGTCGAGAACGAAGCCGCCCGTACTCGTTTTCAACTCGAAGCGCGAGCCGCGGTGCTGTTGCATCACTCGAATGCTGTTTCTGTAACTGACTTCGGCCAAACCTCAGACGGTTATGTTTACCTCGTGATGGAACTGCTCGAAGGACGCACGCTGCGCGAGATTCTCGTGAAGGAAGCGCCGCTGGAAACTGCGCGCGCGACTTCGATCATGTTGCAAGCGTCGGCCGCGGTTGCTGCGGCACACGAGGCGGGAATAATTCATCGCGATTTGAAGCCGTCAAACATTCTCGTGACGCAAAGTGCGAATGCTCCGGCAGTCGTCAAAGTGCTCGACTTCGGCATCGCCAAACTCGCCGCGGACACGTTCGACGACGAAGATGCTTCCGAGGTTACGTTGCCCGGCATTCCGCTCGGGACGCCGCGTTACATGCCGCCGGAACAGTATGAAGGCCGCGACCTGATGCCGGCGGCTGATGTTTACAGTCTGGGTGTAATCCTCTACGAAATGTTGACTGGAATGGCGCCGTTCACCGGAGCAACGCTGGTTGAGATCGCGCAGAAGCACGCGAACGATCTGCCGCACTCGCCGCGCGAGATCGTGGCTGCGATTCCTGAGGACCTGGAACGGGTCGTGTTGCACGCACTTGAGAAACAACCCGAGGCGAGACCGGCGAACGCGACGGAGTTCCGTACTGAATTACTCGACACGGCTGAGAGGCTCGGCCTGGAACATCACGCTCTCACGAGCGCGCCTGACATCAAGGCTTTGCGTGGCGCGCTCGAGTCGCCTTCAGGGCGGCTGATCGTGGACATTGCGAAGCTGCGTGAAACACGGGCCACGGATAAGACGGACAAGGACGGATGACGTATACTCGCACGGCAAGTTGAAGGCTATGAGCAATACGAAACCATTTTCAGTTGGTAAAGCCACCTTTGGAGACGGGCGGCTCACGATCATCGCTGGGCCATGTGTGATCGAGAGCCCCGAGCACGCGATGATGATGGCGCGCGAATGTTCGCAACGAGCGCGAGCGGCGGGTCTCGATTACGTTTTCAAGGCGTCGTTTGATAAAGCGAATCGTTCGTCGATCCACAGCTTTCGCGGCCTGGGGATGGAAGCAGGACTTGAAGTGCTGCAAGGCATCAAGAAAGAGTTGGGCCTTCCGGTGCTCACTGACGTGCATGACGTATCGCAAGTGGAGCGAGTGGCGGAGGTCGTTGACGTGTTGCAGATCCCGGCGTTTCTTTGCCGGCAAACGGATCTGCTCACGGCGGCGGCGAAGTCGGGAAGGGCAGTGAACGTCAAGAAGGGGCAGTTTCTGGCGCCGCAGGATGCACGAAACATCGTCGATAAGGTTCGTGAAGCTGGTTGTGAGAAGCTTTTGCTGACGGAACGTGGCGCGAGTTTTGGTTACAACAACCTCGTGGTTGATATGCGTTCGCTTCCGATCATGCGCAGCTTCGGCGTGCCGGTAGTGTTTGACGTGACGCATTCGCTGCAACTGCCCGGCGGGCTCGGACATGCAACCGGCGGTCAATCGGAATACATCGAACCGCTCGCGCGCGCGGGTGTGGCCTGTGGCGTGGACGCGGTTTTCATGGAGGTTCACGACTGCCCCGAGAAGGCGTTGTCAGATGGTCCGAACGCGTTGCCGTTGCCTCGTCTTGAGCCGTTGCTCTTCATGATGCGTGACATCCACCAGCTCGTTGGCAGCGCGACGCAAGGTTGATCGGGGAACGCAAGATTAAACAAGGGAGCGCGGGCGGCTCGCCCGCAATCCTTCGAAAGGTACGCCCTCGTGTTAGCGGGCGAGCCGCCCGCGCCCTGTTTCTTCATTATGAAAACGTTTCTTTCATTGATTCTATCGCTCTGCGTCTGTGCACACGCGGGAGCGCAAACGACCGCGCCGGTGATCTGGCAAGTGACTTTGTTTGACGTCGGCGCGAACGTGCAACAAGCCGAACGCACGGTGAACGTTGTTACTACTCTTAACGCGACAAACGTCGGCGGCAGTTCAGGGCGGACACTCACCGTTCGTTTGAATTCAAAGGCGAGCGTGAAATCGGTGGCAGTTGCCGGAGCGGTGGCGAGTTTCCGTCCGGCTGCCGAAACACGCGGTGATCTTCAGCGAATCGAGATCTCTTTGCCATCGTCAGTCGCGCCGGGTGCGTCAACCTCAGTGACCGTGACTTATTCGTTCCCGGTTGAGAGTAACAGCGGACTCGCGGCGATCAGTCCGATCGGGACCGAATTTCTGCCACTCTCGTTTTGGTACCCGATGTCAAACACGCCGTTCACGGTGCGCGGCGCAGATACCGCGCCGTTTCGTTTGACTGTGAATCTTCCGAACGTCGTCTCTTCGGGCGTGGAAAAGAATGCGACGGGCAGTGCGATCTCTTTCGAGCAGAGTCTGTACAGCCAGCCGTTCTTTGTGCAGGGCGACTGGGACAAAGCTGAAGGTGCCGCTGACAACAAAAGCATCATTGTTTTGCTGGAGAAGGGTGCGGGAGCGGAGGAACGCAAGCGCGCGGATGCGCTCATCGCTTTCACTGGCGCGGCGCGAACTTTCTTCGCCACGATGTTTGGGCCAGCTCCTGACGTGCCGATCAGATTGGTAGCTGTCAGACGAGGGGCGGGATTCAGTGATAGCGGCACGGTGCTCATCGACGCCGACACGTTGCGTCTGCCGAAGATCGATGCGGCAACTGCGCTGGCGGTAGCGGAAACAGTGACACGGTTGTGGATCGGCGGACAGTCGCCGGTGCGTGGTGAAGGTGGTGGCGTGTTGCGCGATGCGCTGGTGCGTTTTCTCGCGACCGAGTTTCTGGAGAAGCAGTTTGGGAAGGATGCAGTTCAGTCAGAGCTGTATCGGGAACGAATCGGGTACGCGGCGGTGGCCCAGCGTGATGGTCCACTGGCGCGCGCGAGTCAGTTGGACAGTACCTATTTTGGTTCGGTGCCGAATCGTGGCGCGATGTTTTGGCGGCTGGTGGATCGGAAGCTCGGCCGAGATGCATTCCTGAGTGTGTTGAAGGCGGCGGTGCAGAGCGCGAAAGCAGATCAACAGGGATTGACGCTGGCTGGACTGCGTGAAGCGCTGGCGGCGCGTGGCGGTGAGAGTTTGAAGAATCTGATGGATCAGCAACTCGATCAGGTGATCGATACTGATCTGATGATCGGCTTGCCGCAACAGCGTGGCGCGGATTGGGTTTCCGCGTTGCGAAATCTTGGGTCGGTGGACGTGACGGTGACAGTTGCCGCAACGACCGATCGCGGTGAACGCGTGTTGGCGGAAGCAACGGTGCCCGCGCGGAATTTTGGTGAAGCTGTTTTCAAGACGACGGCGAAGATCGTTCGCGTGGAAGTCGATCCGGAAAAGATTTATCCGCAGCTTGATTACGGCAATGATGTCGTGCCGCGCGCGAAAGATTTGCCTGATGCTTTGAATGAGGCCACGTTGCAGTTGGGAGCGCAGGATTTTGCCAAGGCGGAAGCGACTGCGCGAGCGATGTTGATGAGCGCGCCGCGTTTTCAGGACGGGCGCATTCTGTTAGGGCGCGCGCTGTTGGGTGAGAACAAGCTCGAAGAGGCGGAGACGTTGTTTCGCACGGCATTGGATGAAAGTCTGCCGTTTACAGCGACGCTCGCCTGGGCCAACATCGGGTTGGGTGAAATTGCGATGAAGCGCAACCAACCGGCGGAGGCGGCGAAGCGTTTTAGCGATGCGGTCATAGCGAGTCGTGATTATCCGTCATCGTTAGCTGCGCGGCTGGCTCGAATTCGCGCGGAAGCGGCGGCGAATAATGCGCCACCAGTTGATCCTGCGGTGCAAACGTTTGTGACGCAGCTTTCGCAGGCAGTGATCAGTAATAAAAAGGCGGAGCTGGAGTCGCGTGTGGTTTCAGGCGAGCTCGTGAAATTCATCAACGCGAGTATCGGCACGGAGGCGTGGGATACGAGAGTGGTGCGCACCGAGCAGGTGAACGCGAATCTTATTGCCGCCGACGTGACGATTACCGTGAAGAAGCTTGGCGCCGCGGGTTCCGGCACGGCGGTGCTGCTGATTGCGCGTACGCCGGCGGGCTTGAAGTTGTCAGACATTGAATTGTTTGAAGTGCGATGACCGATGCTGAGATTCAATCGCGTGCCGCGCGCATCAAGCTGTTTTTGATGGACTGCGATGGTGTGCTGACTGACGGCCGGATTTGGATTCTCGAGAACGGTGAAGATCAAAAAACGTTTCATACGCGCGATGGACTCGGGATCGAGTTGCTGCATCGTGCGGGACTGAAGTCGGGAGTGATTTCAGGTCGCGTGTCGAGCGCTTTGACTCGCCGTGCTGAGCGGCTCGGAATGTCTTATGTGCGGCAGGGCTGTGAAGACAAGGAGCAGGCGTTTGCAGAGATCCTGGCGGATGCAGGAGTAACGAGTGCCGAGGTGGCGTTTGCCGGCGACGATCTGAACGACGTTCCGTTGCTGCTGAAAGCGGGTTTGAGTATTGCGGTCGCGGATGCCGCGCCGGAGGCGCGCGCACACGCGCATTACGTGACGGAAACGCCGGGTGGTCACGGCGCCGTGCGCGAAGCGGTGGAGCTGATACTCAAGTCGCAAGGCAAGTGGGACGAAGCCCTGCGACACTATCTCCGTTAATTCGATCTGTGATATTTATCTTCTCGCAATACTGAGCGGGTGTAGCGTAACGGTAGCGCATCGGCTTCCCAAGCCGAGGGTTGCGGGTTCGAATCCCGTCGCCCGCTCCAATTCTCTTAGTAAATTTCACTTCTAATTGCTTCAACTAAAAGGTGACGTCAAGCATAGCCGATCACGAATTGCGAGAGGACCCGCTTACAAAACATACGGCTCAGTGTCTGTTTTGCTATAGGAGGAAGGTCTTATGAACGTGGGAGTTGTTGCCGAAGCAATCGACATGCAGAGCTTGAAGTATGTGTTCGAGGGGCTCGACCAAAGTTTGGCCAAGCGGCATAAGGTCAGCCACCGTTCCATGGAATTCTTCTACTCGTCGCCACGCAGGCGGGAAGAGTTGCACGATGAGTTCGTGCTTAACTCTGACATTCTGGTTGGCAGAATAGATGAAAGAGTATTCCGGTCCAGAGAACGACTTGACCGGCAGCCTCCCATCGTTTGTTTCTTGCTTGGCGCAATCTCTCGAGGCGGTGGCGAGCTGCCTTGGGTGCACCGTTATCTCAAATCAACGGATGTCCTGGTGGGAAATTGCAGCGGCGACATAGAAATAGCCGCGAAGTTCTTCAAAAACGGCCAGACTCGAAAGCTGCCTTTCTCATTTGATGAATCCACTTTCCACGCGGTCGATGAGTCGCAGAGACAAGCACTCAAAGCGGAATTGGGTTTTCAGAAAAGCGACCAGATCTTGTTGTATGCGGGACGAATCACGTTGGAAAAGAACCTGCATACTCAGATCCGAATGCTCAGCATTCTCCAGCGCCTCTTGCCGAACCTTCATCTTGTAATCATCGGCGACCTGGAGAACATTGCCTTTACTGAGGTTGGCGTTTACCCCGTGGATATCACGGGTATGTTCACAAGACTTGTCTCCGAGCTGCAACTCGATACCAGGCGCATACATTTTCTCGGCCACAAAAACCCGACACAGACACGTGACTTCTACATTATTGCTGATGCGCTGGTTAATTTGACGCTGCATCACGACGAGAACTTTGGTTTCGCACAGGTCGAGGCCATGGCGTGCGGAACGCCCGTTGTCGGAACCAAGTGGGGCGGTCTGAAGGATACGATCAAACACAATGAAACGGGATATCACGTCAGCACTGTTGTGACCGATGCGGGCGTCAAGCTCAACTGGTGGGAAGCGATCAATAGAATCGTTCAACTGCTCGAAGATGATGCAACGCTTCAGCGCTTTCGTAAAAGATGCCCGATTCATGTGATGGAGCATTTTTCGAAGCAGCGTTATGACGAAGTTCTTGAATCAATCCTTGTCGACTGTAAGAAGGTAAGTGTTAACGGAAGCCAGCCACTGGCGCTGTCGGATTTTGGAGCTGAGTTCTGGCATCGCTGTCTGCATGGTCCAATGTCTCCGCCGCCGTTTCAACGAGGTCGGAGATCATTCGAACTCTATAAAGAGCTTATCGGACCGTTTACTGGTGTCACAGACAGCACGGTTCCCACGGCCGACAACCTGCAACCAGATCACCTGTTGGTTCTTACTACTCCGGTTCAGACAGAGGGAGGAATCATACGAATAAACGATCCGATTTTCCCGATGGAAGTAAGCATGCCGGACGATTATCAAAAGATGTGTCATGCCATACTTGAGATCCTCAAAAGGGAGCCGGTGGTCCAATTGAAGCGTCTGAAGAGTCTCATGACCAGTTCGCTAGTGGCCTCAACCGACGACACTCTAAAGTGGATGCTCAATACGGGAATCCTGCTGAGAACGAGGCCGATGAATCCATCGATCGATCCTGAGTTGATAGGCGATCAGATGAGCAAGCCGCTGTTTACCATTCAGAGCGTGGATTACCGATCGGACGTGTTCGTGATTAAGCAGACGTGGTGAACCTGCACTTTTCAACGCAGGCGAAAACATCGGGAATACGTCTAACGCGAGAACTGACCACCAAAACCACCACGAAGGACCAGTTAGTATTGCTAAAAGCGATTATCAGTGGCTAAATGCGCGCTATGAAGCGTACCGCATACACACTCCCGCTACTACTACTTCTTTCAATAACCTGTTTTGCCCAAGACGGGATCTCGACCAAAGTCGATGACTATATTCGCGCGGAGATGCGGGCGCAGCAGATTCCGGGAGTCTCACTCGCGGTGATCAAAAACGGTGAAATCGTGCTGGCGCGCGGTTATGGTCTTGCGAATGTCGAACATCAGGTGCCGGTGAAGCCGGAGACGATCTTTCAGTCGGGCTCGATGGGCAAGCAGTTTACGGCGACCGCAGTGATGATGCTGGTTGAAGAAAGCAAACTCAGCCTCGACGACAACATCACGAAATACTTTCCGGACGCGCCCGAAACGTGGCGCAACATCACAATCCGTCATCTGCTCACGCACACCAGCGGCATGGGTGATTACCCGCCAGACATCGATATGCGCCGCGACTATACGGAAGACGAGATGGTCCAACGCATCAAGGCTCTTCCACTCGCATTTCAACCCGGCGAGAAGTGGAGCTACAGCAATCTCGCTTACGTGATGCTGGGCGTATTGATTCACAAAGTCAGCGGCAAGTTCTACGGCGACTTTCTGCAAGAACGCGTCTTCAAGCCGTTGGGGATGTCGACCGCGCGTGTGATCAGTGAAGCTGACATCGTGCCAAATCGCGCTGCGGGTTATCGTGTTGTCGATGGCCAGTTGAAGAATCAGAACTGGGTGTCGCCAACGTTGAATACAACTGCTGATGGCGCGTTGTACCTCACGGTTTACGACATGGCGAAGTGGGACGCCGCGCTCTACAGTGAGAAGTTGTTAAAACGATCGAGCCTGGAACAGATGTGGACCCCCGTGAAGTTGAACGACGGCAAGACGCATCCTTATGGCTTTGGTTGGGCGTTGGGTGAGGTGCACGGACACCGGATCATCGAACACGGCGGATCGTGGCAGGGATTCAAATCGCAAATCTCGCGTTACGTCGACGACAAGCTGACGGTTGTCGTCTTTGCTAATCAAGCGCGCGCCAATCCGGCGAAGCTGGCGCACGGCGTTGCGGCGCTTTTTAATCCGCAACTTGCGCCGCCTTCGCAGTAGGTAGTGATGCAGGACTTAGTACCTTTCAGACCAAAGCGGTGACGAGTCCCCGCACTCCAAGGAGGCGTCCTGTGGAACAAGCTTTTGCGCTTCAAACTACATCACTGCCTTTGCAGTGATTTAAACAGACAAACATGATCGCCTGAGGTATGATGGCGGCTCCTCGTGAAAGGCGAGAACTCACTATGGTGTCCTCAACTCGCCAGGCAATCGCCGGCATCCTTTTTGTCTTTGCCGTCTCCGTCTACGCACACTCCCAGACTGCTACTGTTAAAGAACCGACTGCCACTGTCAGTGGAAAGATAACTATCAAAGGCAAAGGTGCACCCGGCATCGTGGTGGGCCTGCGGCAAAACACGCAGCGTTACAGTACTGAATCAACCATCTACCGGGCAGTCACTGATAACGACGGCGAATATCGCATCGTAAATGTGCCCGCGGGAAATTATCTAGTGCTTCCGTTTGCGCCGGTTTACGTTTCTTCGGCAGACCGCGCCGGGAAGAGTCTGATCGTCAACAAGGGCGAAACGATCGAGAATGTCGATTTCACGCTGGCGCGCGGCGGTGTGATAACCGGGAAGGTAGTGGATTCAGATGGCCGGCCGGTAATTGAGGAAGAAGTCATGGTGATCCCATCGTCAGGGCGAGACGGGTCTTATTACCTGCCGGGTGTGCAGACGGACGATCGTGGCGTGTATCGCATTTTCGGCCTCCCAGCCGCCACTTACACAGTCGCCGTGGGACGAGATGAAAACGGTTCCATGCGCGGACGTTCCCGTAATTCCTACAAACGAACTTATTACCCGGGAGTTGCTGATGTCACGCAGGCCAAGGGCATCGAAGTAACGGAAGGTAGTGAGGCAACCAACGTCGACATCACACTTAGTCGCTCGCTAACTACCTACACCGCCAGCGGTCGAATTGTTGACGCGGAAACGGGGCAACCTCTGTCGAGCCTTTACTACGGCATAACTCAGTTCGTGAATCCGTATAGCACGTCTTCGTGGAACAACGGATCGGTCTCTAGCGACCGCGGTGAGTTCAAATTTGATGGCCTGCTCCCTGGCAAGTATGCGGTTTCGATAATCCCGGATAAAGATCACAACTGGCGCGCCGAGCCCTTTCGCTTTGAAGTGGTCGATCAGGACGTCGGCGATTTGTTGCTTAAGGCAAAAAGGGGCTCGATCCTGTCGGGCGTGATTGTACCTGAAGGCACAGAGGACAAAGCCATTCGCGATCAACTTATCAGGACCGGCCTAGGCGCCACGGTGGCGGGCGATGATAACCAGTGGTCCAGCCAGACGGCTATTGCACGCGACGGAAGTTTTTGGATTACCGGCCTGCGAGGTGGTTTGGTAACGTTGTTTGTTTCGAGCAGCGACTGCTTTCGCATCGTTCGCGTGGAGCATAACGGAGTGATCCAGTCTGGTGGCATCGAGTTGAGGGATGGGGAGCAGCTCACTGGCGTCAAGGTCGTTGTTCAGTGCGCCAATTCGTCCCTGCGCGGAGTAATAGAATTCGAGAACGGCGGGGTTCCGGAAAACGCCAGGTTTGGCGTGCGTATTAGAAAGCCTGGCGACGACGAGAGAAAAGTGTTTTCCCATGATCCGTCCCCGCAAGTGGACGCGCGGGGGCAATTCGTCATTGAAGGGTTGATGCCAGGGAACTACGAACTGGTCGTCAGCGTGTACATCCCAGGATCTCCGCCGGTGATCATCAACAAGAAACAGGAAGTCGTGGTGACAGCAGGATCACCAAACACCGTAACGGTTAAGGTAGATCTCAAGGCCGATTCCGCGAGGCCAAATTGATTCGGATGAGAACTGTGCACCTCATTCTGCTGTTGGCATTGACTCCGCTTTGCGCTGTTGCCCAAGTGCCGGCGCAGTCGGTTGCTAGACCAGCGCCGGCCGGCACACCGGCTACTGGCGCGATCACGGGCAGAGTTCTCGATGAACGTGGCCAGCCACTAACAAATGCAGTTGTAACGCTGCGCACTGTGGGTGCAGGCGCTCAGCCGCAAAATATGACCACCGATCGTGAAGGAGCATTTAACTTCAGGAATCTTGATCGCGCTTCATATCTCGTGACGGCCACGTCGCCGGCATACACCCAGCCACCTGTTGATCCCGTCATGTCTCAGACTCCCAACTACCACATCGGCGATTCAGTAACCTTAACCTTGGTCAAAGGTGGTGTGATCACTGGAGCCGTCACCAACCTGGCTGGCGAGCCCATCGTTGGCGTCGGCGTCAGAGTGCAGATGCTACGCGATGCCAACGGACGCCGTACGTCAAATTCCTGGAATCAACTGAAGCTGACAGACGACCGTGGTGTTTACAGAGCTTATGGATTGCCGACCGGAACGTACGTCGTACTGGCCGGAGGGCCGAGTCAGTATTATTCAATGGCCGGATACCCGTTCGACAACGACGTACCAACTTACGCTCCTGCTTCGACGCGCGATACCGCAGCAGAAGTCAGTGTGCGAGCAGGTGAAGAGATTGCCGGGATCGATATTCGTTATCGCGGCGAGCAGGGGCGCATAGTCAGTGGTCAGGTCAATGTGCCGCCGGAGTTTGCTCCAGGATCTAACGTTACTCTGACGGCCATGGGAGACACAGGAGTGCCCTGGTCCAGCACTGAGTATCAACAGCCGAATAGTCGCGGGTTCGTATTCAACGCAGTTGCTGACGGAGATTATTCTTTAGTTGCGCAGTCGTATGGTCCCAACGGCGACCGGGCGGTGTCAGTCGCAAAACGTATCAAGGTAAGAGGCGCGGACGTCACCGGCATCGAGTTGAGCTCGCGCCCGTTGTCATCTGTTGCAGGCCGCGTCGTGCTGGAGGAATCGAAAGCGCCGGAATGCACAGAGAAGCCACGTCCCGTGTTCAACGAAATGCTGGTTTCGGCGTGGCATAACGACAACGACGCTGCGAAGGAGATGCCGCAGTTTGTTTGGTCTATTGGTGCGCCAGTGTCGCCTGACGCAGAAGGTAACTTCACCCTGCGAAACCTTGCCCCCGCTGAGTACTACTTCATAGCCCGTCAGACGGCGAAGTACTGGTACCTGCAATCCATCACGTTTGCGCCAACGCCGGTAGCGGGTGCGAAAGTAGCGAGTAAACCGATCGATGCCACGCGTGTCTGGACCAATATCAAACCGGCGGACAAGCTCAGCGGACTCACGATCACGATCGCGCAAGGCGCGGCGTCGTTGCGCGGAAACCTGGCGCTCGGAGAAGGAGAACAGGTCCCGGCGCGACTATTTGTGTACCTCGTGCCGGCGGAACGCGAGCGAGCTGAAGATGTGCTGCGTTACTTTGCCGCGCCGGTGTCTCCCGAGGGAAAGATCACGTTGAATAATATTGCGCCGGGTCGTTACTGGATCCTGACCCAAACTGTCAGCGACGACACTCTTGCGCCACTTGCCAAACTGCGCTTGCCTCTCGAAACCGAAACGCGCGCGCGCTTTCGCCGCGAAGCGGAAGCAGCGAAGACTGAAATTGAATTCAAGCCCTGCCAGAACGTGACAGACTTCCAACTGCCGCTGAAACCTGCCCAGCCATAACCAAAGCCCTGTGTCTTACGCGGCTCTGCGGCTCTTGAATGGTTGAACCGTAGCCTCGAAGTGGCGCATACTGCGTCAAACTTGGTTAGCGGAGGCGGACCATGAAGTGGCTTTTTCCGATTCTCTTTGGTCTCCTGATTCCTTACCAGACTTCAAGTTCAAACACTGACAGTGCGCCTTTAACCGTGGCGAGTTTCAAATGGTCGCGCGTGCATCGCAACATTGAAACACCGGCCGATGAAGGCAGCGCACCCGCGCGAGCGATGATCCCGCAGAACAAAAACTTCGCGCGCAACGCTCGCGTCAACGATCCCGCGGGTGTCCGTGATCCAAATGCCGACACACTCGACGGCCGCAGCGCGGCGTTGGAAAAGAGCGTGCAGGAGTCGAGAACAACGAAACCGAAAACGACCGATGGTTTTGCCTACCGCGTCAAGGTTCAGAATCCCGGCACAAAAGTGGTTGAGATCGTTTTTTGGGAGTATCAGTTTCAAGATCCTGCGGATCCTTCGCTGGTCGCGCGGCGGCAGTTCTTATGCGGTGTGAATATCGGCGCGAACAGGAGCAAGGATCTCGAAGGGTTCAGCCTCGCTGGCCCAAGCGAGGTGGTGAACGTCAGCACGCTGGCGAACAAGTCTGAGAATCCGTTCAAGGAGAATGTCCTGATTAATCGCGTCGAGTTTTCCGACGGATCGATCTGGCAGCGTAAAGGCTGGAACTTGGGGGAAGTAAAAACGAGTTACGATCGCGTGCTGCGCGAACAGTGGACTCCCGGCATGTGCAAGGGCCTCTAAAAACAGCGGTAATGGAACATCTCGAAAGTCCAAAGCAAAAACTGCTGATCATCGACGATGAAGAGCAGATCAGAAGTCTTTTAATCGATCTGCTCGGCGACGCTTACGACTGTCGTGAAGCGGCTTCCGCAGAGGACGCACTCACCGCGCTTCAGAAAGAGACCTTCGATCTGGTCATCAGCGACATTGATATGGGCGGGATGAGCGGACTTGAGTTGGTGCCCCGCGTTCATTCGCTCTCGCCCGATACGGTGGTCGTGATGATCAGCGGCAACCAGGACATCGAGTTTGCGATTCGCGCTCTGCGTGTCGGCGCCTTTGATTACATCAGCAAGCCGATCGACATCCGGCACGTCGAGGCTTCCGTTGAACGCGCACTCAAACACAGCGAACTGTTGCAGGAGAAGCGGCGCTACAAGGAGCAACTCGAAGATCTGCTGCAACAACGCACCGCGCAAGTCGATTGGCTGGCTTACTATGACACCGTTACGCAACTGCCGAATCGCGCGTTGTTTGAAGATCGGCTCACGCAGGCGGTTTCGACTGCCAGGACCACCGGACAGTCACTCGGCGTGCTCTTTATTTCACTCGATCAGTTCAAGAAGGTGAACGATTCGCTCGGGCATGGGCCAGGCGATAGTCTGCTGCGTGAGTTCGCCGAGCGTTTGAAGAGCTGCATTACAAAGTCAGACATGGTGGCCCGGTTCGGCAATGATGAATTCGCTCTGCTGCGGACACACATCAACGGGACCAAAGACGTCCTCGAAACGATTGGTGCGCTGCGGCAGGTGTTGAAGTTTGCCTTCGACTTGCCCGGGCATGAGCTCTATACCACGGCAAGCATCGGTGTGAGCATGTTTCCGCTTGACGGAGAAGACGCTCACACACTGCTGAAGAACGCCGGAGCTGCGCTTTACATAGCCAAGAGGTCTGGAGGCGCGAACTACCAGTTCTTCACGCCCGATATGCATGAACTCGCCACGCGGCGGCTCGCTCTCGAGACTCACTTGCGTCGCGCGATTCAGAATGACGAGTTTGTGCTTCACTATCAGCCGCGCGTGTCCGTGGATTCACTCGTAATCACGGGCGTCGAAGCGCTGGTGCGCTGGCAGCATCCACAGTTCGGACTCATAGCGCCGTCTGAGTTCATTCCGCTCGCGGAAGACACGGGACTGGTGGTGCAGATCGGCGAGTGGGTGTTGCGCGAGGCGTGCCAGCAGAATCGTCGCTGGCAGAACGAGGGGTTCGCGCCGATTCAGATGGCGGTGAACATCTCGGCGCGGCAGTTTCACGATCTGGATTTGTCGCAGACGGTGATTCGAATTTTGCACGAGTCGGGATTGGCGCCCGCACATCTCGAACTGGAGTTGACTGAGAGTTCCATCATGCAGAACGCAGACTTTGCTGCGAGCGTGCTGACGCGATGGAAGAACATGGGCATCAACATCTCGATCGACGATTTCGGCACCGGCTTTTCTTCGCTCGCGTCGCTGAAGCGTTTGCCCATCGGTGCCTTGAAGATCGATCAGTCGTTTGTGCGCGACGCAACGAGCGATACCGACGATGCGGCGATCGTCAATGCCATCATCACGCTCGCGCATAACCTGCGTTTGAAGGTTGTTGCGGAAGGTGTGGAGACAGAGGAACAGTTACGTTTTCTGCAAGTACTCCGTTGCGACGAGATTCAGGGAGACTTTTTCAGCAAACCCCTGTCCGCCGACATGCTCGCCTCGTTGCTCGAGCCCGCCAGTAAAGTCAGCAAAGTCAGGTAACCTGGATTGTGATTCCGGCTCTGCCGCCGGATGTGAGGCGAGGCTTGCCTCGCCGTCGCCGCAGTAGAGAACCTTGGGGCTTCGCCCCTGGTGGGCACAGCCCACTTCATTTCAAAGGGAACGGCGGGGCAGAGCTCCGCCTCACATCCGGCGGCGGAGCCGCAACGCTAGGCGTGGAATTCGAAACGTGCGACGTCGGATTCTCCAGGGATGACGGTGTCGCCGGTGTTGAGTGGCCGCTCGGTCACGCGCGCCGATTTTGGATCATTAACAAACGTGCGGTTGCGGCTCTGCCGCCGGATGTGAGGCGAGGCTTGCCTCGCCGTCGCCGCAGTAGAGAACCTTGGGGCTTCGCCCCTGGTGGGCACAGTCCACTTCATTTCAAAGGGAACGGCGGGGCAGAGCCCCGCCTCACATCCGGCGGCAGAGCCGCAACGCTAGGCGTGGAATTCAAAGCGTGCGACGTCTGATTCTCCAAGGATGACGGTGTCGCCGGCGTTGAGTGGCCGCTCGGTCACGCGCGCCGATTTTGGATCGTTAACGAACGTGCCGTTGCGGGAATTCTGGTCCTCGATAACGACGCGTCCATTCTTGACGCCAATCCACACGTGCCGTTTCGAGATCCGCGGATCTCCGATGACGATCTGTGAAGAGCCACCGTCCCGGCCAATGTAGTCGCCGTCAGGCCTGATCTGAAACTTCTGTCCTGACAACGGTCCGGAAACAAACTGGATCGATCCGTAATTCTGCGGAAACGCATCGCCGTCTGCTGTGATCGCCACGGTGCGCGATAGATCCACAGTCATTCCCTGGTCGCCCATCAGCGGCGGTTGAGGCGGTGGTGGCGGCGGTGGTGGAGGAGGTCTGTGTGTGCCGGGATTAGCCGCAACAGGCGCCGGTGAAGGCGCTGGAAGGGGAGCCGGATAAGCTTTGCCGGCGCCCGGCGCGCCCGCGGCACCCGCGCCCGCCTTCTTTGCCTTCCCGCGGCGACGCATCATGAACACCACGATCGCAATGATGATGATGATCATCAGCAGTATGAAGAGCACGCCAAGAATCGCGCCCACCACCCACCACGGAAAGCTCGACTTCTCCTTGCCTTCAGCCTTCGCCTGCTGGCTGCTTTGAATCAGACGATCGACTTCCGAAT
>DASXRE010000267.1:0-4594 GCA_036506775.1 Pyrinomonadaceae bacterium | reverse complement strand
CGCCGATCCGAAATACTCATCGATCATCAGCGGCATCCCCGGCTACACGATTGAGGACGTGCGCCTGAGCAACATTCGCATCTATGCGCAGGGCGGCGGGACGAAGGAGCAGGCGGCCCTCGATCCGCCGGAAAGGGAAGCTGTGTATCCTGAGCCGACGATGTTTGGTGAGTTGCCGGCTTATGGTTTCTTCATCAGGCATGTCAAGGGTCTGACGATGCGCGACGTGGAGTTGAGCTACCTGAAACCTGACCAGCGACCCGCGTTTGTGATGAACAACGTCGCAGGAGCGAACTTCATTCAGGTCAAGGCGCAACTCGAACCGAACGTTCCGATGTTCGTTACGAAGAACGTTACCGACTTCAACCACTAACGAGCAAGCCACAGATTACACAGACTGCTCTGCGTAATCTGTGGACGGTTTTCTACCGCGGCTGCTCGCTTTCAACAATGAGTTCGTTCTTGACGCTAAACAACCCGGGCACGCCGCGAGCACGCATGTACGCCAATTGCGCATCGCTTCTGTTTGCTACCACGCCCTTCAATGTCGCGTGTCCGCGGTTGACGATCAGATGTATCGGCGGCACCGACTGCGTTGCGTAGCGAAACAGTGGCGAATTGAAATTGTAGATCGCCCGGTAAAGCGCACGCCGCAACCGATCGTCATTCGGCGACAACGGCAAGACTTCAATCTGGTTCACCACTCCGCGAACGCCGTCAATCTCTTTCACCCGGGCTCCAGCATCCGATTTGGTAGTGGGACGAACCACCTGCCCGTGCAGGACCACTGTTCCGTCGTTCTGCACTTCATACTCGAGCCAGTCAAAGACACCATAGTACGGCAGCGTCGCCAGCTCGTGTCTGACCTCGCGCACGATGCGCGGATTGGTCTGCTGGCCCATGGCGTCGTGAGCGGTAACGAGAATTCCCGCAGCAAGGACCAGAAGTAACCTTCTCAAAAGTGTTTGGAACATACTGACCTCCGAATCAGGTCCAAGGTCTAGTGAAAAACGTTGTCGTGTCTATGAGCAATTCCTCCCGATTTTGTGAAGGACTGTAAATGAAAACGCCAGCGACTTTTGCAGTCGCTGGCGTACATTGCCGTACAAAAACTCTCTTTTTACTGGCCGATCGGAGGATCAGTCGCGGCTGCGGGCTGGTCCGCGTTCACATGAATCGTGTTCGTGTCAGAGTCAACGTAAAAGTGGTTCTTTCCAGTGGCGCCTGAGCCGGTTGCTACTTGCGGGTCGGCGTTGATTGTGTAACCGGTCTGCTGCGACGTGGACTTCGGAATCACCTTCATGGTGTAAACATAACCGTCGACGACCGGCGTGGTCCCGTCGAAGCGGGAGTCGAGAAGATTTTCCTTCCGCATCTCCTCAAAAGTCGCGAACGCGCTTCGCTGGTGAGCATTGAAATAGAGCATCTGCTGTTCGGCGATGGAGCGAAGTGTTCTGACTGCCGCGGCCTCGTTGGCGGCCCTGATTGCTGCTCGGTAACCCGCGATACCGACGCCTATCAAGATGCCGATAATCGCGATCACGATCATCAACTCGATGAGCGAGAAGCCGCGCTGGTTCTTCTTGTTTTGGTTCAGGGGTTTCATAAAGCCTCCTTGGGCGAATTACACGAGGGCGTGAGTCTCAGGTTCCTGTTTCTGCCTCGTTCGCCCATTTCCGGCGTGTAGTCTACTACAGACGAAGAAGAAGGTCACATGCGTCTGATTAGTGATATTCGCGGCGAACTTTTCCGTGCGACGTGTGCTCTTAGCATGTAGAATGCAGGTCAGTTCATGCGAAACCTCGAGACCATCCAGGGTGGGCAGCTAACCAGCGCCAACGCGATCGATCAGATTGAACGGCTGCAAAAGGCTGTCGAGACTGTTATCAAGGGAAAGCCTGACGCGATCCGGCTCGCCATCGTGACCCTGATCGCCGGCGGACACCTGCTGGTCGAAGACGTTCCCGGAGTCGGTAAAACCACGCTCGCACACGCACTCGCACGAGCCCTCGACTGCATCTTTCAGAGAATTCAGTTCACCTCCGATCTGTTGCCTTCCGATGTGATCGGTCTCTCGGTTTACAACCAGCACAGCGGCGTCTTTGAATGGAAGCCCGGCCCCGTTTTCGCCAACGTCGTACTGGCTGACGAGATCAACCGGACCACGCCCAAAACGCAGTCGGCGTTGCTCGAAGCCATGGCCGAGCGGCACGTCACCGTAGAAGGCGCGACGCATTATCTGCCCGCGCCTTTCATCGTGCTCGCGACGCAGAACCCGATCGAACATCACGGCACCTATCCGTTACCGGAATCTCAGTTGGACCGGTTCATGCTGCGGTTGCGTATTGGTTATCCGTCGCCTGCTGATGAGCAGTTGATTTTGCGCGATCGCGAGTATGCCGATCCGCTTGAAGATCTCGAGCCGGTGATGACTGCGCACGAGGTGGTTGAATTGCAACGCGCGGTGACGACGGTTTCGGTGGACGATGCACTCGTTCAATATCTGATGCGTATCGTCGCCGCCACGCGAGAATCAGAGATGCTCGATCTTGGCGTCAGTCCGCGCGGCACGCTCGCGTTGTTCCGAGCAGCGCAGGCGCTCGCGCTCAGCGAGGATCGCACCTACTGCATTCCTGACGACATCAAGCGGTTGGTCGTCCCCGTTTTTGCTCATCGCATCGTAGTCAGTTCACGCTTTTCATCCTCGTTGCGG
The DNA here is from genome assembly GCA_036506775.1 of Pyrinomonadaceae bacterium. GTDB lineage: Bacteria > Acidobacteriota > Blastocatellia > Pyrinomonadales > Pyrinomonadaceae > PSRF01. Next base: position 1,881 of record DASXRE010000267.1, on the reverse strand, counting down.
CGCAGTGAAGAAGCTGAAGCGGTGTTGAATGAGATTTTGAAGACCGTCAGTGTTCCTCTGTGACTCGCCCACGCGCCTCCTTCACACGTGTAATTCTCGGCACTCTGCTCGTCATGGCCGGACTTGCAGCAGCGGTGGTCACTGTGTTTGCACGCCGCATGGGCGACACTGGCGTCGCCGGCATTGCCGCGATCGTTTCGTTGCTCATCGCTCTGTTGCTGACGATCTTCATCGTGCCGCCGCTCGCGCGGTCGGCGCGAGTCGAAGTAGCGAATCTCGATTTTCCTTTCGAGCCGACGAGTGGCGGTGGCGTGTTTCTCGTGATCATCATCGTCGTCGGTTTTGCGGCGTGGAACACCGGTAACAATTTACTGTTTCTCGTCTTCTCGCTGCTTTGCTCGACGCTGTTCGTCGGCTGGATCGCCGCGCGCACGTCGCTACGCGACTTGACTGTCTCGGCGCGTTTTCCGGATCACATCTTTGCCGGTGAACCGGCGCCGGTGATCGTCACGTTGCGCAACACGAAACGGCTGTTGCCGTCGTTTTCGGTCTTTGTGGAAGCGCGTGGACCAAGGGGCGAAGGTGAAGTGGGAGCCTCGTCGCGGCGTCGTTACGCGAAACGGTTGCTGGCCTATTTCACTTACGTGCCGCATCACGCATCGGCGGAGCAACGAGTAGAGCAACTGTTTCCCAAACGCGGCCACGTTCTGATTGACGGCTTTGAATTATCGACTCGCTTTCCATTCGGATTTTTTCGCCGCCGGCGTCGCCTGCGCGCGCGCAACGTCGACATCATCGTCTATCCAAAGCCGGAAGTGATCAGCGACGAGTTGCACCTGTTGCCGATGTACGCTGGACGCATTCCTTCGCTGCGCCGTGGCGCCGGACACGATCTCTTCTCGCTGCGCGACTACCAACCGCAAGACGATCTGCGCCACATCGACTGGAAGGCGACCGCGAGAGCGCGACGTTTGACTGTGCGCGAGTTTACTTCGGAGGACGAGCGCCGCGTCACCATCGTGCTCGATACACGTTTGCCTGGCGAGCCAAGTGAACAGTTGCGGCAACGATTCGAAAGAGGTGTTGTGCAAACAGCTTCGTTGCTGAAGCACTTCGTTGACGAACGCGCGGAAGTCAGACTCGTGCTGGGCGATGAAGTTGGACCATTCGGGGCGGGAATGGATCAACTCTATCGTTGCCTGCGACGGCTGGCGTTAGTGACGCCGGTCGAAGGCGCGGCGCCTGAATCGTTTGAGATCGACGCGACGCCGAAAACAAGTGTCACGCGCGACGCAATCGAGCATGACTACGCGATCCTGTTAACGGCAGCGGCGCCGGGCTCGATACCCGCCAGCATCTGGAGAACCAGTCACGTTATTTATCTGTGAATCCTTTAGCCACAAAGAGGCACAAGAAGCACAAGAAAGTTTTTGGCAGCAGACAACCGTCTCCTACCTCTGTTGTGCCTCTTGTGCTTCTTTGTGTCTGCTTCGTCTTGTCGGGCGCGACCGGTCTGATTTACGAGATTCTCTGGGCGCGCATGTTGGGGCTCGTCTTCGGCGCGACTACACTCGCGGTCAGCACCGTGCTCGCCGCGTTCATGGGCGGACTCGCCCTCGGCAGCGCTCTCGCCGGCCGGCTTGCGCCGCGGATCACGAAACCGGTCGCAGCCTACGGCTGGATGGAGTTCGGCATCGCCATCTATGCGTTGCTGGTCCCAGTTCTTTTCAGCGGTGTAGATAATCTTTACGCGCTCGTCTGGCAACAACTCCAACCGGGATTCTTTGCGTTTACTCTGTTGCGCTTCGCGTTGTCGTGTTTGTTGTTGCTCGTGCCCACGACGTTGATGGGCGCTACGCTGCCGGTGCTCTCAGCCGCATT
>DASXRE010000266.1:0-13157 GCA_036506775.1 Pyrinomonadaceae bacterium | reverse complement strand
AAGCGGTGACAAGTCCCCGCACTCCAAGGAGGTCAGGAAAGCTGGAGATCGAGCTTACGGCCATAGTCACGGTGTATGAGCGAATCGAGCAAGCACTCGCGACGCTCAAGCTGATTCAGAGTTGCGAACCCCGGCCGGCCGAGATACTGGTCCATGTTGATGACAATCGGACGCAGTGTGCGGAAGCAGTTCGGTCTGCGTTTCCCGATGTGCGTGTGCTGTTAAGTTCCCAACGTGTTGGCCCCGGCGGCGGGCGGAACCAGTTACTTGCTGCCGCCACTCACGACCTTGTTGCCAGCTTCGACGACGATTCATATCCGATCGACTCTGACTACTTCGACCGCACCCTTCAACTCTTTGCGAAACATCCGAACGCGTCAGTGATCTGTGCGGCTCTTTACCACCGCGGTGAAACCATCGCACTCGACGAGCGCAAAGCGGAGTGGACCGCAGATTTTTCCGGCGGCGCGTGTATCTTCCGGCGCGACGCTTTTCTCGCCGCCGGTGGTTACGTTCCGTTGCCCGTGGCGTACGGCATGGAGGAAGTGGATCTCGCGTTGCGACTGCATTCACGTGGCGGGAGGATTCTCAGGAGCTCGTGGTTGCGCGTCTTTCATGACACGGATCTACGCCGTCACGGCGATCCGCGCGTGACGGCCGGCAGCATCGCGAATCTCGCGCTGCTTGCGTATCTCCGTTACCCAGCTTCGCTGTGGGTGGTGGGTTTGGGCCAGTGCGCGAATCGCGTGCTCTGGCTACTGCGACACGGCCGCTGGCGCGGCGTTCGTTCGGGTGTGACGATGATCCCGAGACATCTACGCGCGCACCGTCAGTATCGATTGCCGTTGCGATATGAAGCAGTGAAGTCGTATCTGGCGCTGCGACGCGCGCCGGTGTCAGAGACCTTCTGATGCGGGCCAGCAACAAAGAGGCACAAAACAGTTCATGGCTATGTTGCCAGCTCGGTGCGCGAGAACACTACGCAGTTCCGCGGGCGCTGCACCTCAATGGTCTGCTGCGCGAGTTCATTACCGATCTCTGGATCCGCCCGGGCACGCTGACGAACTGGCAAGACAGACTTGCCACGCGGTTTCATTCCGAACTGGTGAATGCTCGTGTCACCGCCGCGAACGCGGCGGCCTTGACCTTTGAGTTGAGGTCACAGGCTGCGGGCCTTGGTGGCTGGGAGTTGATTGGCAAACGAAACGACTGGTTTCAGGAAAGCATCGTCACGCAACTCGCACGACGCGAGCGTGAGTTGGACCAGCAGCCGTTGCATGTCTTCGCGTACAGCTACGCTGCAAAAGGAATTTTCAAGTTTGCCCGCGAACGTGGTTGGCGAACGGTCCTGGGCCAGATCGATCCCGGTCCGGCTGAAGAGCGGCTCGTTGCGCACCTGCATCACAACGGCAACGCGAACGGTTGGAAGCCCGCGCCCGAAAGTTACTGGCATCAGTGGCGTGACGAATGTGAGCTCGCAGAAGAGATTGTCGTGAACTCAACGTGGTCACGCGATGCGTTAACGAGCGAGGGAATATCCGCGAACAAGATCCGCGTGATCCCGCTCGCCTTCCAAACAAGCAAGGAGGCGCAGTCTTTTCGGCGCACTTATCCGTCCGCGTTCACTTCTGACCGTCCGCTACGAGTTTTGTTTCTTGGCCAGATCAATTTGCGCAAAGGCGCTCGTCAGTTGCTCGATGCCGCTCGCGTCCTCGACAACGAACCGGTTGAGTTTTGGTTTGTCGGGCCACAGCAGATTCCAGTGCCCGCCGATTTGAAAGGCCATTCGCGTATCAAGCGGTTTGGCGCTGTTTCGCGTTTCAACGTCGATCGCTTCTATCGCGACGCTGACGTTTTCATTCTTCCGACGCTTTCCGACGGGTTTGGGTTGACGCAACTCGAAGCGCAGTCGTGGAGACTGCCGGTGATTGCGTCGCGATTCTGCGGGGCAGTGGTCCAGCACGGCCGCAACGGCATCATTCTCGAAGAAGTCTCTCGCGATGCAATCGCGGCAGTGATTGGCGATCTGCTTCGCGCGCCCGACAAGTTGGTCGAGATGTCAGAACACTCGTACGTTCGCGACGAGTTCAGCTTGCAGTCACTCGCGTCATCGTTTTCGCAGTTGTAATGCGTTCCGCTGATTTCGTTCTGCAGGAGACTGCCACAAAGAAGCACAAAAGGCACAAAGTGCAGTCGCTTACCTGGAACCGTCCAACGATCGCGATAACCGCAAATCCGGGTCTGACCATGCGGTCGACGCTGCTTGCGATCCTGAGCACGAGCATGGCGACGGTGCTCGCGACAGTGCTGATCCCGGACAACCCGACCGAACCCGGCGCCTTGTTTTATCCGGCGCTTGTGATGTCCGCGGGCCTGGCAATCGCGCCACTTTCCGCTGCTCTTCGTTATCCCAAAACACTGCTGCGCGGTGAATCGTTGCTCGCCCTCGCGCCGATCTACTGGTTACTGCTCGACCTGTTACAAGGCGTCTACTCGATGGACAGCATCACGGCGGACGAAGTCAGACAAGCGTTTGTAGCGATTGGATTGTTTGTCGTGATGGTCTGGATTGGCGCCGTGCGACGCCCGTGGCGAACGCCGGACGTGCTAATCCGTTCGGTATCGCAGGAGTTTTCACCCAACACTTACTTCGCGTTGGCAATCGCCTGTTTTTTCATCGGGATGTTGAACTTCGCGATTCCGTGCAACTTCAACGTCTTCGAGATGGTCGATTACCTTGGTCAGGAGCGTTGGGCGGCGCCGTGGGGACGTGGGCAGTTGGGTGGTTGGGACGCGTTCCTGGACCACTTGCAGTACTTCGGTTATCTCTTGCCGATTCTCACGGTCGTGATCGGGAGGCGCGTCGGGCTGCGAAATGCACGCACGATCCTTTGCGTCGGCCTGTCAATCGTGATGACGCTGTTTCTCGCGCAGAGCGGCAGCCGGCGGGTAATTGGCGTCGTGTCGGGAATGGCCTTGGTGCTGTGGATCCTGGACCAGCGGCAACTGCGTGTGAAGCATCTCGTCACGACCGTACTGGCGGTGATCGCGGTGCTGATAACGTTGCAGATCATGCTCGAGTATCGAAACGTCGGTCTCGGTGTGCTCGTCGGCAAGGGTGACGCGACCGTCAGCAGGCTGGAGAAGCGACAGATTCTCGAAGAGCAGCACCTGCGCGTTGACGACAACTTTTATCGCTTGTGTCAGATCATTCAACTGATACCGCAGTCGCACGGGTTCGTCTATCACAAGTATCTGGTTTACGTGCTGGTGCGCCCGGTTCCGCGTGTGTTCTGGCCGGACAAGCCAACCGATCCGGGATTCGATTTGCCGACCGCGCTGGGCGTCGAAGGCGTATCGTACTCGTATTCGGTGATCGGCGAGCTTTACATGTCGCTTGGCTTCATCGGCATTGCCTTGGGTGGTTGGTTTTATGGCCGCATCTCTTCATTCGCGCGTGGCTTGCTCACTCGATCTACGACGCAAGGCGCACTGGTGATCTACAGCATTGTGGTGATGGCGCTGTTTTCCGGGATGCGTTCGATTCTCGAGTTGATACTCGTGAGTTATGTCGTGCTCGCGTGGGTTGGACTGGCGCAGTTGTTCATCAAGCTGCGTCGTGCGAAAGCGGCGTGAGAGTTTTTGTACTGACTGACATACCGTCGCCTTATCAGGTTGAGTTCTTCAACGAAATTGAAGCGCGTGGCGCGCATGAGTTGCAGGTTGGTTATCTGCGTGGGCGCGATCCGGAGCGGCAGTGGAAAACGGGAAACATTCGTCACGAATGGATCGGGCTTGATAGTTCAGTTGACGCTTTGGCCCGTGCTCGCGAAGCTGCGCGTCGCGCGGATCTGGTGGTCTTTAATTACTACCGTCACGCTTGCGCGGAAGACTTGATCGACCAGCGCGCGCGTCAAGAGGCGCCCTGGTGTTTTTGGGGTGAGCGGCCGGGTTTTCGGCAACCCGCATGGGCCGGACGCATCTTGCGCAAATGGAAACTCTCGCAGTTGCACGCGTCGGCAGCGCCGATCTGGGGCATTGGTGAGTTTGCGATCGATGGTTATCGAAAAGAGTTTGGTGACGGGCGAGCTTATTTCAACTTGCCGTACTTTTCTGACCTGAATCGATTTCGGCTGCGGACTTCGCGGACGAGGACGGATGAGAGGGTCTTCCTCTTTTCGGGCTCACTGATTGAGCGCAAGGGCGTTGACTTGCTCGCCCGCGCTTTCGTCCGGCTTGCGCATGAACTGCCGCACGTCAGATTGAAGATCGCTGGTGAAGGGAACTTGCGAGACGCGATGGTGCACACGCTTCGGCCGGTGCGAGAGCAAGTGGAGTTTCTGGGATTCAAGGATTGGGATGAGTTGCCAAAGTTGTATGCGTCGGCTGATGTGTTGTGCGTGCCTTCGCGGTATGACGGTTGGGGATTGGTGGTGCCGGAAGGGTTGGCTTCCGGACTGCCGGTGATTGCGACCGATCGCATGGGTGCGGCGCTGGAGTTTGTGCGGAGCGGCAGGAATGGTTGGCTTATTGCGGCGCGAGATGAAGACGAGATTCTAAATGCGATGCGCGACGCGGCGTCTTTGTCGGATTTGGAACTGGACCAGTTGGGCCGGCAAGCGGAGGAGAGTGTGAGCGAGCACACGCTCGCGCACGGAGTTGATCGGTTTGTGAGATATGCGCAGGCAGCGGTGAATGTGTAGCATCTCCGGCATTCTGCGGGTCACACGATTCGGCGCGGGCGTGAGCGAAGAGGCGGTCGCGCGCATGAACGCGGCGCAGCGACATCGTGGACCAGATGATCAGGGAATCTGGAGCAGCAGGTTCGAAGGCGGCGAAGTCTCACTCGGCAACACGCGACTCGCGATCATCGATACGTCTCAAGCGGGTCACCAACCGATGCTCGATCCGGAAACGGGTAACTGCATCACCTACAACGGCGAGACCTACAACTTCAAACAACTATCCGATTCAATCGGCGCAAGTCCCCGCTCAAAAACTGACACGGAAGTCGTCCTCAACACTTACCGAACGTATGGCGTCCAATGCTTCACAAAGCTACGCGGCATGTTTGCACTCGCCATCTGGGACAACCAGAAACGAGAACTGGTTCTGGCGCGAGATTCGTTTGGCATCAAGCCGCTTTACTACTACGTCACCGATCATCTGCTGATCTTTGCTTCGGAACTACGAGCGCTGCTCGCCACCGGGTTGATCCCGCGCAAACTCAGTGGCTCGGGTCTCGAGTCATACCTCGCCAACGGGTCCGTCTCGGCGCCACTCACGATGGTTGAAGGTGTGCGGCAGTTATCGCCGGGTCATTACTTGCAAGTGACGACCACGAGCAGCGGTAACCTGAAGTGCACGGTGACGAAGTTCACGAGCGAGTTTCAAGTCTCACCTCCCGCAAACAGAAGCGACGCGGTGGCGCGTTTGCGCGCGGAGCTGGAAGAATCGATCCGGTTGCATCTTGTCAGCGACGTTCCCCTTGGCGTTTTTCTTTCGGGCGGGATGGATTCGAGCGCGCTTGTGGCTTTGATGAGCAAGGTCAGCGAGCAACGACCGAAGACGTTTAGCGTGGTTTTTGACGAGCGCGAACTCAGCGAAGAGCGGTATGCGCGTGCGGTTGCGGATCGATTACAGACGGAGCATTGCGAGATTCGCCTCAAGGAAGAACAGTTGATGGAGATTTTGCCGGCGGCAATCTCCTCACTCGACCAACCGACGGTGGACGGCATCAACACGTTTGTCGTTTCGCAGGCGGTCAAGAATGCCGGAATCACCGTTGCACTATCGGGGCTTGGCGGTGATGAACTCTTCGCGGGTTACCCGAGCTTTCGACGCGCGTTGAGGTTTGCTTCTGTGCCGAAGAGTTCGAAGCGAGTGTTACGCGCGGCAGCGGGTGTAGGGAGAGCGGTGTTGAATAGTTCGGTTCAGAGCCAGAAGTTCTGGCAGTTGGCGAAAAGTAATGGTTCGCCGCAGGAGGTTTATCAGATCACGAGACAGCTCTTTGCGACGGACTTTTTGTCACAGATTACCGCGAAGAAGAAGAACGGATTTGTGGCGGCTGGCGTGGAGGACGTTAGCGACGCTGACGTGGTCAATACGATCTCGCGTCTCGAGTTGCGTGGCTACATGGCCAACACGCTCTTGCGGGACACGGATGCGATGAGCATGGCCCACTCGCTCGAGGTGCGGGTGCCGTTTGTCGACGTGAAGCTCGTTGACTACGTGCTTTCCTTGCCGGGTGAGTGGAAGCTGGACCGGCGCGGCGCTGCAGCACCAAAGCCGCTGCTCGCCGATGCGGTTGCCGACTTGCTGCCACGCGATTTCCTGGCCCGGCGAAAGATGGGATTCACGTTGCCGTTTGAAAAGTGGATGCAGGGCAGGATGCGGGCTGAGATCTCGTCGGTATTTGCCGACGCGAAGCAACTGGCCGCCGCTGGATTGGTGGCGGATGGCGTGCGAGACGTGTGGCGACGATTCTTGCAATCACCGCGCGCGGTGGGCTGGTCGCGACCCTGGTCGCTGTTTGTACTGGCGCGCTGGTGTCAGTTGAACAACGTGACGTTGTGATGCGAGTGCTGCACGTTATCCCGTCGGTTTCGGAACGTTCGGGTGGACCGGCAATGGCGATCGTACCGATGTGCCGCGCGCTTCAGGAACTCGGGATTGAAGTTACGTTGGCCACTACGGGCTACGGATTAACGCAGAAGGGCACGGATTGCATTGTCGATTACAAAGGGTTGGCAACGAGATTCTTTCCGGTTCAGTTGGGTGATTCGTTCAAGTATTCGCGGCCGCTGAAGGATTGGTTGAATAAAAGTGTGAAAGCATTCGACGTGGTCCATATTCATGCTGTTTTCAATCATGCCTCTGTTGCTGCCGCGCGCGCCTGCCGCAGGTCGGGCGTTCCTTACATCGTGCGGCCGCTCGGAACTCTCGATCCGTGGAGTATGAAACAGAAGCCGCTGAGGAAGCGCCTTTTCTGGTTGTTGTCGGCGAAAACGATGCTGCAACGCTCGGCCGCGGTCCACTACACAGCCGCGGCTGAAAAGTCGGCCACTGAAGAATACCTGGGATTGAATCATGGGAGTGTGATTCCGCTCGGTGTGGAGGTGAACGGATCGCCGGCGAATCAGGTTCCCGGGCAGTCTTACATCCTCGTGTTGTCGCGCTTGCACTCGAAAAAGAATCTGGAGGTTTTGATCGACGCGTTCAAATCGCTGAAACAAAACAAGTGGCGGCTCATCATCGCGGGTGACGGTCAACCTGATTATGTCGCCGTGCTGAAACAGAAAGCCGGCGACGCCGAAAACATCATCTTCACTGGTTGGGTTGAAGGCGAACAGAAGGAAGCTCTGCTTCGTGGTGCGTCGTTGCTCGCGTTGCCGTCGCGCCAGGAGAACTTTGGACTGTGCGTGCTGGAAGCGATGGCGCATGGTGTGCCGGTCCTAGTGAGTCCAAACGTTAATCTGGCGGCAGAAATTGAAGCCGCTGAAGCCGGGTGGGTTATTGATGTGGGCCAGTTGGCTCAGGGGCTGGCGCTGATCTTGAAAGAAGAGGAAGAACGGGAGAGGCGTGGGCGCGCGGCGTATCAATTTTCTCAGCGCTATTCGTGGCAAAGGACGGCGGCTGAACTGGCGGAACTCTACCGTCAAATATTGAGCAATCGCGCACTGCGTAATGGCAGCGCAACCTTACACTGAGTTTGACTGGCACGGTGCGTCCGCCGGAAACGGCGCGTCAGGCGAGAAGCTCACGAAAGTTTTTGTCGAGCGGGTGAAACCGCTTGAAGGCGTGAAATCGATCTGCGATCTCGGCTGCGGGAACGGACACATTACGGGCCGGCTGGCGGCGCTCGGTTATGAAGTGACCGGAGTTGATGCCTCGGTCAGTGGCCTGCGGATCGCGCGTCGAGCTTACCCGCAGGCGAAGTTCATTGAGGGGCGTATTGAAAGTGAGCTTGACGGCTTGGGCAAATTTGATCTCGTAATCTCGAGCGACGTGATCGAGCATTTGTATCGTCCGTCTGATCTGCTGGAAGCGGCGCACGCGCTCTTGAAACCAAACGGCCACGTCTTAATCGGCACGCCATATCACGGTTATCTCAAAAATCTCGCCCTTGCGATCACGGGCAAAATGGACGCGCACTTTTCCGCCTTGCACGACGGCGGCCACATCAAGTTTTTCAGCGTCGACTCGCTCTCGCAGCTAATGCGTGGCCACGGCTTCATTGACCTCAGTTTCACCTTCTACGGTCGCGCGCCGTGGCTCTGGAAAAACATGATCTGCCACGCGCGGAAAGCCGACGCCTGATGCTCGAACAGATCACACCTCTGATTCTCAGTTACAACGAAGCGCCGAATATCGGCCGCACGCTGCAAGCGCTGTCGTGGGCGCGCGACATCGTTGTCGTTGACAGCTTCAGCGACGACGCGACACTGGAAATTGCGGCTTCATTTCCCAAAGTGCGCGTGTTTCAGCGCGCGTTTGATTGTCATCGCAATCAGTGGGAGTTTGGGCTGCGGGAGACTGGCATCAGGACGCCATGGGTCCTCGCCCTCGACGCCGATTACACCGTGACGAGTGATCTGACGGGTGAACTCGAACGCCTCAATCCAGATGAGACAACGGCTGGTTATCGCGCGAAATTCGTCTACTGCATTAACGGCGAAAGACTGCATAGCGGCATCTATCCGCCGGTGACGGTGTTGTATCGACGCGAAGCAGCATCGTACGTCCAGGACGGACACACCCAGCGCGTTGTAATCAACGGCCGAATTGACGATTTGCAGTCACCGTTGCTGCACGACGATCGTAAGCCACTCAGTCGCTGGCTTGTTTCCCAAACGCGCTACGCAGAACTCGAAGCCCAGAAACTTCTCGCCGCCGATCGTCAGACGTTGCGCTTGACTGATCGACTGCGACGCTGGTCCATCATTCTTCCGCCGGCCATGCCTTTTTACTGTTTGCTCGTCCGCGGCGGAGTTTTTGACGGCTGGCCCGGCTTCTATTACGCCTGCCAAAGAACCTTGGCGGAACTGATACTCTCGCTCTATTTGCTCGACTCGCGATGTACATCCTTGGCATCAACGCGTATCACGGCGATGCTTCAGCGGCAATCATCAAAGACGGCCGACTGATCGCCGCGGTCGAAGAAGAACGGTTCAATCGCATCAAACACTGCGCCGGTTTCCCGGAGCAGTCGATCCGTTACTGTCTGGAAGCAGCAGATGTTCGTCTCGAAGATATAGACCACATCGGTATCTCGCGCGACCCGTCGGCGCACTTGCATAAGAAGATCCTGTATGCCGCATCTCGTTTAGGTGTGTTTCGCCAGGCAAAGGATCGACTCGCCAATGCCGCGAAGGTGCGAGACCTGCGAGACGAACTCGCGCGTGTGTTCAGCATTTCAAAGCGACAACTGCGCGCCGAGTTTCACAACGTCGAACATCACCTGGCGCATCTCGCGAGCTGTTTCTTCGTCTCGCCTTTCGAACGCGCGGCGCTGTTATCAATCGACGGGTTTGGCGATTTCATCTCCACGATGTGGGCCAACGGTGAAGGGAACTCAATCGAAGTGCTGGGCCAGGTTGAGTATCCGCACTCGACCGGGATCGTCTACACGGCGACGACACAGTTTCTCGGGTTTCCGCATTACGGCGACGAAGGCAAGGTGATGGGCCTGGCGCCGTATGGCCAGCCGCGTTTCATTGATCAGTTCCGCGAGATTATTCGCGCCGAAGAGCGTGGCCAGTTTCGGTTGAATCTCGACTACTTTCGCCATCATGCAGAAGGAGTCGAGATGACGTGGGACCAGGGTTCGCCGATGATTGGAAGAATTTACTCGGACGAGTTTACGCGCACGTTTGGTCCGGCGCGTGAACCGGGCGCGCCGCTCTCGGATCGCGACCGTGATATCGCGGCGAGTTTGCAGTTGCGTCTCGAAGAGATCACGTTTCATGTGCTCAATCACCTGTACGAGCAAACCAGAGCCACGGATTTGGGTTTGGCAGGCGGTGTCGCCTACAACTCAGTGATGAATGGAAAGATTCTGCTCCACACACCGTTTCGCAGGATCTTCGTTCAACCGGCCGCGGGCGACAGCGGCACGGCGTTGGGTGTCTGTTATCACCTGCACAATCAGGCGCTGAAACAACGGCGCGGAGAAGTGATGACGGGCGCGTACACCGGCCCCGAGTTCAAAGATGCGCAAATTCGAGCGGCGCTCGATCAAAGCGGATTGGCGTTCGAGAATTATGACGACCAGGAGGTGACGAAGCGCGCCGCAAAGGATATCGCCGCTGGTCTGGTCGTGGGCTGGTTTCAGGGAAAAATGGAATTTGGTCCACGAGCGCTTGGTAATCGCTCGATCGTGGTCGATCCGCGACGCGCGGAAATGAAAGACATACTCAACGAGCGAATCAAGAAGCGCGAGCCGTTCAGACCGTTTGCGCCTTCAGTTCTCGAAGAGCGCGTCGGCGACTATTTCGAACAGACACACCCCGCGCCCACTATGTTGATGGTCTACCAGATCAAGCCTGAACGCCGCGCCGAGATTCCCGCCGTGACGCACGTCGACGGCTCGGGGCGACTACAGACAGTTTCGCGTAAACTCAATCAACGTTACTATCAGTTGATTTCAGATTTTGCCGAGTTGAGCGGCGTGCCTGTCGTGCTGAATACGTCGTTCAATGAGAATGAGCCGATTGTCTGCACGCCGCAGGAAGCGATCGCTTGTTTTCTCAAGACACGCATGGACGCGCTCTATCTCGGCAATTACGCGGTGCGGAGATCCGACAGATGAGAATCTTGGTAACAGGTGGCGCGGGCTTCATCGGCTCGCATCTTTGTGAGCGGCTCCTCGGGGAAGGCAACGAAGTGCTCTGCCTCGACAATTTCTTTACCGGCAGACGCGAGAACATCTTTAACCTGCTTGACAATCCGCGTTTCGAATTACTGCGCCATGACGTCACCGAGCCGATTCTTCTCGAGGTCGATCAGATCTATAACCTTGCGTGTCCGGCTTCGCCTGTTCATTACCAGTACAACCCGGTGAAAACGGTGAAGACGAGTGTCATGGGCGCCATCAACATGCTCGGCCTTGCCAAGCGCGTTCGGGCGCGGATTCTTCAGGCTTCGACTTCGGAAGTCTACGGTGATCCGCTGGTCCACCCGCAGACCGAAGAGTACTGGGGCAACGTCAATCCGATCGGGCTGCGCTCGTGTTACGACGAGGGCAAGCGACTGGCTGAAACGTTGATGACTGACTATCACCGTCAGAACAAGGTCGACATTCGCATCGCGCGCATCTTCAATACCTATGGTCCGCGTATGTTGGAAGACGATGGACGCGTTGTGTCGAACTTCATCGTGCAGGCCTTGCGTGGTGAGCCGCTGACGCTCTACGGCGAAGGCGAGCAGACTCGTTCGTTCTGTTACGTCTCCGATCTCATCGAGGGACTGATTCGTTTGATGAATACTGACGACCTGCACGAGCCGGTCAACCTCGGCAATCCGGGTGAGTTCACCATCAAGCAACTCGGCGAAGAGGTGATGGCGATCTGCGGCAAAAACTCCGGGTTCAAGCACCTGCCGCTGCCCGCCGATGATCCACGGCAACGAAAGCCTGACATCACCCGCGCGCAAAAACTGTTGCGCTGGAACCCGACGATTCCCTTGCGTGAGGGTCTGGAGAAAACAGTAGACGACTTTCGCAAGCGCCTGAGTAGTCCGAAGGTTTGAAGTTTCTGCTCCTCAACCAGTGTTTCTACCCTGATGTAGTTTCTACAGCACAACACCTCACCGACCTCGCAGCGGAGCTCGCTGCACAAGGCCACGACGTAACAGTGATCGCCGGCGATCGTGGTTACGACAATCCGTCGCTGCGCTTTCCACGTCGTGAGTCGTGGAACAACATCGACATCATTCGCATTCCGTCACTCTCGCTGGGCAAGAGTAGCCGCTGGCGGCGTGCCACCAATTTCGGGAGTTTTGCGATTGTTTGCGCGTGGCGGTTGGTGTTGCTCCAACATTTCGATGTGGTGGTGGCGCTCACCTCACCGCCGTTGATCTCGTTTCTCGCTGCACTGCTGGTGAAGTTGAAAGGCGGCGCGTTTTGCTTCTGGGTGATGGACCTCAATCCGGATGAAGCGATTGCTGCTGGTTGGCTGGCGCAGCGTTCGCTGGCGGCGCGTGTGCTGCAACGGATGTTGAACTACAGCCTCAAACAAGCGCAGCACACGATCGTGCTGGACCGCTTCATGCGGGATCGCGTGTTGGCGAAAGGTACGGACCCGCAACGCGTCACGATCATTCCGCCGTGGTCGCATGACGACGCGGTTGGTTTCTCTGCCGAGGGCAGGGAAGCGTTTCGACGGCAACACGGACTTAAAGACCAGTTTGTGGTGATGTACTCGGGCAATCACAGTCCGTGTCATCCACTCGACACCTTGCTTGATGCCGCGTTGAAGCTGAAAGGCGGTCCAGAAATCACGTTCTGTTTTGTCGGCGGCGGCAGCGAGCAGGCAAAGGTGAAAGAGTTTGCTCGACGTCACGAGTTGGCGAACGTGAAGTGTCTGCCGTATCAGCCGCTACATGAGCTATCCAGTTCGTTATCGGCGGCTGATCTGCACGTGGTGGTGATGGGTGAAAGTTTTGTCGGCATCGTTCACCCTTGCAAGATTTACAACATCCTGTCGATTGGCACGCCGGCGCTCTACATTGGACCACAACCAAGTCACGTTACCGACATCGCCGCACACAGTCGCAGAGAGCAGTTTCTGCTGACTCAGCACGGCGATGTCGATGGTGTGGTCTCCCAGATTCTGCAAGCACGTGAAGAAACACTAAAAGGGAACACAAAACGGCCAAGGGCTCTTTCCGATTTTTCCAAACAGACGCTACTGCCTCAATTGGTCAGGGTGATCGGAGGAAATTCGTTTGAAAACCTATTTTGCCCTCTTCCTGATAGCGACAGCCGCCTCACTGATTACCACGCCGCTCATTAGGCGGCTCTGCCAACGCCTCAACTTGCTCGACGTGCCTGCGGACGGACGGCGCCTGCATCGCACAGCAATTCCGCGACTCGGCGGAGTCGCGCTCTATTTTTCCTGTCTGATGGCGCTCTCGCTGCTGCCGTTTGTCGACAACTT
>DASXRE010000265.1:0-20947 GCA_036506775.1 Pyrinomonadaceae bacterium | reverse complement strand
GTCAACGCGCTGAAACAACTCCAGCAGGACTTTCAGATCGCCGGCGAGCTCGACATCAACGTGCTCGCTCGCATTCCCGGCGCTTTGCAACCGGCGCGCAACGGCATCGACGAGCGAATCATCAGCGCCATCGACGCGGCGGTGGACCAGGCACTCGATGAACTCGAAGGGATGCGCGAACAGGAAGGCGAAGCGCTGCGAGCGGAGCTGCGCGACCGCGTCAGAAAGATCGAATCGATCGTACCCACCATCGAGGCCGCAGCGGCGGGACTCGCCGAAGCTTATCGCGCGCGTTTGCAAAAACGGATCGGCGAGCTGATTAATCGTGGTGGACAAGTAGTAGAGATAGATCCGGCGCGGTTGGCCCAGGAGGTAGCATATCTCGCCGACCGCAGCGACGTGAGCGAAGAGATGGTGCGGCTGCGCAGCCATCTTGGCCAATTTCAGGAAGCGCTTGATGCCCCAGGGGAAGCCGGAAAGATGCTCGACTTTCTTTTGCAGGAACTGAACCGTGAAGCGAATACCACGCTTTCCAAGTCTACTGATTTAGTGATCAAGGAAGCTGGGTTGGCGATAAAAGCAGAGGTCGAAAAACTTCGCGAGCAGGTTCAGAATGTCGAGTAAAGTGAAAGAACTACAGCCGGTTACTCAAATCAAAGACTCCACCGCACCTCGAGGAACTTTGTTTGTCGTCAGCTCACCTTCGGGCGGCGGCAAAGGCACAATCATCCGCCACGTCTTGGACGTTGTGCCAAATCTTGGCTATTCTGTGTCATTCACAACTCGTGCGCCACGACAATGTGAGGTTAATGGCCGCGAATATTTCTTTGTCAGCCGGCAGGTTTTTGACGAGATGGTGGCTGCCGGTGAGTTTCTTGAATGGGCGTGCGTGCACGGAAATTACTACGGCACAGCGAAACGCCAGATCACGGAAGAGACTGCTGCTGGTACGGACATCGTACTGGAAGTCGATGTTCAGGGCGCGGCCAGTGTGCGTCAGTTGTCGCTTGACGCGGTGAGCATCTTTATCTTGCCGCCGTCTTATGAGGTGCTTCGTGAGCGGCTGATTGCGCGCGGGACGGACACGCCTGAAGAACTCAAAGTCAGATTGCGCAACGCGCCGGACGAGTTGCGCCAGTATTCAGCTTTTGACTACGTGATTATCAACGACGAGGTGGAGCGGGCCGCAGCGCAGCTTGCCTCGATTATTTATGCCGAACGAGCCCGCTGCGTGCGCCAGGAAGGGCTGGTGCAGGAAGTCATCAAAGAATTCAAGTCGGAAAAATAAATTGCACTGATAAGAAGAAGGAGCAATCGAGTGGCTACTACGACAGAGTTGACTGAGAACGAAATGGAAGCGACGAGTGTACCGGAAGTCGATTCGAAGTATCGTCTCATCATCCTCGCAGCGAAGCGCAGCAAGCAACTACAACGCGGAGCGACTCCACGGATAGATATCGATCCGCAGAAGCATAAGCCGACACGAATTGCGCTTGAAGAAGTGATCCGCGGGCGGGTTCACTTTGCCATCAAACAACCAGACTCGGAGGCCGCCAGTTAGCTCTCTCTGTGTCCCTCTGTGGTCTCTGTGTCTCTGTGGTGGTTTTACTGTGCACGAGAACAGAAACCACAGAGACACAGAGACCACAGAGGGACACAGAGTTACATCCCTTTGTAGTCAGGACCGCCGCCGCCTTCAGGCGTGACCCAGTTAATAATCTGGTACGGGTCCATGATGTCACAGGTCTTGCAGTGAACGCAGTTTGAGAAGTTGATCTGCAAACGTCGTTTGCCGCTCGCGCCGCCGTCTACCATTTCATAAACCGCTGCCGGACAGAAACGCTGGCACGGATTCCCGTATTCCTCCGCACAACGAGTCGAACAAATATTCGTGTCGAGCACGTGCAGGTGCACGGGCTGATCTTCGTCGTGGCCCACGGCCGCGTGATACACGTCAGTGAGTTTATTGAACGTAGTCTTTCCGTCGAAGCGCAATCCGTTATATCGCTGTTCGAGATTGTCGCCGTGATAACCGTAAGCCGACAGCTTCTTCATCTCTTCGTGACCAGCCTTGGCCCGATCGCGATCGAAGATTCCCCAGGCCCGTCCGCCGGTAAAGAATTGCAGGCCCGTATTGATCAACCCGAGCCAGCGCCCGTGTTTGAAGCCCGCGTGAAAGTTTCGCACCTTGCGCAGTTCGGGAATAATCCAACTGTCGTTCACGACCTGCTCGTAGCTTTGCAACTGCTTCGCAGAGTAATCGCCCTTCTTCAATGCCTCGAAGATCACTTCGGCAGCAAGCATTCCGCTCTTGATTGCAGAGTGAATTCCCTTCAGCCGTTGTGAGTTAAGAAATCCCGCACAGTCACCAACAAGCAACACGCCGTCAGCGTAAGTTCGCGGCATCGCGAAGTAACCACCGGCGACAATTGTCTTCGCGCCGTAACGGATCATCTTGCCGCCCTCGAGCAGACGCGCGATGTAGGGATGAGTCTTGTAGCGTTGAAACTCTGCGTGCGGATCGAGTAACGGATCTTTGTAATCGAGTCCAGTGACGTAACCGATATTCAGCACGCGGTTCTGCATGCCGTAGATCCAACCGCCGCCGTAAGTTTGTGAGTCGGAGGGAAAGCCGAGGGTGTGAGTGACGCGTCCTGCCGGATAACGGTCGTCAGGTAGTTCCCACAACTCTTTCACGCCGATGCTGTAGACCTGCGGTTCGCGTCCTTCAGCGAGTCCGAGACGCTCGACCAGTTGTTTGGTCAGCGAACCGCGTGGTCCTTCGCCGAGTACGGTGACCTTCGCCCGCAGGTCGACACCCGGTTCGAAGTTCACTTTCGGCTTCCCTTCCTTGTCGATTCCTTTATCGCCGGTGCGCACACCGAGCACGCGATCGTTTTCGTCGTAAAGCAGATCGGCGCCGGGGAATTCGGGAAAGATGTTCACGCCCGCTTCTTCACATTTTTCGCCGAGCCACGCCGTGAGACGATTCAGCGAGACGATGTAGTAACCGTGATTTTTGAGTGGCGGCGGAGTGATCGGCGAACGAATCGCCTGTTTCGCTGTGAGGTAGAGAAAGTAATCTTCTTTAACGGGCGACTCGAGTGGTGCGCCCTGTTCGACAAAATCCGGAATCAGTTCTTTCAAAGCGCGTGGATCCATTACCGCGCCGGAAAGGATATGCGCGCCGACCGCCGCACCTTTTTCGATGACGGCGATCTCGATGTCGCCGAGTTCACCGCTCTGTTTGACCAATCGTGTGAGGTGGAGTGCGCCACTGAGGTTTGCAGGCCCGGCGCCCACGAACACGACATCAAAGTCCAAAGTCTCACGTTCCATAAGCGAGGCAGTATAGCGAAATCGTGTGAACTGTGTAATCTGTGGTGTAAACTCTGGCAATTCAAATGAGACTTCTTGCAGTCATTCTTCTCTTGCCGATTTTGATCGCGTTGTTTTTTACCAGACCGACTCGAACGGTTGAGAGTCTGCCCCCGGTGATTCTTTGGGCGTGGGAACGTCCCGAAGATCTGAGTTTTCTCGATCCGCAGAAAACGGGCGTCGCCTTTTTGGCAAAGACGATCACTTTGCGCGGCGACAACGTTCTTGTCAGACCCCGTTTACAACCGTTGCGCCTTTCACCAGGCACGAAGGTGATCGCGGTCGTCCGTATCGAAACTGACAAGCCGGCTCTCTCCACCTCCCAACTACAACAAACAGTGCGAGAGATCATCAACTCACCCGCGGCATCCGTGGTCCAGATCGACTTCGATGCGGTCGTCTCCGAACGACCCTTCTACCGCGAATTGCTGCAAACTCTGCGTCGTGGTCTGCGTCCCTCGACTTCAGTTTCAATCACCGCGCTCGCCTCGTGGTGCGCCGGTGACGACTGGCTGACTGGCCTTCCGATTGACGAAGCGGTCCCTATGCTCTTCCGTCTCGGCGTGGACCAGCGCCAATTCCAGCGACGCCTGGAAACCGGTCAACCGTTTGAATCGCGCGTGTGTCAGAACGCCGCCGGAGTTTCCACCGACGAACCCGTCAAAACTCCCGCCGTCGATCGGCTTTACATTTTTAGTCCGCAACCCTGGTCCAAACAATCCTTCACTGCCGCAATGGAGACCTACCGAAAATGAGACGCACACGTTTGTACGCTCTGGTTGCCGGTCTGCTCGCAGTTGTACTGCCAGGCGCGCCAACAGTCTCTGCGTGTGGTCCATTTATGACGGAAGCGGTGTTCGTTCACACCGTGCATCCAGGCTATCCGATGGAACGATTTGCGGCCGGCCGTCTTGGCGTCGTGCAGCCGAGTTATGCGCGTTCGTATCTCTTCGTTGCTTACCGTTATCTCAACAGCTCAAGCTTCACGCCCGACGAGCAGAAGGCGCTGAGTGAACTCTGGAAGGACCGCCTTAACTTTGGCTGGACGCCAGGCGATGAGGATTGGATCAAGAGTTGGTTCGCAGCGCGCCGGAAAGTTACCGATCAGGATCCGGCGCCGATTTCGGTCTATCGCAGTCGCGAGAAACCGAATGAATACGAGGCTTACTTAAACTGCCAGAAGGATTCGTTTGACACGGCGATTGCCACTCTCAATGAGCGCATCGCGAAGTACGGCGCACAAACCACCGCGGTCAAGACGTGGCTCGAAGCGCAGGATCAGGTTTTCAGTAATTGCGGTGGCGGCAACTTCATTCCCTCGCCGCTTGCCGCAGATGCCGATGCTTTGGCGCGCGCCGATCGCGCCTACCAAATCGCCGCGGCCAATTTCTATGCGGCTAACCTCGACGAAGCCAGGAAGGGTTTCGAAGCGATCGCTGCTGATTCGAGTTCTCCGTGGCGTCAAAACGCTGTCTATCTGGTTGCGCGAGCACTGGCCCGCAGAGGCAGTCTGGGTCCAGCCGAAACAAAACAGGAAGCCTTGGGCCAGGCTGAGGCTCAACTGCAAAAGATCCTGGCCGACAAGAAACTCAGTTCCTTGCACGCCGCCTCCGGCCGCCTGCTCAATCTGGTTCGTTTGCGACTTTATCCAGCCGAGCGACTGCACGAGCTGGCCCAAGTCCTTACAAACAAGACCACCAACCAAAACCTGAAGCAGGACCTGTGGGACTACACGGTTCTGTTGGATAGTTTTCTCGAAACGGATGAGTCCGATGAGTCGAAATCGCCTTCCATTCCAAAGGCTGACGAGCTAACGGACTGGATCGCTACATTTCAGGATTCGAGCGAGCAGGGGCGCGATCACGCGCTGGCTCGCTGGCAGGCGACGCGCTCAAATCCGTGGTTGATCGCGGCACTGTCTCTGAACGACGGAAAACACCCGCAAGCCAGCGAACTGGTCGCCGACGCTCTCAAAGTTAAAAGCAATTCGGCCGCTTTCGCTTCGGCACGCTTTCACGCGATTCGTTTCCTGATGGATGCGGGCAAGAACACGGAAGCGCGCACACTGCTGGACCAAACTCTGAAAACTGAGCGCGCGCATTTTGATGAATCATCGTTGAACCTCCTGCTCAGCCAACGCATGTTGCTCGCCAACACGCTCTCCGAGTTCCTGGCTGACGCCACACGCGTTCCGGCGGCTCTGAGCTGGAACGACGATGGTCGCGAAATTCCCGCGGATGACGCGGAGACCTCTGATACTACCAAGTCGCAGAAGGGCAAACCGTTCTTTGACGTTGATGCAGCCCACGCCCTAAACCGGCAGTTGCCACTTTCGGTGCTCAAAGAAGCGGTGAAAAGCACTGCGCTTCCGCCTGGACCCCGGCGCGATCTGGCCCAGGCTACATGGCTCCGTGCAGCACTACTCGGTGACACCCAAACTGCCGATGATTTAGCACCAATTCTCGCAGCTCTCGTTCCTCAGTTGTCGGAACTGCTGAAGGTTTACCTGTCGAGCACGCAACCAGACGAGAAGAAGTTCGCGGCAATCTATGCGTGGCTCAAAACTCCCGGCCTGGAACCCATCGTGGACGCGGGCCTTGGCAGAGAGACGCCGCTGCAGGAGCAGGATCCTTATCGCGATAACTGGTGGTGTTCGTCCTACTTCGAGCGGGCTACGGCCGAGGAAAACCGTGAGATAGTCGAGTTTACCGCGACCACGACTGGTCCTCCACCACGCTTTCTGTCGGCGGCGGAAGTAGCAAAAGGACAGAGAGAAGCGACCGCATTGAATGCGCTCGGCACCGCGCCCAACTATATCTCCCGGCAAGTGATTCAGTGGGCCAACAGCCATCCGGCTGACCCACGCGTGCCCGAAGCATTGCATCTCGCGGTGAAGACGACACGCTACGGTTGCACCGACAAAGACAGCGCCCGCTGGTCCAAAGCGGCTTTCGATGTCCTGCATAACAAATACCCAAACAGTCCCTGGACAAAGAAAACGCCGTACTGGTTCAAAGACTAATCAAGCAAGCAGGTCGCAAATGGAACAGCCAGAATTCACCAATCACCTGATCAAAGAGAGCAGTCCGTATCTGCTGCAACACGCACACAATCCGGTCGACTGGTATCCGTGGGGCGAAGAGGCCTTTGCCAAGGCGCGGCGCGAAAACAAGCCGGTGCTGTTGAGTATCGGCTATTCCGCGTGTCACTGGTGTCACGTGATGGCCCACGAGTCGTTTGAGGACGAAGACATCGCGAAACTGATGAACGACCTCTACGTGAGCATCAAGGTAGATCGCGAAGAACGACCGGATCTCGATCAAATCTACATGAACGCCGTGCAGATGATGACGCATCACGGCGGCTGGCCCATGACCGTGTTCCTTACGCCCGAAGGCCTTCCGTTTTATGGTGGCACCTACTTTCCGCCGCAGGATCGCTACAACATGCCCGGTTTTCCGCGAGTGCTGATCAGCGTGGCGGAAGCTTATCGCGATCGCCCGGACGACATTGTGGAAACAGGGACGTCGCTGGTGAACGAACTGCGGCGGCTTAGTGAACCGGGCGGATCTGATCATCCGGTGGAAAAGGAGTTACTCGATGGCGCGTACGCCGGCGTGGCCAGAAGTTATGACTCAGTAAACGGCGGTTTTGGCGGCGCACCCAAGTTTCCTCCGGCGATGGCGCTCGAGTTTTTGTTGCGCACGCATGCGCGAACGGGCAACAAGGAAGCGCTCGAGATGGTCAGTCACACGTGTGAAAAGATGGCGCACGGTGGAATGTACGATCAACTCGGCGGCGGCCTTCATCGTTACTCGACGGATTCGCGTTGGCTTGTCCCGCATTTCGAAAAGATGCTCTACGACAATGCCCTGCTCTCCCGGCTCTACCTTCATTACTTTCAGGTGACACATGAGCCGTTAGCGGGTGAGATCGCCGAAGGCATACTCGACTACGTGCTGCGCGAGATGACTGACCCCGCGGGCGGTTTCTATTCAACTCAGGACGCCGACTCGGAAGGACATGAGGGCAAGTTCTTCGTGTGGGACATAAATGAGATTAGATCGGCGCTCGGTGAGCCCGACGCGTCGCAGTTCTGTGCCTATTACAACGTCACCGAAGGCGGAAATTTCGAAGGCAAGAACATTCTTAACGTTAATTCCTCTGCGGCGCCGCCGAAGCCAGAGAGCCTGCACAAGCTATTCGAACTGCGCGAGACACGGATCAAGCCGGATCGCGATGAAAAGATCATCACGGCCTGGAACGGCCTGATGCTGGCGAGCTTTGCGGAAGCGGGGGTCATTCTCGGGCGCGCGGATTACACCGAAGCAGCACGAAGAAACGCGGATTTCATTCTCTCGAACCTGCGGCGTGATGGACTCTTGCTGCGAACGTACAAAGACGGTGTCGCCAGGTTCAACGCCTATCTGGAGGATTATGCTTTCCTGATCGAAGGGCTGGTCACGTTGTACGAGACCGGCGGCGAGTTTCGCTGGCTCAAAGAGGCAATCTCCTTAACTAAGCGGATGATCGAAGAGTTCTGGGATGAAGAAGGCGCCGGGTTCTTTTTCACGGGCAAGAGCCATGAAAACCTGATTGTCCGTTCCAAGGACTACTTCGATAACGCAACACCGTCAGGCAATTCAGTTGCGGCCGGCGTGCTGCTGCGACTCGCAATACTCACGAACAACCAGCGCTGTCGCGAGCTCGCGCAAGCTGTGTTCAGCGAACTGGCTGACGCCGCGCGGCGCTACCCGTCCGGCTTTGGCTACGCGCTATCGTCAGTCGACTTCCTGCTGTCCAGTCCGAAGGAGATCGCGCTCGCCGGTCACGGTAACCAAGACATCAAGCCTCTGCTTGAGGTGGTCTGGCGCAATTACCTGCCAAACAAGGTGGTTGCTCACGCCACGCTCGACGAGACAGAGGCCGTCAACGCAGTTCCGCTACTCCAAAATCGTCCTCTGATCGGCGACCGCGCGACGGCTTACGTCTGCGAGAACTACACCTGCCAGCAGCCCGTCACTGATCGAGAATCGTTAGCCGCTCAGCTTCAGTCCCTGTAAGCTGGCTCCACAGGACGCCTCCATGGAGTGCGAGGACTTGTCACCGCTTTGGTCTGAAAGCCGAATCAAAAGCGGCGACGAGTCGCCGCACTCCAAGGAGTCCACCTAAATCCACGGCTGATATTGACTAAAACCGCCGAAATGCCTATAGTTGTGCGCGTGCCAACATTGTTTGGCATCGCCCAAACCTGAATTCCGTTCCTTGCCTTAATCACCAATGCTAAAGACGAACTCGACGGGGATCGCTGTATTCGCTGCTGCAACCGCTGTGGTCAGTCTCGCACTCCTCCTGCTCAATGCCGGCGTGGCCCTCGTGTTCCTTACGCTGTTCATCTCCGTACTGGTCTACCTCTTCTACAACTTCAACGAGAAGCGGTTGCGCGCGTTGAGCGAAGCCGAAGCCGAACGCCGCCGTCACGTCGAAGAGATGGCCGCGATTCACATGAACACCATTGAGTCGCTCGCGATCGCGATCGACGCCAAGGACCAGACGACTCACGGCCACGTGCGTCGCACACAGATCTACGCCGTGGAAATGGGCAAGCTGTTCAAAGTTTCAGAAACGGACCTGCGCGCGCTTCATGCCGGCGCGCTTCTGCACGACATCGGCAAACTCGCCGTGCCCGAGTACATCCTCAACAAACCAGGCAAGCTCACCGAAGCAGAATTCGCCAAGATGAAGATTCACCCGACCGTCGGTGGCGACATTCTCAAACGCGTGAACTTCCCTTACCCGGTGGAAGACATCGTCCGTTATCACCACGAAAAATGGGACGGCAGCGGTTACCCGAAAGGTCTCAAGGGCGAGACGATCCCGCTCATCGCGCGCATCATTTCGGTCGTTGATTTCTACGACGCGACGCGTTGCGACCGTCCTTATCGCAAAGGCATGAAGCGCGAGGACTCGCTCGCGTTGCTGAACAACATGGTCGGCTCGGCGTTCGATCCGAAGGTCGTGCGGAAGTTCGTCGAACACGTCGAGGCGTTTGACCGGCTCATCAATTCTGAAGATATCCAGGAGCAAGTCTCGTCCACGTCGTTCGCGGACACCGAGACCAGCACCAAGCCTGACGCTGGTTTGGCGTCTGACATTCTGGGCACTCCAATCGAGTCAAATGGCTTTCGTTCCATCTCAGACGCGCAACGTGAGGTGTTCGCACTTCACGAAATCGCGCAAACGATCGGCTCGTCGCTGAACCTGAGCGACACCGTTACGCTCGTCGCCAACAAGTTGAAGTCGATTGTGCCCTTTGATACCTGCGTCATCTTTCTGGTCGACGAACGATCGGGCAAGGCGGTCGCGGCGCACGCAGTTGGTGAAGAGGCGGAGATCTTTTCGAGCCGGCGCATCACTGTCGGCGAGGGCATTACGGGCTGGGTGATCGCCAACGCCCGCTCGATGTGCAACGCCTCTCCCGAGCTGGACATGGTCGGTGTGTCCGACCAGATCGTCAAACGTTTTCGCGGCGTGCTGGTCTCGCCGCTGCTGCGCGAAGACGGCGCATTTGGGGCGATTTCACTCTACTCGCAGAGCCGCACGTCTTACACGACCGAACACGTACGACTGCTCGAGTCTGTTTGTCAGCACGCTTCGAGCGCGCTCAACAACGCGTTGACTTATGAAAAGACACGCGAAAGCGCGCTGATCGATCCCCTTACCGAACTGCCCAACGCCCGTGGCTTCTACATGATGCTCGAGCAACGCATCGCTGAGTGCCAGCGCATGAACCGCGAATCGCTGGCGGTGCTCTGTATGGACATCGACGACTTCAAGATCATCAACGACAAATATGGACATTCGACTGGCGATCGATTGCTGGCGAGTGTTGCCGGCGTGGTAAGGCGGGAGTTGAGGCAGATGGACATACTCACGCGTTACGCGGGCGATGAGTTTGTCGCGATCATGCCGATGGCTTCGAGCAAGATGGCAGTGTCGATTGCTGATCGCATTCGGAATGCGGTGGAAGAGCAACTGTTCTCGGTGCGCGCGGGCACGTTGATCGGCTTGGGCGTGAGTATCGGTGTTGGCTGTTTTCCGGACGATGGAGAGACGAGCGAAGAGCTGTTAACGGCGGCCGCGCGCAGAATGCAACGCGACAAGCATGGACGCAAGACGATCCTCACTGTAGCCGGCGCCGGCGTCAACTCCATCGACATGATGACCTAAATCGCCACCACAAAAAGGCACAAAAGGCACAAAAAGGGTTGAGATTACCGTTCTTGTGCTTTTTGTGCCTTTTGTGGCTATAATCCAAAATTTCAAAACAACCCATGAGCAAACAAACTGCAGCACCACCCTCTCGAGCAGGAGCCGAAGAGCAAAGCTCTACCAGCGTTATTGATACCCCGAAGGATGTCGATCCAAATCAACTTGCCCGCGAAAGAGACGAGGTTAAGGAACGTCAGAAAGACCGCTTCGCCGGGTTAAACGCAGAACAACTCGTCGAACTATACCGCCAGATGCTTCTGATTCGACGCTTCGAAGAGAAATCTGCCGAAGCTTACGTCGCGGGCAAGATCGGCGGCTTCTGTCATCTCTACATCGGCCAGGAAGCGGTTGCAGTTGGCGCGATCTCCGCGATTCGCAAAGACGATTACGTCTTCGCCAGTTATCGCGAACACGGTCACGCCCTCGCCAAAGGAATGTCTGCGCGCTCGATCATGGCTGAATTGTTTGGCAAGGCAACGGGCTGCTCCAAAGGTAAGGGCGGTTCGATGCACATGTTCGATAAAGACCTCGGTTTTCTCGGTGGTCACGCGATTGTCGGCGCTCAGATTCCGCTTGCGACTGGCGCCGCTTTCGCGTCGATGTATCAGGGCACCGACCAAGTGACCCTCTGTTTCTTCGGCGAGGCGGCCGTGAATCAGGGCGCGTTTCACGAGTCGCTCAACATGGCTCAACTCTGGAAACTTCCCTGCATCTACATCTGCGAAAACAACCAGTACGGCATGGGCACCTCGCTCGCGCGAGCCATGTCGCTGCGCGACATTTCGAAAAAGGGTTGCGCTTACGAGATTGCGTCGGAGTTTGTTGATGGCATGGACGTGCTCGCCGTGCGCGAAGCAGTGACGCGTGCTGTCGAACGCGGACGCAAGCAGTCGTTGCCGACGCTGCTCGAGGTGCGCACCTACCGTTTTATGGGCCACTCGATGTCTGATCCCGGCAACTATCGCACGCGCGCCGAGATCGAGAAGTATCAAGAACGCGATCCGATCAAACTGTTATCCACCAGCCTGCTGGAAGAGAAGATCGTTGACGACAAGGCTCTCGCAGAGATCGACAAGCAGGTGCGCGAAGAAGTCGAAGACGCATTTCGTTTCGCGGATGAGAGTCCGCTGCCCGATCCCGAGGAGCTCTACACCGACGTTTACGCCAATCCGATCGATCCATCCCGGAACAGAACCCGTTAACAGAATCCATGTCGACAATTACCATACGAGAAGCGCTGAATCAGGCGATCCGGGAAGAGTTGGCCCGTGACGAAAAGGTTTTCATCATGGGCGAGGAAGTGGCTGCTTACGACGGCGCCTACAAGGTGACGAAAGGCCTGCTGCACGACTTTGGACCAACGCGAGTCATCGACACTCCGATCACGGAGCTTGGTTTCGCCGGGTTGGGCGTGGGCGCCGCGATGGTCGGACTTCGGCCAATCGTCGAGTTCATGACCTTCAACTTTTCGATACTCGCCACCGACCAAATCGTCAACTCCGCAGCGAAGATGCTTTACATGTCAGGCGGGCAATTCAACATCCCGATTGTATTTCGCGGTCCTGGCGGTTCGGCCTTCCAGGTTTCGTCGCAGCACTCGCAGGCACTCGAATCGTGGTACGCATACTTTCCCGGCTTGAAGGTCGTGATGCCCTCAACGCCAGCGGACGCAAAGGGCCTGTTGAAGTCTGCAATCAGAGACGACGATCCGGTGATCTTCATCGAGCAGGAACGAATGTACGGCAACAAGGGCGAAGTTCCTGACGATCCGGATTTCACGATTCCACTTGGCGTGGCTGACATCAAGCGCGAAGGAACCGACGTGACGATCGTCGCGCGATCGTTGATGGTGCCAGTTGCGTTGAAGGCCGCCGAACAGCTCGAGCAGCAGGGCGTCTCGTGTGAGGTGATCGATCCGCGCACTATCAGGCCGCTCGATATCGACACGATCGTCGAATCAGTAAAGAAGACGAATCGCGTGGTGCTGGCGGAGGAGTCGCACCCGATCTGCGGCGTGAACGCGGAGATCAGTATGCAGATCATGGAGCGCGCTTTCGATTATCTCGATGCACCGGTCAAACGCGTCTCGGGCGCTGACGTGCCGATGCCCTACGCCAGGAACCTCGAGAATCTTGCAATACCTGACGTGGCGAAGGTCGTGGCGGCGGTGCGTGAAGTCGCGTATCTCGAATAGAAACTCAAAACTTTAAGGAACGCCGGATGGCAACCAAGGTAATCATGCCGAAGCTCTCCCCCACGATGGAGGAGGGACAGATCGCGCGCTGGCTGAAAAAAGAGGGCGACAAAGTCGCCATGGGCGAGCCGCTCGCGGAAATCGATACCGACAAGGCGACGATGGAAATGCAGGCGCTGGCGAACGGCGTCTTGCGCAAGATTCTGGTTAACGACGGACAGTCGGCACCGCTCGGGCAATTGATTGCCGTTATTGGCGAAGCCGACGAGGACATCAGTTCCCTGCTCGCGGAAGCACCCGCCGCTGCGCCCGCGGCCGCGCAAAACGAACCGGCGCCGAAGCCGGCTGAACCCGCTCCTGCCGCGCAACCCGCGCCGCAAGCACAAGCGGCTGCCGCGACTGCTGCACCGGCGGCGAATGGCCGTCAGGCCACTCCTGCACCCGCGCCTCCGTCGGGCCGGTTGATCGTTTCTCCGCTCGCCGCACGCATGGCGGCAGAGTCAGGTCTCGATTTGCGTTCGGTTCAAGGCAGTGGACCAGGCGGACGCATCATCAAGAAAGACATCGAAGCGGCACTGAGCCAACCGAAAGCTGCGCCTGCGCCGCAACGCTATCCGCGTGCAGTTGAACCGGCGCGCTTTCAGCCCGCGGCCCTTGCCGCAGCTTCCGCGTATCGCGACGAGCCGGCGAGTGAGATTCGCAAGACCATCGCCAAGCGTCTGGTCACCTCTATTGGTCCGGTGCCGCACTTCTTTCTTACCACCGACATCGAAATGGATCGCGCGGCGGAAATGCGACGCGGCATCAACGCACTCGATCCGGATCTGAAGATCAGCATCAACGACATTGTCATCAAAGTCACCGCGGCGGCTTTGATGCAACATCCCGAAGTTAACGCGTCGTTCCAGGAGAAGTTTGTTCGTTACTACGAACATGCGGATATCGGCGTGGCAGTGGCGATTGAAGATGGACTGATTACGCCGGTCGTGCGCGCGGCTGATCAGAAGTCGCTGAGTCAGATCGCGGCTGAAGTTCGCGAGCTTGCAGAACGGGCGCGTTCGAAGAGACTCAAACCGGAGGAGTACACCGGCGCGACATTCTCGATCAGCAATCTCGGCATGTTTGGCATCGATGAATTTACGGCCGTCATTAATCCACCGGAAGGTGCGATTCTTGCCGTGGGCGCTATGACGCCGAAGCCGGTCGTGCGCGATAACGAGATTGTCGTGCGGCAGATCATGCGCGTGACGATGTCGTGCGATCATCGCGTCATCGACGGCGCCACTGGCGCGAAGTTCCTGCAAACGTTCAAGAAGATACTCGAAAATCCGCTCTACCTCGTGGTATGAGCCACGGATTAAAGCCGCAGCTCACCGTGGAAGATAGCCGAGAGTCTGCTTCAGCTCATGCTGTCAGCCACGGTTTACGGCCGCACCTCGCTCTGGTTGCGGTACAGATCCTTTTCGGCGCGTGGCCTATCTTCGGCAAGGTCGTGTTGCGCTCGATGTCGGCGACGAGTCTCGTAGCGTGCCGGCTCACTGGCGCCGCAGTGGCTTTTGCTCTACTGCAACGCCGCTTCCGGCCGCTGTTCAGAATGCCGCGCCAGGATTTCCTCTTGCTATTGCTGTGCAGTCTGACTGGCGTCGTCGGCAATCAGCTTCTGTACGTCAAGGGCCTTTCGCTCACCACCGTCATCAACACCGCGCTTGTGACCACGACGATTCCGGTCTTTGCGTTGTTCATCAGTATTCTGTTTGGCTACGACCGCTTGTCTTTGCGGCGTTTGCTGGGAATCCTGCTCGCGGCTGCGGGTGTTATTTACCTCATCAACCCCGCGCGAGCACAGATCAACGCGCAGACATCGGCTGGCACTTTGCTGATCGTGTGTAACTCGCTAATCTACGCAGTCTACATCGTGATTTCGAAGAGGCTCTTCGAACGTTACGGCGCGCTGAATGTGATTACGTGGATCTTTCTGGTCAGTGCGTTGATGATCCTGCCACTCGGTATCTACTCGTTGCGCGGGGATGATCTGGCGGCGATCAGTTGGGCAGCGTGGTCAACGATCGTGCTAATCATCATTTTCCCGACGGTAGGCGCGTATTACCTGAACGCGTGGGCGTTGACGCAGGTGTCCCCGAGCACGGTGGCGAGTTACATTTATTTGCAGCCGCTGGTTGCGTTTGGGTTTGCGCCGTTGTTGCTGGGCGAACGGTGGAGTTCGCGCACGAGTGTGGCGACGTTGCTGATTTTTGCGGGCGTGGCTTTGGTGACGAGTCGTGGCCGCAGCCGGGCAGTCCGAGAAATCTCGGAACACCCGGATGCGCTGGCTCACTGAGCCACGGATAACACAGATCGGATTATGCAGCGCGGACGTTCGCGCTGTTGAAACAACTCAGAATCTCGTCCGCGTCCAGCGTGTCGCGTTCCATCAGCAACTCGACCAACCGGCCAATCGACTCTCTTTCCGCCGTAACAACGGCGCACGCGCGGGCGAGTTGGATATTGATCAACTCGTTCGTCGCTTCCTCGATCCGATCCAGCAGGTTCTGGCTGTGCGGTTGATCCGACTGCCCCAGGTGAATTGGTCCGAGGCGGCTCATGCCAAACTCACTGACCATCTTCCGCGCGATCTCAACCGCACGTTCGATATCGTTTGAAGCGCCGGCCGTCATCGTCGACAACAACACCTGCTCCGCGGCGCGGCCACCGAGCAAGAGCGCAATCTGATCTTCGAGATACTCCCGCTTCTTCATGAAACGATCACGTTCGGGCAACGACTGCGTCACGCCAAGCGCACGGCCACGCGGCAGAATCGAAACCTTGTGAATCGGGTCGCCATTCTCGACCGCGAGGCCCACCGCCACGTGTCCGGCTTCGTGAACCGCCGTCGCGTATCGCTCGTCCTCGTCCATCATGAATCCCTGCCGTTCCGCGCCCATCAGAATCCGGTCGCGCGCAAATTCGATATGTTTGCGACCAACCGACTGAGCATCGTCGCGCGTTGCCGCAATAGCCGCTTCGTTCATCAGATTCGCTAGCTCAGCACCTGAAAAACCGGGAGTGCCGCGCGCGATCCACTGCAAGTCGAGACCGTCTTCAAGCTTCAGGTTGCGCGCGTGAACGTTGAGAATTGCTTCACGTCCGTTCACGTCAGCAAGGTCTACGGCGATTTCGCGATCAAACCGGCCGGGACGCGTAAGCGCCTTGTCGAGAATGTCGGGCCGGTTCGTGGAAGCAATCACGACCACCGCAGTCGACTGGTCGAAACCGTCCATCTCAACGAGCAACTGGTTCAGCGTCTGATCCTGATCCGCCGAAGCCGAATCGCCACCGCGCCCGCGTTGTCGGCCAAGCGCATCAATTTCGTCGATGAAGATGATGCACGGCGCAAGCTTTCTTCCTTTCCCAAACAGATGACGCACACGCGCTGCGCCAAGTCCCGCAAACTTCTCCTGAAAACTCGAACCCGATGCGGCGAGAAACGCAACGCCTGCTTCTTTCGCGGCAGCTCGCGCGAGCAATGTCTTGCCGGTTCCCGGCGGACCGTAAAGCAAGATCCCGCGCGGCACGCGTCCACCAAGACGGCTGAATCGCTCAGGGTTACGCAGAAACTCGATCGTCTCGGTGAGTTCAGCCTTCGCTTCATCAACACCAGCCACATCGCCGAAGCCGACGGTTTGCTGGCCATTGTGATCCGTGAGCTCGAAGGATCCGCGGCCGCTGAGACTCGCGTAGATCCGCCATGCTGCCAGAGCGATCAATCCGAGCGTCAGAATCGGCAGTCCCCAGTTCAACACACTCATCAGCAGTCCTGGTTGCAGCGGCTTGAATTCCACCGGTACGTGGTTCTTGCGGAACAGTTGAACGACATCGTTCTGCGGTGCTTCACCAGTCACAGTCGCTTCCACCAGCGAGCCGTCCGGCCGTGTGACCATCATGGTCTCGCCTTCGATCTGCAAAGCGCTGGCGCCGCCGGCTTCAGCGAGTGAATAAAGCTGCGAGTAATTGATGCGTTGAACCGGTGGTTGCTCGCGCTGATAGGTCACAATTGAAGCAGCAATTACGAGGGAGCACGTAACAACCGCGAGACAAGCCAAAGCGACTCTACGAGTGCGAACTGATACGCGGGGGCTGGGGGTGGGCATGAAAAACCTCCAAAAACGGCCTCCCGAAAAACGCTCGGGTGGCGCGTAAGATTATTCCAAAGCACAAAGAATCGGGTTAGGAGAAGCGTCGGAACTTCGAGGGAAGGACCTGCGCGATGAGCAGTGCTCTTAAAAACACCGACGCGCTCGCTGACTTCGCGAACGCTAGCGTCACTTTAACAGTCAACATTGAGTTAAGTCCAGTAGAAGATTAAAAACGGGCACGAATTTCACGTAAGTGCCACGTTTCCGTACGCATTCCCGGCGATCTAACTCAAGAAGCCCGAAAAACTGAAACGGCATGGTCGTTGCTCAACTTACGGTCGATTGCTTTTGTATCAACGAAAGGGCGTGGTTGACAAAAGGAGGAGAACGAAATGCTTTGGACGATTTTTGTAATCTTGTTAGTGTTGTGGTTACTCGGTGTGGTCAGTAGCTACACGGTTGGTGGGTTCATTCACATCCTGCTCGTGTTGGCGCTGGTGGTGCTGCTTATCAACATAATCGGCGGACGTCGTACAGTCGTTTAGGCAAACTGCACATTGTGTTTGCCCTGCTCGACGCCCGACCATCCCGCTTGAGAGGCGGCAGCATCGTCGGGCGTCTGTACTTATCAAACAAGTGGTAAATCAAGCGCACTCGTGATTCGCCCTACTGGATAAAGATTCATCTGTGGATCCCAGTAGGGCGAACGCCTGTAAAAGAAGCGCAAACGAGCAGCGGGACTGGCCGCGAAATCTGGATCGTCAGCCAGCATTTTCTCGAACTCGCGCTTGAGTTCGGGATCCGCAGCCAACATCTCGCGTGCCAGCGATTCGAGCACGTAGTGTTCTGCATACTCCTTCTCTTCGAAGATGGCGTTGAAGAAACCCCACTTCACGAACGAGTCTGGCGCCTGCGGCTCTAACAGGTTCAGCACCAGTTTCCCGAGCGGCTGGGCCAACGGCACCACTATCGAGCCTGCGGGAAACTCTCTCGTTTCGGTCGTACGCTCCACTCCGAACTCCGGCATGTGGCGGCCTTCGAAAGGCTCTGCCGGCCAGTTCACTTCAACGAAACGATAACTCTCAACTTCGATCGACGCAGACTGCGCGAGTGATCTGAACTGCACACCGTGCGCGTGCAGCACTTCGATCAAATTAGTCCATTGAACAGGCACGATGTAATGCAGTGGTGGCGCAACCGCGGCTTTGACGCGAAACGTGTCATACATCGGAATCGTGAGGTCCAATGGCTCGCGTCCGTAGATCACGCGCAGATCGCCTGACACCTCGCTCTGTTCCGTCTCGTACTTGAATGCTTTCAGTTCAAATGGCGTCGCCTCGTCCGTGAGTTCAAAATTCAACGGAAAGAGTCTAGCAGCGTTATGAGTGCTGCCTGCGTCGATTGTGCGTTGGTCAGCTTCACGGCCAATGCGAATCAACCGTTCGGGATCATTGTTTACTTCCGTCAACGCCGCTCGAAGAAAGTCATACGTTCCGATCACACGCGAACGGTAATCCTTGATCATGTGCGTCTCGATCAGAATGCCGGGACGATTGCGCAGCGGCACGTAACCAGTCGAGAAGCGTGGTGAGCCGTTGAAGTCGCGCGTACCGAGCGTCAGATCGCGATTGTCAATAAACTCGAGATACCACGAAATCACATTCCCTGCTGCTGCGGTCGCGTTCTTTACTTTTTCGTCAAAGACGTCGCGTTCCCACTCAAGCACGGCGTCATCGATGCCCGCGTGGTGTTCGTGGTGATACGTGATGTTGCAGCGATAGTCGGCGCCATCGGTGACGTGGCAGTCGATGAAGAGATCGGGTCGCCACTCATTCCATAGCAGCAGCCATGAGCGCGTTTCGGGCGTGTCGGCCTTCATGTAATCGCGGTTCAGGTTTTGGTACGTGCTGGTGGTGCGCCAGCCCATCGACTCCGGACCGTTTTGGTTAATGCGATTGTACGGCGTAGAGCGTTCGTGACCATCGGTGTTGTAGATCGGGATGAACAGCAAGACAACATTATTCAGGATGCCTGCGGCTGTTTTCGTGATTGCGATGTCGCGCAGTAAGGCGAACCCTGCGTCTTTGCCGTCGGGTTCGCCGGAGTGGATGCAGGCTTGAATCAGTACGACGGCTTTGCCTTGTTCCCGTGCTGCTGTGGGCGTGAATGTTTGCGTCTCGGAAGCGATGAGCAAAGGGAGTTCACGGCCCTGGCCGCTGTGACCAAACCCGCGGTACTCGATCGTGGGCGAAGCGGCTGCGAGTTGTTGGGCGAAATCGATCGTCTCCGTGTAACCTGGTGTTTCGCGGTAGTTAGTTCTCTCGGCGTGTGTTTGCATTTTTCTGGCGGAGCGGAGTTTTACACGAGCGGCACTCTTCGCGACGGCGCGCGTTGAGAGTGCCGCAGGCGACACAACGAATGTACATGGTTCGCGTGAACCAACCGGTGATGATCGCACTGCCGCCCAGAATTGCGATCAGGACGGCAGCGTTCAAAAGGAAATCCTTCAACTGTTACGAGCTTCCGAGACTTTACCTTGATGAGCCAGCCCGCGTTCATACCCTTCCCGGAACGCAGTGTCAAGCTCATCGCCGCCGTGAGATGTTCTCAAGTCCTGCTCGACCTCCGAATATGCCTTGCCTCTGCGCTGCGGATGCAACGCTGCCTGGAAGCCGCGCCGATAACTTTCCTCGTCGCGATCGAAGTCACGGCCGTCGTGGTGGTAATGCGCTCGCTCCCCGTCTCGTAACTCATCCCACCAGTTCTCGCGCAGTTCGTCGAGATCCATTGCGCCGGCACGAGTAAGAGCGTCTTCCGCCTTCTCCGACTGATCGTCGCTTTCCGTGTAAACCAGGATGACCGAGTGCCCGTGCCGCAGCGCATCTTCGTAAAGGTAAATATCTTCGTGAGGCACGCCTTCGCCGAGTTCATTTTCAAGCGTGTCGCCGACAGCGGCACCCGCTGTCGCGCCGACAATGCCGAGCAAAGCCGCGCCCACCATGCCGAACGCCAGCACTGGTCCAATACCCGGCACCACAAATGTCGCCACCGCCAGGCCCAAGGTCGCTCCACCAGCCGCGCCCATCGCGCCACCTACGGCAGCGCCCATGGCCCGACCCATTCCCGGCCGCTCAGTGTCCGTGACCGGTAGCCCACGCTCAATTTCCTCGCCGTCGCTGCCAGGAGTAACTAAACCTATTCTGTCATCCGGAATGCCAACTCTTCTTAATTCGTTAACTGCCTTCTCTGCGTCTTGCCGCGATTGAAATACACCCGATACTGCTTCCATTGTTCGCTCCCTTCCGATGATTGGTATCAACCAGTTTCTATGCTACTGGCGGTCCAGCGGCAAGCAACAACCTGCATCGACACAAATCGTTGAGGAAATCCGCAAGGCTATGTTAGAGTCCAAGTGCGATTTCACAACGGCAAGCGCGAGGATTCAAAGCGGATGTACGACATCGTAGAAAAGCACTGGCCGATGTCAGAGGGTGACGGCAAAGCGCAACGCAAGAAGCGGCCGCGCATACTCGCCATCACCACCGACTGTTGCACCGGCTGTTCCGGCTCACCGGCATGCGTCGAGTATTGCCCGATTGAAGCGTGTATGTTCTGGGTGCCGGATGAAGACCATCCTCCGTTTGGCCGCATCGAAGTCGACCCTTACCTCTGCATCGGTTGTCAGAAGTGCACCAGCAAAGGTCCTGACGGGGCGTTTCTTGATGGATGTCCGTGGGATGCGATCGAGATGGTGCCGACTGACGACTGGGAAGCCCTGCACGGGATTACCTTGCCCGACGCGCCCCCTGCACCACCAGCCTAGCTTGTCGGTAGTGATGCAGTTTGAATCACAAAAGCTTGTTCCACAGGACGCCTCCTTGGAGTGCGGCGACTCGTCGCCGCTTTGGTCCGGTACTATCACCGGCGACATCGTTAGGCCAAAGCGGTGACAAGTCCCCGCACTCCAAGG
>DASXRE010000264.1:0-21255 GCA_036506775.1 Pyrinomonadaceae bacterium | reverse complement strand
GGGGACTGGTCGATCACATCAAGGATGTCTGCGATCGGTTTGCTGGTGAGGGTTTCGTCGCGCTCGCACCTGACCTCTATCATGGCAAGACAACGAAGTCGCCTGATGAAGCAGGCAAGTTAATGATGGCGCTGCGTATCGACGAAGCCGAAAAAGATCTGAGCGGTGCCGCGCAGTACTTGCTGGACCACGAAGCGACGACCAGCGACAAGGTCGGCGTGGTCGGGTTCTGCATGGGTGGTGCGTTGGCGCTCTACACGGCGACGAAGAATCCGGACATTGGTGCCTGTGTCGTTTTCTATGGCGGTCATCCGAACGTCAAACCGGATCTGCCAAACTTGCACGCGCCAGTGCTCGGCATCTACGCCGAGCGCGACAGGTCTGTTACACCAGAGTCAGTTCATAAACTGGAACAGCGGTTGAAAGCGCTTGGTAAACAGATTGAGACCGTCATCTATCCTCAGACGGACCACGCGTTTTTCAACGACACTCGGCCCCAGGTCTATAATGCCGAAGCCGCTGCCGACGCATGGCGGCGCACAATTGAATTCCTGCGATCCGCTTTAACCCGTGTCTCCTGACACGTACGTAAGCAGCTTTACACAACTAAAGAGGAAACTTTCTTATGACCATGTCTACGTGCGTCCGTGTGTTGTTCTCGTTATTGATTTTCTCTTTCAGCGTTCTGGCACAGGAACCTTCACCAACTCCTTCAGCGTCGCCAACTCCGACTCCCGGTCCAACTGCGAGCGCCACTCCCACGCCAAGCGAGTCACCCACGCCACGCGATCCAATGTCGACGCCGACTTTCAACGGTCTACGGTTCCGTTCGATCGGTCCGGCGTTTACATCGGGGCGCGTGATCGGCTTTGCCGTCGATCCAAAGAATCCCGCCCGCTACTTCGCCGGCGTCGCCTCCGGCGGCGTCTGGCGCACCGTCAACGCAGGCACCACGTGGACACCCGTTTTCGACAACGAAGGGTCATATTCTATCGGCGCGATCGTACTCGATCCGAAGAACCCGCTCGTCGTTTGGGTCGGCACGGGCGAGAACAATAGCCAGCGCAGCGTCTCTTACGGCAACGGTGTTTACAAGTCAGAAGACGGCGGCCGTAGCTGGCGCAACATCGGTCTGCGAACTTCCGAACACATCGGCCGCATCGCGATCGATCCCAAAGACTCAAACATCGTTTACGTCGCGTCGCAAGGACCACTGTGGGGACCGGGTGGCGAGCGTGGTCTCTTCAAGACGACCGACGGCGGCAAGAGCTGGAAGAACATTCTCAACGTCAGCGAAAACACTGGCGTCACTGACGTTGTGATCGATCCCAACGATCCAAACACGATCTACTGCGCGTCATATCAACGCCGCCGTCATATGTGGACACTCATCAACGGCGGTCCGGAAAGTGCCATTTACAAATCAACCGACGCGGGCGCTAGCTGGAACAAGCTACGCGCAGGCTTGCCCACAGTTGAACTGGGCCGCATCGGTCTCGCTATTTCTCCAGTCGATTCGAACGTGATCTACGCCACGGTTGAAGCTGCCGATCGCAAGGGCGGAATCTTTCGTTCGAGCGATCGCGGCGGCAGTTGGGAACGGCGCAACGAGTTTGACTCGACAGCGATGTACTACGCGCGCATCGTTGTCGATCCGAAAGAGGTCGATCGCATCTACGTGATGAACGTTTTCCTGATGGTCTCTGACGACGGTGGCCGCACGTTGCGCCGCCTCGGTGAGAGATCCAAGCACGTCGATAATCACGACATCTGGATCGATCCCGACAATACGGATCATTACCTCGTCGGCTGTGACGGCGGCGTCTACGAGAGTTTCGATCGTGGCGCGAACTGGGAATTCAAATCGAACCTGCCGGTGCCGCAGTTCTATGACATGACCACCGACAATGCGAAACCTTTCTACAACATCTACGGCGGCACGCAGGACAACTTCAGCTTTGGTGGCCCATCACGCACGCGCAGTGCTTCCGGCATCGTTAACTCCGACTGGTTTGTTACCAACGGCGGCGACGGCTTCCGTTCGCAGGTCGATCCGGAAGATCCGAACACGATCTATGCGTCGTTGCAGCATGGTGTGATCGTGCGGTTCGACAAACGCACCGGCGAACGCATCGGCATCCAGCCGCAGCCCGGCCGCACCGACGATCCGATGCGCTGGAACTGGGACACGCCGTTCATCATCAGCCCCCACTTGCACACGCGAATCTATATGGCTTCGGACAAACTCTTCCGCAGCGACGATCGCGGCGACAGTTGGCAGGTAATCAGCGGTCAACTCTCGCGCGATCTCGACCGCGACAAGTTGGCGGTGATGGGCAGGATTTGGGGAGTCGATGCGGTGGCCAAAAACGCCTCGACCGCATTCTTCGGCAACGCCTCGGCGGTCGCTGAGTCGCAGAAGAAAGACGGACTGCTTTACGTCGGCACGGATGATGGCCTGGTGAACGTTACCGAGGACGGCGGCAAGAACTGGCGTCGCATCGAGAAGTTTCCGGGCGTCGCTGACATGGCGTACGTCAGCCGCATCATCACGTCGAATCACGACGCGAACACTGCGTACGTTAGTTTCGACAATCATCAGAACGCGGATTTCAAACCTTATTTGTTGAAAACAACTGACGCCGGCCGCACGTGGGTTTCTTTGAGTGCGAACTTGCCCAAGAACGGTCCAGTGCTCGCGATTGCCGAAGATCACGTCAATCCGAATCTGCTCTTCGCCGGCACTGAGTTTGGTCTGTTCTTCTCGATCGACGGCGGTCAGAAATGGATTCAGCTCAAAGGCGGTCTGCCGACGATTGCCGTGCGCGATCTGAACATTCAGAAACGCGAGAACGATCTCGTAGTCGGCACGTTCGGACGCGGCATTTACGTGCTAGATAACTACACGCCGCTGCGTCTGCTGAAACCGGAGATGTTGCGGCAGGAAGCGACTGTGTTTCCGGTGAAAGATGCGTTGATGTACATCCAGTCGCAACCGATCGGCGGCCGTGGCAAGAGTTTTCAGGGCGAGTCGTACTTCGCCGCCGAAAATCCGCCGTTTGGCGCGACCGTGACGTGGTATCTGAAAGATGCACTCAAGACGCGCAAAGAGAAACGTCAGGAAGCGGAGAAAGACGCGGAACGGAAAGGTGCGCCGGTAGGTTGGCCCACGCGCGATCAACTGCGCGCTGAAGAAGAAGAGGACGCGCCCGCGATCATCGTGACGATTACTGACTCGAGCAACCGCGTCGTGCGGCGGCTCACTGGTCCGGTCACTGCAGGAGTGCAGCGGCTCACGTGGGACTTGCGCGATCCGGCTGCGAACCTGCCTGGTCCGCCGCCACCGGAACCCGATCCGGATTTCGAACCACCGTCAGGGCCGTTGGTCATGCCGGGCACTTACAAGGCGCAGGTGGCGAAACGTGTAGATGGTTTGACGACGCCGCTTGGACCACCGCAGGAATTTCAGGTCGTGGTCGAAGGACAGGAAAGCATGTCGGGTGCTGATCGATCGGCGCTGGTTGAGTTCCAGCAAAAATCAGCGCGGCTGCAACGCGCAGTGAGTGGCGCGACTCAGGCTGCTAACGCGCTCACGCCGCGGCTGGCGGCGATCAAACGCGCGATTGCGGAGACGCCGTCGTTGCCGCCGAAGTTGTATGAAGACGCGATGGCGTTGGACAAACGTAAGAACGACATTCTGCGCGCGTTGAACGGCGACACTGCGGCACGGCAACGCAATATGAACACGCCGCCCTCGATCAACGACCGCGTCGGTTATGTGGTGGGCGCGCAACGCATGTCGACTTCGCGGCCTACGCAAACGCAGCAGAATCAATACGCCGCCGCCGCACAGGATTTCGAAAACGTGTTGGGCCAGTTGCGACAGTTGATTGAAGTAGATCTGTCGCGGCTCGAGAAGCAATTGGAAGCCGCCGGCGCCCCCTGGACGCCCGGACGCATTCCCGAATGGAAAGATCAGCCATGAAACGACTGAAACTCGTCTGCTTTTCTCTGTGGTTTTTGTGTTTATCTCTGGCCGTTCAGGCCCAATCCATCACCGACAAGGTGAAAGGCATGCAGAAGTTCCCGGGCTTTTTCACCTTCTACTGGGACGCGAAGGCGGGCAAGATCTGGTTGGAGATCGACCAGTGGAACACTGAGTTTCTCTACGTGGAATCGCTGCCCGCAGGCATCGGCTCAAATGACATTGGACTCGACCGCGGACAACTCGGCAACAGTTCGATCGTCCGTTTTGATCGCACTGGACCACGCGTCCTGCTCGTCGCACCCAATTACTCTTTTCGCGCCAGCTCGGCTAACCCCGACGAACGTCTCGCGGTGAAAGACGCATTTGCTGAATCGACGCTTTGGGGTTTCGAAGTCGTCGCTGAAGAAGAAGGACGTGTACTCGTCGACGCGACCAACTTCTACCTTCGCGACGTTCACCAGGTCACGACCACGCTCCAACGGGGACAACAGGGAGCTTACAAACTCGATCCGACGCGCAGCGCTTTCTATCTTGCCAACACGAAGAACTTTCCGCGCAACACGGAAGTCGAAACAACACTGACGTTCACGGGTGAACCGACCGGACAATACGTGCGCCAGGTCGTGCCGGTGCCGGAAGCAATCACGGTTCGCGAACGCCATTCATTCGTGCAGTTGCCCGACGCGGGTTTCAAGCCGCGAGTTTTCGATCCGCGTGCCGGTTACTTCGGCATCGACTACATGGACTTCGCCACGCCCATTGCCGATCAGATCACCAAGCGGTTCATTGCACGCCATCGTTTGCAGAAGAAGGATCCGGCTGCTGCCGTGAGCGAAGCCGTGCAGCCGATTGTTTATTACGTCGATCGCGGCGCGCCCGAGCCGGTGCGATCAGCATTGCTCGAAGGCGCACGCTGGTGGAACCAGGCGTTTGAAGCCATCGGTTACAAGGACGCGTTTCGTGTTGAAGTGATGCCACCGGACGTCGATCCAATGGACGTGCGTTACAACGTGATCCAGTGGGTGCATCGCTCGACACGCGGCTGGTCCTACGGCAACTCGCTCGTCGATCCGCGCACTGGCGAGATCATCCAAGGCCGCGTTTCGCTCGGTTCGCTTCGCGATCGACAGGACCTGTTAATCGCGGAAGGTTTACTCGCGCCCTACGACAACACGAATACGGCTTCGCCGAAGTTGCTGGAGATGGTGCTGGCGCGTCTGCGGCAACTCTCGGCGCACGAAGTCGGCCACACGTTAGGCCTGCAACACAACTACGCCGCCAGTCCCGCAGGACGTTCGTCAGTGATGGACTATCCCGCGCCTTGGGCGAAGCTCGGACCCGACGGTGTGCCTGATCTCTCCGACGCCTACGCGAAAGGAATCGGTGAGTGGGACAAAGTCGCGATTGCCTATGGTTATCAGGATTTCGCACCGGGCACAAACGAAGCGCAGATGCTCGACACCACGTTGAGCTCAGCGTTTGCGCGCGGATTGATGTATTTGACCGATCAGGACGCGCGCCCGCCGAGCAGCTCCAGTTCGGTGGCCCACTTATGGGACAACGGCCGCAACGCTGTCGATGAGTTGTCAAACGTGATGAAGGTGCGCGCCGCGGCGCTGCGACGTTTCGGTGAAAACAACATCCGCGAAGGCGCACCGCTGGCGACCATCGAAGAAGTATTAGTGCCGATTTACATGTATCACCGGTATCAGGTGGAAGCGGCGGCGAAAGTGATCGGTGGTCAGGACTACACCTTCAGTGTGAAAGGGAAGGGCGATCGGAATCCGCAAATCGTGGCGCCCGAAGAACAGCGTCGCGCACTTGCGGCGGTGCTCGACACGCTCAAACCTGACGCGCTCGCGTTACCCGAGTCGTTATTGCGTTTGCTTCCGCCACGCCCCAGTGGTTATCCACGCACGCGCGAAGACTTCCGCATTCGCACCCAGCCGGTGTTCGACGCTTTAGCGCCGGCGGAAGCGGTGGCCGATCACGTTAGCGGTTTTCTGTTCAATCAGGAACGTGCCGCGCGTCTGGTCCAATTTCACGTCCGCGATGCGCGCAATCCCGGTCTGGGCGAAGTTATCGATCGCGTGCTGGCGGCAACGTGGAAAGCGCCCGCGGCTGACGGTTACGCCGGCGAAATCCAGCACACCGTGAACATGGTCGTGTTGACTGATCTGATGTCGCTCGCCGCAAGCGATCGCGCCGCGAACCAGGTGCGCGCGATTGCTTCGTGGAAACTGGAGCAGTTGAAGAGCTGGGTTAACACGCAGCGCCATTTGACCACGGATGAAAACCAGCGCGCGTTTCTTTATTACAGCTTTGAACAGATCAAACGCTTTCAGGAAGACCCGAAGAAAATGAATCTCACGACTGCGCAACCTCCGCCTGACGGGCAGCCGATCGGCGCGGATCAGTGGTAGCATTAGCCCCTCATGCCCGGAGTCGAAAAATACGTCGGCGAAGTGCTCGACGATAAGTATCGCCTCGAAAGCCTGCTGGGAAAGGGCGGCATGGGTGCGGTGTACCTCGCGACCCATCTGGGCACCGACCGTTACGTCGCACTGAAGCTGATCTCACCGCAGTTCATGCGCAACAATGAGTTTGTCGAACGATTCAAACGAGAGGCACGTGCGGCGGGTCGTCTGCGTCACCCGAACGTGGTTGACGTGACTGATTTTGGATTCGCGCATGTGAAAGAAGGTCACGTCGCTTACCTGGTGATGGAGTATCTCGACGGCTGCACCCTCGGCGACGTGCTGTCGGAAGAGAAACGTTTGCCGCTCGAGTGGGTCGCCGACATTCTCGAACAGGTCTGCTCCGCCGTTCACGAGGCACACAATCAAGGCATCACTCACCGCGACTTGAAGCCTGACAACATCTGGCTCGAACCCAATCGACTCGGGGGCTATCGCGTGAAGGTGCTGGACTTCGGCATCGCCAAGCTTGGACCAACTGCAGAATCGGCGCCTGATGAGCCGGCCGCCACCAGCACCATCATTGATAACGTTTCGGCAATGCGCGCGTCGGCGGACCTCGAAGTGAATACGCTGTTGCAAGCCTCTCCGCAATTGACGAAGCCGCACTCATATCAGGACAGCAACATCGAAGACGACGGCACGTTGCTCTTCGGCGAGACGGACGGACCGCCAGCCCATCACACGACGAACGTTGCGACCACTGCCGCGGGAGCAGCACTCACGCGCGTCGGCGCAATCATGGGTACGCCGCTTTACATGTCACCCGAACAGTGTGGCGGCGGGCACGTCGACATGCGCTCAGACATCTACAGTCTGGGTGTGATTGCTTATCAAATGCTCGCGGGCGAACCGCCGTTCTCGGGTAACACGTCCGCGGTGATGCG
Organism: Pyrinomonadaceae bacterium; assembly: GCA_036506775.1. Classification (GTDB taxonomy): domain Bacteria; phylum Acidobacteriota; class Blastocatellia; order Pyrinomonadales; family Pyrinomonadaceae; genus PSRF01. Next base: position 13,903 of record DASXRE010000264.1, on the reverse strand, counting down.
TGCACATCGCGAGGAGCCACCGCCGCACTTGCGCGAGCGCGCGGCAAAGATTCCGAAGCGCGTTGCGGGAGTGGTGATGTCGGCATTGTCGAAGGAACCGGCTCAACGTCCGGCAACGGCTTTCGCGTTTGCGAGTGCGTTGCGTGGTCAGGCCGAGGGGATTGGTGCCCTTTATCGCCGCGCGTTTTCGTTGTACAGCGAGTATTTCCCGAAGTTCGTCAAGCTGAGCTTGATTGCGCACTTGCCGGTGATTGTCACCACGATCTTAATGATTGGCCTGATCGTCGCTGACCATTATGTGCACCCGCAAGGGTTGGCAAAGAAGATCGCATTTTACTCGACGATGGGTATGGTCAGTCTGGCGTACGTTATTTCTAATATGATAACGGGCGCAGTGATCTCAGGTGTGACTGCCGTGATGATCACGCAGATAACCGCGGCGCCGCTGAGGCCGGTCCAGCTTCGTGTTGCGTTTGGAGTTTTCAAGAAGCGTTGGCGTCCGTTTCTCAAGACCGTGATTCGCGTCACGCTGCGGATCTTGCTCGGATACCTCTTGTTAATCGTACCCGGTATCGTGGTTTGGATTCGTTATTCACTATATGGTCCAGTCGTGTTAATCGAGGGACTGTCGGGGAAGGCCGCGATGCAACGGGCGCGGGAGCTGGCGTCGCGCTCCTGGCGTACGATTATCATTGTTTCGGGACTGCAAATTCTGATTCCACTCATTGTTAGCGTGCTGGTGGGTACCCTCCTGGCTTCGAGCGGTGCGAAAGACAAATGGACCAATCAGATTTTTCAGCAGATATTCAGACTGGCAAACATCTTCGTGGTGCCGTTGATTTCGATCGTGCCGGCGTTGCTTTACGTCAAGATGCGCCAATTGGGTGGTGAGCCGTTGACGGCGACGTTGATGGAGATGGAAGAAGCAGATGATGTTGAACATCGTGCGTGGCAGCAGCGCATGCGCACGCGGCTGAGTCTGCACACGCCGACGACAAACAAGACGACCGGCAGCCAGCCGTCGTCTTGACAATAACTGCGAACGAGAATACGGTTCACCAACCAGTCCCCTTTCAAATCGACCGTCTTGAGACGCATTTAGTTCCGACGTGCGCTTAAGACCCCCGGACGACTTTTTATACTTCTCGTCGGCGTGCGCGTACGCCGTCTGGTCATACCTGGTTGGATCATGGGATTACCTCAGAAGGAGCGAAAATATGACAGATAGATCCAGACTCATCGTGACGATTCTTACTGTGATAGTAGCTGCAGTGTGCGCGATCATATACAGCGCTCAAAAAGCACTCGTAACCGCTTCGTCCAGACTGAATGCCAACGCGGCTATTACCGCTACTGGACGATCGCAGTTCTACGCCCAGCACAACCTTGTTTCTGATGGCTTTGTGCCGGCAGACCATATTAATTCCGATGTCGTAAACGCGTGGGGCTTAGTATCTGGTCCAACGACACCCTGGTGGATCGCCGACAACGGAACCGGAAAGTCTACGCTCTACAACGTTCCGACCGGCACCTTTCCATTGACGGTTACGATTCCCGGCGCCGGTGGCGAGCAGGGAAATCCGACCGGCATTGTTTTTAATGGTGGCAGCGGCTTCGTCGTTAACAATGGGCCAGGCACAAGCGCGGCACGTTTCATCTTTGCTAGTGAGGACGGCACAATCTCAGCATTCCGCGGCGTCCCGGTCGTTACGGTCGTGCCCAATGCGCAGGCCCCGGCTCATGACGCCGTCTATAAAGGCTTGGCCATCGATAGTGATACCAACGGACAGTTTTTGTATGCCACAGATTTTCACAATGGCGCCGTTGATATCTTCGATGCCTCTTTTCACGCTGTTACAATACCCGGAGCTTTCACAGATCCGACGCTCCCCGCCGGATTTGCGCCATTCGGTATCCAGAACATCGCTGGCACGATTTATGTGACGTATGCGCTCCAGGACGAAGACAAACACGATGATGTTGCTGGCCCAGGAAATGGTTTCGTCGACGCCTTCACTACGTCGGGGGTGTTTATTCGTCGCGTCGCTTCGATGGGCGAACTGAACTCTCCGTGGGGGCTGGCTTTGGCGCCTGCTGATTTTGGAAGGTTCAGCGGCGACTTACTGGTTGGCAACTTTGGAGACGGTCGTATTCATGTGTTTGACCCGGCGACGCTCACGTCGGATGGCGAATTCGAAGGTGTCGGATTGCTTCATTCCGCGGGGGGGAAAACCGATCCAGATTGATGGCCTTTGGGCGCTTCAATTTGGTCATGGCACCAGCGCAACCAGCGCAAACGGGCTGACAAACACTCTGTTTTTTACGGCTGGACCTGCCGGTGAAGAGCACGGCTTATTCGGATCGATAATTAACGTTCCACCGCCCGGCAGGCAATGAGCGAGAAAGGATGACCTCGAACCGCCCTGAGCCTCAACCACAGGGTTGGTTCGGAGGGCTTGTCGTTTCTCTCAGGCGAATACAATCTTTCCGAAATCTTCAGGCCATTCTCGAAAGTGGGATTGACCAGTCCCGCTAGCGAAACCGGTTGTTCGACGCGCTGAAGCTCTTGTCCAATTAATTGTCCTCGCCTTGCGCCCCAAACTACGTGAAAAGCCGAGTTTCCGGGGGTTTTGACGTAAAAGAACTTACCTCCCCGCTCGTTGGCACGCCCCTTGTTTATCTCCGACGCGGAGAACTGTATAGTTGCGTGTAAAGTTTATTAGCTAAGGTCAGCTCTGTTCACTTTGCGCGCGCATCGCCGCTCTCTCAACTGGCTTTACAGCTCTCCAATAATTTATGAGAAGTAAAAGTCATGGACATCAAGCGACCCCCAAAATCCAAACTTAAGAAAAAGATTCGCACGGCCATAATGATTGTCGTCGGTCTCGCTGCTGTCGGCGGCATCACCTACGGCCTGACGAAACTCAAACCCGCCGCTCCGCCGCTCGATGCGTCAACCGCGGTGTTCGATACCGTCAAGCGCGGAGAGATGGTGCGTGATGTGCGAGGTAACGGGACGCTGGTGCCACAAGTGACTCGCTGGGTGCCCGCTCCGGCAGAAGGACGCGTGGAAAACATTCCCGTCCAGGCCGGTGTCGAGGTCGGCCCCGCAACGATCATCGTCGAGCTTTCCAATCCGCAGTTGGAACAACAAGCTACTGACGCAGAGTTCCAGGTCAAGGCTGCCGAAGCCGACGAAGAGAACCTGCGCGTGAAGCTCGAAAGCGACACGATGACGCAAAAGGCAGCGATTGCCATGATCAACTCGCAGTACAGCCAGGCCAAACTGCAACTCGATGCCGACGAAGTACTCGGGAAGGAGAAAATCGTCGCTGAACTCCAGTTGAAGATCTCGCGCGTTGCCGTTCAGGATCTCGCGAATCGTTTGAAGGTGGAACAGGAACGACTCGCCGTTAGCTCCAAAGCGGCGACAGCGCAACTCAATGCGGCGGCCTCAAGACTTCAGCAACTGCGAGCAATGTCGAAACTGCGACGCGATCAGGTTGATGCATTGAAAGTGCGAGCCGGAACTTCCGGCGTGTTGCAGCAAGTGTCGGTGCAGGTTGGACAACAGGTTACGCCAGGCTTGAACATCGCCCGCGTGGCCGATCCAGCTTCGCTGAAAGCGGTGCTGAGAGTTGCTGAGACGCAGATCAAGGACGTGCGCATTGGTCAGCCGGTGCTGGTCGATACTCGTAACGGCGTGATTCAGGGAACGGTGTCGCGCATCGACCCAGCCGCGCGTGAGGGGACTTTCGATGTTGATGCATCATTGGTCGGTCCGCTGCCGCCCAGCGCTCGTCCGGACCTGAGTGTTGACGGAACCATCGAACTCGAGCGGCTCAAAGACGTGCTGAAGGTTGGCCGGCCTGCGTTTGGTCAGGCGAACCAGACGATCGGCATGTTTGTCGTAACGCCGGATGGCAGCGAAGCAGTGCGGACGCAAGTCAGGCTCGGACGCAATTCGGTCAGCACCGTCGAGATAGTCGAAGGACTGAAAGAAGGAGATCGCGTGATCATCTCCGACACTTCAGCGCTCGACAGCTACAACCGAATTCGAATCCGCTGATCTAGTGGTCATAGACAGCCGCTGTGCGGTGTTCAGTTTAAAGATTCATTACACAAAACTTTGTAAGGAGCGAATATGAGTTCCACGAACGGACAGCCCCTAATCCACCTCGCCGACGTTAGGAAGGTTTTCGAAACCGATGAGGTCGAAACGCACGCGCTTTCGGGTATTCATCTCGACATCAAACAGGGTGAATACGTCTCCATTGCCGGCCCCTCAGGCTGCGGCAAATCCACCCTTCTCTCGATTCTGGGCCTGCTGGATACACCGACCGCCGGTCAGTACATCCTCAACGGGCATCCGGTCGAGAATCTTTCCCTCTCCGAACGCGCGCGCATCCGTAACCGCGAAGTCGGCTTCATCTTTCAGAGTTTTAACCTGATCGGCGATCTCACCGTTTACGAAAACGTCGAACTGCCTTTGACGTATCGCGGCATGAGCTCAGCCGAACGAAAAAAGCGCACCACTGAAGCTCTTGAGCGAGTCGGCATGGCCCATCGCGCGAAGCACTTGCCGAGCCAGCTCTCCGGCGGTCAACAGCAACGCGTCGCAGTCGCCCGCGCAGTGGCCGGACAGCCGAGCATCCTGCTCGCCGACGAGCCGACCGGAAACCTCGATTCGACCAACGGTGAAGCGGTGATGGAACTGTTGCGCGAATTGCATCGCGGTGGCGCCACCATCTGCATGGTGACCCACGATCCGCGTTACGCCCAACATGCAGATCGCATCGTCCACCTGTTCGACGGCCAGATCGTCGAAGAAGAGGCCGGCGCCGAGCGGCGTGAGATCATGGAGCGCGAGTTGAAAGAGAGCGGTTTCGGAGCCATTTCATGATCAGTTTGCGGGGAGTCGAAAAAGCTTTTCCACACGGCCCCACGAAAACTTATGTGCTCCGCCGGATTAGTCTCGACATCAAGCCGGGTGAGTTTGTTTCGATCATGGGTCCATCGGGAGCAGGGAAGTCGACGCTGCTCCACATTTTGGGAATGCACGATCACTCCTGGACCGGCGAGTATTACTTCGACGACGAAGTGGTCCATAAGCTCGATGCGAAGAAGCGCGCAGCGCTGCGTAATCGAAACATCGGCTTCGTGTTTCAGAGTTATCACTTGCTGGACGATCAAACTGTTTTCGAGAACCTCGAACTGCCGCTGTCTTATCGCGATGTAAGCAAGAAGGACCGGCAGTCGATCGTTTGCGACACGCTCGATCGATTTCAGATGGTCGGCAAGAAGGACCTGTTCCCGACGCAGTTATCCGGTGGTCAACAACAACTCGTCGGTATTGCCCGCGCAGTGATTGCGAGTCCGCGCATCATCCTGGCAGACGAACCGACGGGAAATCTGCATTCAGCCCAGGGCAAAGAGATCATGGACATGTTCAAGCGCCTGAACGACGAAGGTACGACGATCGTTCAGGTAACACACTCCGAGACCAACGCCGCTTACGGTAATCGGATCGTGCGGCTTGAAGATGGCTGGATCGTAAACGACTAATAATTTCTACCCTGTAGTTGCTCTGATAGGCGGTTAAACGAGCGCACATTGGTCAATCCGATCGATGTACGTTGACGTCATTCGTGTGCCCACTGGGCCAAGGAGGAACTATGGACACCTTACTGAACGACATCCGTTACGCCATTCGCAACCTCCTCAAGCGTCCGGCCTTCACTCTCATTGCCGCTCTTACGCTTGCTCTCGGCATCGGCGCGAACAGCGCAATCTTCAGCTCCGTCGACGCGCTGTTACTCAAGCCGTTGCCGTTTCCCGAGATCGATCGCGTCGTAGCCATTTGGGACAAAGAGCCGAGCCGCGGCTATGTGCACAACGAAGTCGCGATGGCCAACTACCTCGATTGGCGCGCGCAAAACCATTCGTTCGATCAGCTCGCACTGTATCGCTGGTGGAGCGTGAATCTCACCGGGATCAATACGCCCGAACGCGTTCAGGGTTTTCTTGTGACAGGAAACTTTTTCGATGTCATCGGAGTGAAGCCTTTCATGGGCCGCAACTTCACTGACGAAGAGAATCAGCCCGGCAAAGATCGCGTCGCAATCATCACGCACGGTTTGTGGCAACGGCGTTTCGGCGGCGATTCAGACATTCTCAACAAGACGATCACCACCAACGGCATTGTGTGCTCCATTGTTGGCGTAATGCCGGAAGGTTTCAACTTTCCGAATAACGCCGTCATTTACGGGCCACTGGAGATCTCGCCCCAACTAGCGCGTAATCGCCAATACCATGCCTTCTACGTTATCGGACGTTTGAAGCCCGGTGTGTCGATCCAGAGCGCGCAGGCTGATACTGACAACATAACAGCGCGACTCGAGAAGCAATATCCCGAGACGAATACCGGCGTTGGCGCGACTGTTTTTCCGATAGTTGCAGACACCGTGCGCAAATACGACACCGGCGTGTGGGTCGCCATGGGTGCAGTCGCTTTTGTGCTGTTGATTGCTTGTGCAAACGTCGCGAATTTAATGCTCGCTCGCGCCAGTGGACGACAGAAAGAGATCGCGTTGCGCGCCGCGTTGGGCGCAAGCCGTTGGCGCATCATTCGTCAATTGCTAACCGAGAGCATGATCGTTGCTCTGCTTGGTGGCGCGCTGGGAGTGCTGATCGCAGTTTGGGGTATCGATGCTTTGCGGGCAGCGAATCCTGGCGACGCAGCAAGGTTTGCGCCCGGATGGAACCAACTCGGAATTAATCTTCAGGTGCTGGCCTTTACCATGGTGCTCTCGATTTTCAGCGGGCTGGTGTTTGGCTTGGCGCCGGCCTGGCAAGTCTCGAAACCAAATCTAAACGACGCGCTAAAAGAAGGAAGCCGTCAATCTTCCGGCCGCTCACATGGATTAAGAAGTTCACTCGTGGTGTTTGAAGTTGCGCTGTCGTTGGTGCTGCTCGTCTGCGCCGGTCTCTTCTTTCGTAGTTTTCTCACGCTGTTCAAAACCGATCCCGGATTCGATCCCGACAACATGTTGACGATGAATCTGATCGTGCCGTCCGTGAAGTACAAGGAAGAATCACAAGTCGCAGCCTTTTATGCCGACCTGGCCCAACGCATGAAAGCCAGACCGGGTGTCGAATCAGCCGCAGCCGTGAACTATCTCCCACTTGGCGGTTCGAACTCATCAGATGCGTACTTCATTGAAGGTGTGCCGGAGCCCCCGCCGGGTCAGGAGAACATTGGCCGATATCGCGTGTGCACTCCCGATTACTTCAGCACGATGCGTATTCCAATCGTTAAAGGAAGAGCATTTACGGAACAAGACAAAGCCGGCGCGCCGCCGGTCGTGATTGTGAACGAGACACTCGCGCGGAAACACTGGCCCGGGCAGGACGCGATCGGCAAACGCATTCGCCTTTACGGCCCACGCGACAAAGCGCCGTGGATGGAGATTGTCGGCGTCAGCAAAGACGTCAAACACGAGCTGACGCTCGAAGTGACTCCCGAATATTACTTGCCTCACGCGCAGGATCCGTGGAATTCGATGGTGCTCGTGGCCAGAACGACCGTTGAACCCACGTCGTTGGCCGCCGCGATCCGGGAAGACGTTTGGGCCATCGATAAAGACCAGCCGGTGTTTGACGTGCGTACGATGCGAGAAGTGCGTTCAATCTCCGTCGGACTGCAAACATTCTCGTCGACCATGACTGGAATCTTTGCCGGCGTGGCGTTGTTGCTGGCGTCGATCGGCATTTACGGAGTGATGGCATTCGTGGTGACGCAACGGACGCAGGAGATCGGCATTCGCATGGCTCTCGGCGCGCGCCGCGTGGACGTGCTGAAGCTCGTGCTTGCGACTGGAATGAAGCTCGCCGTGATCGGATTGGTAATTGGTTTGGTGGCGGCATGGGGCGTCACGCGATTCTTCGCGAGTCTTTTGGTGGGAGTGCAACCGACCGACCTGCTTACTTTCAGCGTCGTCTCGCTGTGTTTGTTGGCGGCTGCGCTTCTCGCTTGTTACGTGCCGGCGCGTCGCGCCACGAAAGTCGATCCACTCGCCGCGCTACGTTACGAATGAAATGATGGTTCTTTATGGAATCTTTGATCAAGGATCTCAAATACGGATTTCGCGGACTGCTGAAGCGCAAAGGCTTCGCCGCGATTGCAGTGCTCACGCTCGCGCTCGGCATCGGCGCAAACACCGCCATCTTCACACTCGTAAATGCAGTGATGCTGAAGTCACTTGCGGTCAGCCGTCCGGAAGAACTCGTGCTGTTCAGCGACACCACCGGCGAGGGGACTTCAGTCCATGACGTTCCAATCACCGGCGAATGGAAGCGCTTTTCGTACCCCTCATATCTTTACTTTCGCGATCACAACCAATCATTTCAGGATCTTGCCGCACTGCGCAGCGGCGAGAGCCGTTTGAGTGTTCGTCGCGCAGATACGCAAGGGGCCGCGGCCACGCGCGCGTCGGGACATCTCGTTTCGGGCAACTACTTTTCTCTGCTCGGCGTTGACGCGATGCGCGGTCGTCTGCTCACGCCTGAAGACGACAAACCAAACGCGCCGCCGGCCGCGGTGATGAGTTATCGCTATTGGGAACAGGAACTGAACCGCGATCCGTCCGTCGTCGGCCAAACGTTCGTTTTCAACGGCACGAACTTCACCGTCGTCGGTATTGCACCACAGGACTTTTTCGGCGTGCGCGTGCGGCGCCCGCCGGATTTCTGGGTGCCGATGGCGTTTCATCCGCAGATCGAATTGCGCAAGTCGTTCCTCGACGACAACCAGGTTTCGTTCTTGATGCTGCTCGGCCGGCTGAAACCCGGCGTGTCGTTGGGTCAGGCGCAAGCGAGCGTGAATCTCGCGTTGCAACAGTTCCTCACCGACCAGGCCGGCAGTCAACTTACTGAAGAGCGCCGGCGCGGCATTCAAAACACCTACGTCACGCTCGTCGAAGGCAAAGGCGGCATCTCGGGCCTGCGCACGCTCTACTCAAAACCGTTGCACATGCTGATGGCAATCGTCGGCATGGTGCTGTTGATTGCCTGCGCGAACGTCGGCAGCCTGCTGCTGGCGCGCGCCACCGCTCGCAACGCGGAGATCTCCTTGCGCATGGCACTCGGCGCGAGTCGCTGGCGCATCATTCGTCAACTTCTGACCGAAAGCATGTTGCTCGCCGCCGTTGGTGGAGTTTGCGGCGTGCTGTTGGCCCAATGGGGTGTGGTCGTGCTCGTTAATCTGGTTGCGAAAGAAACACCCCTCGACACGCGTCCCGACGCGAGCGTGCTCGCATTCACGGTCGGCGTTTCGATGGTGGCCGGATTGTTGTTTGGTCTCGTGCCTGCGTTGCGCGCCAGCAAGACTGACCTCGCAACGGCGATGAAAGAGAAGAGTCGCACGCGCAGCCGGTTCTGGCGCTTCAGTCTTTCGTCAGCGATGGTGGTGTTGCAGGTGGGACTCTCGATGGTCCTGTTGACGGGCGCCGGTTTGTTCGCGCGCAGCCTGTTGAACCTGCAAAGCGAGAACGTCGGTTTCGATCGTTCGAACATGCTGCTCGCCGGGATTGATCCACGTCTCGCCGGATATAAACCCGCTGAACTGCCCGCGCTTTACCAGCAGATACTCGATCGTCTCGGCAGTCTTCCCAACGTCCGTTCCGTTTCAATGGCGACCTACTCGCCGATGAGCGGCACACATCGAGCGAGCAGCATTCAAGTGCCGGGATACACCCCTGAGCCCAATGAAGATGTCGTTGTTGAGGACATGCTGGCTGGTCCGAAGTATGCGCAGAACCTCGGCATGCCGCTGTTGCGTGGACGTGATATCGAAGCCCGCGACACTGTCGCCGCGCGCCGAGTGGCCATCGTCAACGAAACCTTCGCCAATCGCTACTTCAAGGATCAGAATCCCATCGGTCGCACGTTTACGTTTGACGACGAAACCGACAACGGCGCGATGCTCGAGATCATCGGCGTAGTCGGCGACATCAAATCCTCAGACGCGCGCGAGAAACCTGGACCAAGTGTCTACCGGCCAATCCTCCAGATCGCGGACGACGCGGCCTATTCCGTCAGCATCCACGTTCGCACGCTCGGCGATCCCAACTCGTTTGCCCAAACCGTGCGGCAGGCAATCACGGACGTCGACGACAAGATACCGATCTTCGGTGTGACGACGCTCGAAGATCAGGTTCATGAACGGCTCAAACAGGACCGCCTGATCGCGCAACTGGTCAGTTTCTTCGGCGCACTCGCGCTGATACTCGCGTGTATCGGTTTGTACGGCGTGATGGCCCACGGTGTGGCGCGACGCACGAACGAGATTGGCATCCGCATGGCGCTCGGCGCGCGTAGCGGCAACATCGCGTGGATGATTTTGCGCGAGACGTTGCTGCTGGTCGCGATCGGTTTGCTGATTGGCGTGCCGACCGCGTTGTTGGCCGCGAAGTTTATTTCCGCACAGTTGTTTGGCTTGAAACCTGCGGATCCGGCCGCGCTCATCGGAGCGGCAGTGGTGTTGACGCTGGTTGCGCTGTTCGCCGGTTACTTTCCGGCGCGTCGAGCTTCACGTGTGAATCCATTGAATGCGTTGAGGTACGAGTGATGGACTCCGTAGGCAAAGATCTCAAGTTTGCCTTTCGCACCTTGTTCAAACGACCGGGCTTCACCGCGATTACCTTGATTGCACTCGCGCTTGGCATCGGCGCGAACACCGCGATCTTCAGTCTTGTGAACGCGGTCATCCTTCGACCTCTTCCGTTTCCCGAACACGATCGCCTGGTGTGGGTTTTTGGAAACATTCGCAACGGAGGCAACCGCGCTTCTGTCGCGCCGCTGGACTTTCTCGACTATCGCAGTCAGAACAAAACCTTCGAACAGTTTGCCGCGTTCGTGATTCCGCTTCCAGTGACCCTTACGGGCGTTGGCGATCCGGAACGCCTTCAGGCATCCGCCGCGGCGCGCCACGAAAGTCAATCCGCTGGTGGCTTTGAGGTACGAGTGAGGAGTTAGCAATGCTTCACGATTTGCGTTTTGGCGTGCGGATGCTCTTGAAAAATCCCGGCTTTACCGCCGTCGCTGTTTTGTCGCTGGCGCTGGGCATCGGCGCCAACACCGCGATCTTTCAACTGGTCAATGCCGTGCGTCTCAAGACACTGCCCGTCGCCAATCCGCAACAGCTCGTCAACCTCCGTCTCACGGACATGGAAGCGGCACGCGGATTCAAACCCTCGTTTTATCCCGCGGTCACTAATCCCATCTGGGAACAGATTCGCGATCGAAACGAAGCCTTCTCAGGTCTGCTAGCGTGGGGAAGAAGTGATTTCAATTTGGCCCAGGGCGGTGAAGTGCGCAATGCGAAAGGACTGTGGATAAGCGGTGACTTTTTCAATGTGCTCGGTGTCCAGCCCGAACGTGGGCGGTTGCTGACAGCGGCGGACGATCAGCGCGGCTGCGCAGCTCCCGGTGCAGTTATCAGCCATGGATTCTGGCAAAGAGAATACGGCGGCGACCCAAACGTTGTTGGCCGCAAAATAGCTCTTTCGGATAGATCTTTCGAGATCATCGGCGTCACGCCGCCAAGCTTCTTTGGTCTTGAAGTCGGCCGCACGTTTGACGTCGCTCTGCCGATCTGCGCTGACGCAATCTTCTCCGGAAAGAACACCCGGCTCGACTCAGGCGTCAATTGGTGGTTGATGGTGACCGGACGGCTGAAGCCGGGTTGGACCACGCAACAGGCGACCGCGCAACTACAGTCAAGCTCGCCGGCGTTGTTTCAACAAACCCTGCCGCCAAATTATCCGCCTGTCAGTGTGAGCAAGTACCTCGACTCGAAGTTGGAAGTTGTCGAGGGTGACGCGGGCTATTCCACTTTGCGCGAGAACTACGAACGTCCCTTGTGGCTGTTGCTGGCCATCGCCGGGTTGGTGCTGCTGATTGCTTGCGCCAACCTGGCGAATCTCTTGCTCGCGCGTGCCAGCACACGCGAACGCGAGATCGCTGTTCGCCAGGCTGTGGGCGCTTCGCGATCACGCATCGTGCGGCAATTACTGCTCGAGACTCTGCTCCTCACAGTTTTGGGTACAGCCCTCGCGGCACTTTTAGCGCAGGGGCTGAGCCGTTTTCTGGTTTCCTTGATCGGCACGGGCGCGAATGCCGTGTTTCTTGACCTGACTCCCGACTGGCGCGTGCTCGGATTCACTGCCGGTGTTGCCGCTCTGACCTGTCTGCTGTTCGGTTTGACTCCCGCCGTTCGCGCAACGCGAGTCGATATTGGCACGGTCATGAAGGCCACCGGACGTGGACTTACGGGAACGCACGGTCGCATCAGTTTGCGGCGCGCGCTCATCGTGATTCAGGTCGCGTTGTCGCTGGTCCTGGTCGCCAGCGCTTTGCTGTTCACGCGTAGCCTTAACAAACTTCTCACTCTCGATGCGGGCTTCAATCAGGAAAACTTGCTGGTGGCGCGAGTCAGTTTTCGACGACTGAACATCCCGCCGGAACGTCGCATCGAGTTCAAAGCGCAGATGCTCGAACGGTTGAAAGCAGTGCCGGGCGTGCAGGCTGTCGCCGAGTCAGACACGATTCCACTCACCGGCGGCGGACGCGGCAACGCGGTCTGGAAGGAAGGTGATCCAAACGCGAAGATCGACGTCTCTTTCAACCGCGTGGGCGTTGATTACTTCCGAACCCTTCAGCTTCCACTCCGCACTGGACGTGAATTCAATTCTCACGACACGTTGAACTCGCCAAGAGTTGCGATCGTCAACGAAAGCTTTGCGCAGCAACTGCACGAATCGGATCCCGTCGGCCGCAGGTTCATAGTGGAAGAAACGCCGAGCGAACCGGAGACGGCGTACGAAATCGTCGGCGTAGTGCGCGACGCGAAGTTTGAAGACTTGAAAGAGCAACGGCTGCCGATGATGTATCTGCCGGCGCTCCAGGATCCACAGCCGGGAACGTGGCGGCAGTTTCTGATTCGCTCGTCGTTACCTCAAACCGACATCAGCGCGTCAGTCAATCAGGCATTGAATGAAGTGAACCCGTCGATGGACACCATTTTCGAATGGTTCCAGACGATGGTTCAGGGCTCGATGTTGCGCGAACGTTTGATGGCCACGCTATCCGGCTTCTTCGGAGTGTTGGCGCTGGTGCTCGCCACGATTGGTCTCTACGGAATTCTTACCTACGCAGTAACAAGCAGGACCAACGAAATAGGGATTCGGATCGCACTGGGCGCGCGCCTGCGGGAAGTGGTGGGGCTGGTAGTCCGGGAAGCGCTGGTCTTGGTGGCAATCGGAATTGTAGCCGGTATACCCGCGGTGTTTGTGGTGGCGCGGTTTGCTGAGGCGCTCTTGTTTGATCTGTCGCCGACGGACCCGGTTTCCTTGATAGTTGCCGGCCTCGTGATGCTTGTTGTCGCACTGATAGCTGCCTACCTGCCGGCGCGCCGCGCGACGCGAATTGATCCACTGGTTGCGTTGAGGTACGAGTGATGGAATCAATATTCAAAGATCTTAAGTTTGCGTTTCGCAGCTTGTTGAAACGGCCTGCGTTCGCGGCGATTGCGGTCATCACTTTGGGACTGGGCATTGGAGCGAGCACTGCGATCTTCAGCGTCGTCAACAGTGTCATGTTGCGGCGGCTGCCTTACAGTACCGCTGATCGCATCGTCGCCATCCAGGAAGTGAACCGGGAAGGACAGCGAGGTCAGGTCACTGGTCCAAACTTTCTCGACTGGCGTGCGCAAAACACCGTCTTCGAACATCTCGCCGCGATCAAAACAACCAACGCCAATCTAACGGTTTCTGATCAGGCCGAACGCATCGACCTGGCCCAAGCGTCGGCCAATTTCTTCGACGTGTTCGGCGTTAAAGCGCAA
>DASXRE010000263.1:0-13203 GCA_036506775.1 Pyrinomonadaceae bacterium | reverse complement strand
CGACGCTCGCAGCGACGCGCCCCACGTCACCCACTTGTTCACAAAATCAGGAGCGGGCGGTGTGTTCGGCCTGCTCGCGTTGACCAGTCGCACTGCGTAACGCGTCACCGTGTCGGAAGCAGGCACCTGCCGCACGAGTCTTTGAAACGCGATGATCTCGTCAGCCGACATTAGACGTTGAAAATCGTAGTCCTGCGGCGACGTGGTCTGTTTGACCACTGCCACCTCTTCCTCTTCCGGCAGGTAGCCAATCTTGACGTTGAACATGAAGCGATCGAGCTGTGCCTCCGGCAACGGATAGGTGCCCTCCATCTCGATCGGGTTCTGGGTGGCGAGCACGTAAAACGGCCGCGGCAGATCGTAGCTGACGCCCTGCACCGTGACGCGTCCTTCCTGCATCGCTTCGAGCAAGGCCGCCTGCGTCTTTGGCGGTGTGCGGTTGATCTCGTCAGCCAGCACGATGTTGGCGAAGATTGGACCATGAATGAACTGGAGTGCGCGCCGGCCGGTCGCGCGATCTTCCTCGATGATTTCCGTGCCGGTAATGTCGGCCGGCATCAGATCCGGAGTGAACTGAATTCGCTTGAACGAGAGATCGAGCACGCTGGCGATCGTGCGCACGAGCAAGGTCTTTGCGAGTCCCGGCACGCCGGTGATGATTGAGTGTCCGCCGACAAAAAGCGCGAGCAGGACCTGCTCGACCACTTCATCCTGGCCAATGATTGCTTTTCTGATCTCGTGCAGCAGGCGCTCGCGCGCTGAAGCGAGTTTGTCGAGCAGTTGCTCGTCAGTAACTGTTAATTGATCAACCGCCATGCGTGTCCTCGTTTATCGCTAGATTACCCAGACTTACTGGTCAATGATTACTGTCCCGCGATTCTTAGTAACAACTCCTGCGCTTTTTCGTAGCGTGGCGCGGCTTCGAGCGCGCGCAGCACCGCGCGTTTGGCTTCCGGTTGCCGGCCCATTGCGTAATACGCAGTGGCGACGTTGTAGTTTGCCTCGGCGATGTTCGGCGGCTGTAGCGCCAGTGCCGCCTGAAACTCCGCCAGCGCCTGCGCATAGTTTTTAAGTTCGACACTCAACTCGCCCGCCTCGGTGTGCGACTTGTAATCGAACGGA
The DNA here is from genome assembly GCA_036506775.1 of Pyrinomonadaceae bacterium. GTDB lineage: Bacteria > Acidobacteriota > Blastocatellia > Pyrinomonadales > Pyrinomonadaceae > PSRF01. The sequence goes on along the minus strand of DASXRE010000263.1, from coordinate 12,081 downwards.
CTGATGTAAAAGCTCGCCACGAGGGCGTCGAGCGCCTGTTGCTTTTGGCCCAGCGACGAACGAATGCGCACCAGTGCTTTCAGAGCTTCGAGATTGTTCTCGTCCTTGCTGACGAGCTTGTCTAACACTGCTGCCGCTTGAGCGGCGTCGCCTTTTTGTTCCAGCAGCCTGGCCAGCGACTCGTACGCATTGCCCTGTCCGGTGACATACGGAAACAGTTCGAGCGCGCGCGTGTAATGAGTGGCTGCGGTTGCGGTATCGCCATCCGCCGCGAACAACTCGGCAGCGCGAACACGCAGCGCGAAAGTGTCCCGCGTCTCCAGTTGCTTGAGTACGTCTGCTTTCGAAAGCGAAGCGACGGCATTGTTCTCCGTGCTCAGCGCTTGAGCCCACGGACGGGCCTTCGCATCGATGTAGGCGTTGAATTCGCGATCGAAATCACTCTCACTCATCTTCAAGACCTGGCGCAGGATGTCGGCGGTGTGCGCCTTGTCACGATAGAGTGCGAGCATGTTGAGGATGGCGTCAAACGCGAAACGCTCGGCAATGAACTCGCAAATCTGCGAGGCTTCAAAGTAGGCGATCGGCACGTCCTGCGGCGTGCGCGGCCTTTGAAACGCCGCATCAAGGTCCGCGATCTTGAACCAGCGGCCGGCCGCAAAACTGCGGACAAACAGCAGGTTCCAGTCATCGCCCCAACCGGGCCGTGCGCGACGCTCTTCATAAACTGACAGACCTTCGGAGAACCAGCGCGGAATGCGATACTCAGTCATCTGCAACGTGATTACGTGCGTGTACTCGTGCCACAGCGTGCTGCCCCAGTTGAATTCCCCCGCCTCGCGCGCCGACGGAGAATCCTGCGCGATGACTGGTCCAAAACAAACGCCAAGTGCTCCGAGTCCGGGAATCCCCAGCGCGCGCACGGCGAAGTCTTCATGGTTCTGAAAGATCTCGACCATGATCGGACCTTTGGGCGTGAACCGGTACTTCGCGGTTAACTTCGCGGCCGCCTCTTCCAGCAGGTTGGCCGCGTACGGTCCCAGCAGGTCGCTTTCCTGCGCGGCGGCTTTGATCACAAACGGACCGCGTTTTGTCTCGCGGAAGCTCTCCATCGAGTCGAGCAGGTCGAGCGTGTTCTTGGCCCAGATGTTGAAAGGATCTCCTTTGAACGCCTTCTCAACTTCCGCGCGTCCGGTTTCCATCTGGCCCAGACGCAGCAGCGACATGCCGAGACTGAGATGTGCGTCCCAGAGGTTTGGGGAGATTTCGATCGCGCGTCGCGCAAACTGTGTTGCCTGTTCGGTGCGTTGCGTGATCGTGGCGTAGTGCGCGAGTGTGTTGTAGACCTCGCCATAACGCGGACTGATCGCGAGTATCGCGGCGATCTCGGGTTCGAAATCGCGATCCTGAAGGTAGTACATCGCCGCGCGCAGCGAGTGAACCTCCACCGAATGCGGATTGATCTTTAGCGCCTTGTCGATGTCCGCGGCGGCGGTCTCAAACTGTCCGGCTTCCAGGGCGAGCGCCGCTTTGAGTGCGATTGCTTCGACGTAGTTCGGATTAATCGAAAGGGCTTTGTTGAGCGCGGCGTACATGTCGTCGCCGCCTCCGATACGCTTGTTGAGAGCTAAATCGAGGTAAGCACGGGCGCTGCGTGGATCCAGTTTCAGTGCATCGATAAGAAACTCAACGGCGCCCGCATAGTCGTACTTCTTCGTGAACAATTCGCCGGCCGCAAGGTGCGCTTCAATGTACTCCGAGTCGGCTTCGATCGCCGCGCGGTAGAGGTCGTTTGCGTCATGAAATTTGTCGAGGTGGACGAGGGCGCGAGCGATCAGCGTGAGTTCGAAAGCGGTTTGCGGATCTCTATCCGCGTAATACTGGACAAACGATTGGTAGATCGACTTTGCCTGTGCTTCCTGACCGGTGAGTTCAAGTAGTTCAGCCCGGCGCAGCTCGCTTTCGAGCCGCTCTTTCTCGGGCGCGTCTTTGGCGGCGTGTTCGAACTCGGCGATGGCTTCCGGGTAGCGGCCGGTGATGGCGAGCGCTTCGGCGAGTTGGTGACGTACGTTCGCAGCCGCAGGGTCCTTGGCGAGCTGCTTCCGGGCAAAGGCTTCGGCGTCGAAGTAGTGACCCGTTTCCATCAAAGCGGTGAGTTCCGCAGTTTGGGCGTGAGAGGGAACACAGATCCAAGCCACAAAAAGAACGGATAGTGAGATAACGATGAGGGTGGTTCTTCGGTACATCATGAGCCCGCCTGTTTGATCGAGCGATTCACCTTCGCCAGTTCAATAAAGAGTTTTTCGAGTGCGGCTTCGTACTCCGCTTCCGGCATTTCGCGTTTGCGCGCGATCAGTTGCTCGATCTCACCCTCAAGCCGCGCACGTTCTTTCAGCAATTTTGCGGTGGAGGCGTTTGCAGCCGCTTCCGCGAGGCTCAACGAATCGAGCCAGGTAGCGCGCGCGAGCAGTCCCTCACCGGCTTCCGCTTTTTCATGGCCCACGCCGTCGCCATTATCTTCCAGCAGCGCGTGCTCAGTCGCGAGGCGTCCGGCACGAGTGTAAAAATCTGCGGTCAATCGGTTCGCGTAAACAAAAGCTTCCAGCACGGAGACGTGGCCGTCCTGATCTGTATCCGCGTCGGTGGCGTTGAGCGCGGCAATGAAGAAGCCGGCGAACCGCGTGGCGTTGGTTTCCTGACCGCTTTTCGTTGCCGTGATCACGATGCGCCCCTTGGCCGACAAGCTCTTGACGAACTCGCCACTCGCACTGGCCATGTTGAAAATAACCACGCGACGTGTCGGCAACGATGAAAGCAGTGCGTTGTAATCACCCGCCGAAAGATCCGGACCGACAAGATTAAACTTCGACTCCTTACCGTCGAATGAACCGTGGCCAATCAGGAACACAAAGAGCACGTTGTTCGCATCGAGTTGAGACTTGAGCTGCGCAAACGTGCGCTTCACGTCTTCGGCGGTGGCGCGCGGCAGCACCGTGAGTTGCTGTGCGCCAAAACCGTAACGATCCGCGAGTGCTGACTGGAGGTCAGTGGTCCATTGCTCAAACTGTTTGGCGTACGCCGGCTCGCCGCCTGCGCCGTTGACGATCAAGGCGAACTTGTTCGCATCTGTTTGGGCTTTCTTCTGTGCAGATACTCCGGTCGCAAGTAGCAGGCACAGGAATAAAACCGGATATCTCATGCCAAACCCTCGCGCTTTCGTAAGAACCACTCAGCGCTTAACAACCCAATCAGCAACACAAAATTCACCGGCATGTCCCAGAGATCTTTGGTGACGCGCTCTGAGTAAGGCGTCTGCCGGTATGTCAAATCGTCGAGCAACTTCTGTGTTTCATTTGGCGTGTAGTACTTCCCGCCGGTTTCCGCCGCGATGCGTTTCAAGAGATCGCTGTTCTGCGCGGCGCTGTAGTATTCGCGATTCAGATCACTGACCAGCACGTTCGCGTTTGCGTTCAACTGGCCGAGTGCGGTGCTGGCGCCAACGAGTTCAATTTTGTGTTGGCCCAGCTCATCCGCTTTGAATTCGCCGGTGTAAACGTTCGCCGAGTTCAGCGTCGTAAACTTCAACGGAACATCAACCGTTGCTCCAGAGGGCTTGGTCACGCGAGCGGTTGCGTGTGCATCGCCGACTGCGTTGTATTTCTTGTCACGAACATCGGCAACGATGTTTACCGTGTCATCGACTGCATAGACGTCTTTGGCCGTGCTGATCTCGATCTGTTGGGGCGTGCCGCTCACAACGTAGCGCAACATCTGTCGCCAGAAGGTTTCATGAGAGTTGTTCTTTGAATCTATTCTCATGCGCCAGCGCCAGGTGTCAGACGCGGTCAACGCGAGTGTTTGTCCGCGGCCGTACCGTTGCTGCACCAGCAACGGCACGTGCGCGCCCGAACCGTCGACCTTGCGGGCTTCGAGCAGGATCGTTGCGCCGGGTTTCACGTTGGTCAACGACTCCGAGATGGAAACCGGCGGCAGATCGTTCCACGCTTTTTGGTTCGCCGCGCGATCTTCATTCAGACGCGTGATGGCGTGCGTCTGTCCCGCGCCGGTTAGCAGGGCTTTGTAAACCGGAGCGTAGGAGTTCGCGTCGTCTACTGGACCACCGGTCAACGACACCGGTAGTAGATCTTCGAGTGGCGTTCCCTTGTACTTACCGCCGTCGAAAGACAAACGGCCGCCGAGCGCGAGCAAACCGCCGCCGCGGCGAGCTACAAAAGCTTCGATGGCGCGCAACTGATCGGCACTAAAGAAACCCGCCTCGACACTGCCCAGCACCAAACCGTCATACGAAAACAATTCCTCTTCGGTCTTGGGAAATCCGGTTACCAGCTCGGTCTGGTTGCCGATGCCCTGGCGATAGAACTTGTTTTCGCCGGTGCGCTGCAGCGAGACGAGCGTGATGTTCTTTTCGTTGAGTTGGAGCGCCTCGCGGATCTTGCCGAGTTCCCAACGTGGTTCGCCTTCGACGTGCAGCAGACGCAGCGGTCCGGCGATCACTTCGACGAGTGCATCCTGCTTGTTGTTATCGATGGTTAGTTCGCCGTCGAGCGGTGTGATTTCGACGGTGTAGCGATGAACGCCGGGTGTTGTCGGGGTGATTTCGAGATTGATGGCTTGCGTGTCGTTGCCGCGCAGATTGAACTCTTCGGTTTTGACTGCGCGCCCGTCTTCCTTGACGCCGAGCAGCACTTTGGTTGCGTCGTAACCGCTCAGGCCGACAAACGTTTCGATGTTGACGCGTGAGCCGACGAGGACGCGTCGCGGCATGTTGATGCGCGTGAGTTCGGCGTCCAATGGTCTCGCTGTGTTGCCGACCCCGATCGTGAAGACTGGAATGTCGCGTGCGCGCAGCTCGCGTAATGTGGCGGCGACGTCGCCCGGAACATTGGAAGCGCCGTCGGTGGCGAGTACGATCGCGGACAGCGGCATGCCGGAAGAGCGTTTGATCGTTTCCTCGAGTGCGCCGGCGAGATCGCTGGTCCGGCCCTCGCCATACAGATCGTTCGCGTCCTTGAGGCGCGCAAGGCTACCGGAAAAACCGTAGAGAGCGGTTTTGAACTTCCGATCGAGTCGATTCAGAAACGATGTTTGTCCGTCGTTTGCGTTGAGCAGTGTCTGCTTGATGGTGTCGAGGCGGGTGACGCCGTTCGGAGCATCGTGCAGTTTCATGCTCAGCGAGTCGTCAACGACGATGGCGACGTAACTGCTGCGCGGGATCACCGAAGAGACCACTACGACTGGTCGTAGCAGTAACACGATCATTAGTGTGAGCAGTGTGGCGCGCAGTGCGACGAGCGTAACGGTGGTTCGTTTCGGAAGACGAATGCGCGGCCGCAGATAGATAAAATAGATGAAGACTGCGGCGAGCAAAAAGATGAGGACGAGCAGCAGGGCACCTGGGCGCACGTCAAAACTAAACCGGCCGTTAGTAAAAACGGCCTGTTCATGACCGAACAGAAACCGCACCAAGGTGTCCATTTTTTTGGTGCCGATCATTATACACGCGCGTGGCGTGTGCCTAAGACTGCGATCGGCTTCGAGTTACTTGCTGCTTAGTAGCGGACCTGAGGCGTGCGGTTGTTTCGGCGAGTGATTTTTACAAATCCAGATCCTCCTTGGAGTGCGGGGACTCGTCACCGCTTTGGCCAAAGCGCCGACGAGTCGGCGCACTCCAAGGAGTACCGCAATCTTGCATTGCTCGATATGTTTAATCCGTGGCGTAAACCATGATCCGTTTGCGCTTGCTCTGGCCGAAGAGCAGGCCTCCGACGGCGCCCGCGCCGGTCCCGATCAGTAAACCCATTGCGACCCAGATTTCACTGTCGTCTCGATCGGGCGAGTACTTCACTGCGCCGATGCCGGTGCCCGCGCCGGCTCCGATTCCCGCTCCGATGAGTGCCCACTTGCCTTTCGCGGCCTTTCCTTCGATCACATAGACCTGACGCACGTCAGCGCGCGGAATAGCTACAGGTTTGCCGTCGCGATCAATGGTGAGAGTCGTGTCGGTGGCTTCGATCATCAAGCCGCTGACTTCTTTTCCGTTTTTCTGCTTCACGATCAGTTTTTCGTTGGTCTTGAGTTGCTGGACCGCCGTCCAGTCGTTTATTGAAGCGTGCTGTTGGGCAAACACGAGCGGCGCGTTCGGGGAAAGCAACACAAGGACCAGCAGCAGGGGAATAAATTTGCGTTTCACGATGTTCTCCTTCGAATTGAGTATGCGAAAGAACCATCGCAAGAAGCATTCCGCCCATGGTTGGTAAAGAATCGTGGCGATCCGCGAACAACCGGCGCAGAAAAATCACGACAACTGACGGCTCAATCTAAGGTTGCTCTTTTGTGGGAGGCGGAGGGAGCAGTTTCTTGAACTCAGGCAGTGAGGCCAGCGGTTTGAGATCCTCTTCATCGGCGAGATATTCAACCTGCATGTCGTCCAGCTCAACAGATTTGGTGAGCGCGACTATCGCTTCCTTGAACCGCCGCAGACGCGCGAGCGCACATGCCCGCTCATAATAACCTTCAGTATAGTCAGGCTCGAGACTTATTGCCCGATCCGCAGCTTTAAGCGCGGCGGGCCATTGCGACTGTTTGCGAAAGAGCTTCGCTAGCTGAACGTGCGGCTCCGCAGATTTCATTTCAAGCTGCGCGGCAGTAGTCAACAAGCGCCGCGCTTCAACGTAGCGGCCGTCAGTAGTAAACACGCGCCCGAGTGAAAGATTCGCTCGCGCACTCGTCTTCATTCGCAACGGTTCACTTGCCGCGAGCTTCTCGGCGGCCTTGGTCTCCTCGCTGAGGCAAAGATCCTGAATGACTGACCCAAACAAATCGTCGTCTGCCTGCTGATACTTCTCACCAGCAACAAGCAACGCTCTCAACCCTGCGAACTGATCGTGCAGCACGAGCAACTCGATCAAATTGCTGTGATTGTCGAGGTCGGCAGGATCGATCTCCAGCGCCTTTCGATAAGCAGCCTCGGCCTGACCAGACCGGTCAGCATCGTCGTAAGCATGCCCGAGATCACGAAATCCGCGTGGATCGTGAGGTTCAAGTGAAATGTAACGCTCATACAACGGAATTGCTTTGTCCCACTCCGCTTCGTCTTCCGACTCGCTGAAAGTCTGCGCGAGCTTATAAACCGCGGGGGCAAAGTTTTCATCACTGAGTTCCGTCAACAGCTTCACGCCTTCTGCTGCTGTTTTGCCATCGAGCAGCGCCAGTGCCTTGAGGTAGCGCAAGCCAGTGTCTTTGGGTTTCGACTTGAGCAACTCATCGGCGAGGCGAGCGGCTTTAGCCGCGTCTTTGCTGAGCAGCAACAAGACGCGCACGAAACCCGTCGACCCTATTGCCGGCGGCTTTTCACCGGCGCGAGCTTTTTCAATTGCACCGATCGCGGGTTGAAGCATCTCGCTAACAGTCGCGAAGTGGTCGTCAACCAGTACCAGTTCGCTGAGGTGCCACACGTCGTTGCGGCGCAGTAAACGCAACCTCAACATCAGTTCGACTGGACTCGTCAAGCAGATTGCTTCCGCCGTGTCACCCTTTTCTTCAAGATGAACCACGCGAATGTGCCGTTCTCCAAAACTATCCTTGCCATAAGCAAGAAGTTCGGTAACGATTCGACGATAAGCGGACCACATCTGCTCTCGCTCGCCATCGCTTAACTTCGCCCATGCACCCGCACCCATGTGCTCGTCGGTAAGGGTAGCGAGATCGATCGTCGCTTCGATTTCCGATTTGTCTCCAGCGGGAATTGCTTTCGCGAGGTGTTCGGCGAGCGCGCGCGGACTCTTTTGAAACTCTGCAGTACTGCGGTTGGCTTCCAGCACTTCAAGATCGATCAAATTCAAAGCCACTGAAGTCACCAACGCATTATTCGTGTCGCGAATGTGAGTCGCGTCGACAAACGAAGTGCCGAACGTTGGATCCAGCTCGATCCATCTGCCTGCCCAGACTTCCACCCAAGCGTGCGCTCCAAAGGTAGTGCCGGTGTAAGCCAGGCCGGACACCGTACGCGCCGGTAATCCCAACGAGCGGGCCATCGCGACGAACAAGGCGCTGAACTCGGAGCAGTCAGCTTCTCGCGTGGCGAGCGTCTGAACCGGATCGGCACTGACGACGAGTTTCCACTCAAGGTTCTTGTTGGTCCATTCGGCCAACTTCAGCGCGACATTCCACGCGTCACGATCTTTGCCGGCGATTTCGCGAGCCTTGTCAATCACTTCCTTCTTGTCTGCGGCAAATTCAGAAGTCGCTTTGAGGTACGGACCAAACTCCGGATCTTTCACCGGCAACTGCACACTTTTTTCGGTGCCGGCACGACGGGCCGCAACAGTTAGCCGCAACTCGGTGGCGGATTTCTGTTCGACCGCTTGAGTAGCCGATTTAATATCATCCTTGATGTTGTCGATTGGACCGGGCGCTTTCGCGTGGACTCGCAGCACGAGGCTGCTCAAGCGATTTTGATCGGTGATTGGGACGCCGCGCGGTTCGACGATCGCGTAGGTGATGCCAGTGCCTCGCGGCAGCGAAGAAAAATCGGCAACCGGGTAACGGCCCTCGCGATCCATCGCCACCGACGAATGGGCCTCGATGCTTCCGCCAGTCGCTGTCGCATAAAAGTTTTGACTATGAAACGCGCTGGCGATCTCGAAGAGCCGGCTTGCAATCAGGGCCTGTCTTCCTTCGTCCACTCCTTTAGTTGCGGCCGCGACCGCTGCCGGGAGGTTGTAACCGCCAAAAGCGATGACGCTGCCGGGAACTTTCTCGATCGATCGCGAGTAATCGCGCGTCGCGGCGAGGTTTGTTTTACCGTCAAAGGCGGCGAGCCCTTTTGCGTTATTGGTAACGATGAGATAGCCACGGCGAGCCGCGACAAAATACGAATCTGAATCGCGCTTTAGTTCGGCAACATCTGTTGTTGGACCAACTCCGAGCAACAGTTTGCCGGCGATGAGCGCGTCGGACAATTTGCTGCTTTTCAGTTTGCAGAACGCCGCCCACGTTCCTCCGGTGAACGTCAGCATGTCCGGCATTTCGGTTACCACTATGCCGCACTCGGGACCGAGTTCCGGCAGTACTTCCTGCTTGAAGTTCGGCACCCACAGTTTGGGCAGCGTCTCCAGTTCCGACGGCGATAAAAGATCGTTGCCCTGGTTGGACCAGAGAGCCGGGAAATCGATCGCCATCAGGTAATAAGCGATTGTTGATGATGGCAACAGCTCGCGAGCCGCAGTCATATCCTTCGGCTGGAACGGCAGCAGCGGTTTCGACCAATCACTCTCGTCAAACGTCACATGATGCGACGTCTCCCACGACGAAGCAGAAAACTTCAGTGCGCCGTACTCGTCGGTTTTAGCAACGGGTGTATTCTTTTTATCACCCGGCGTTGCGAAAATGGCCTTCAGATCGCTGCAGTAAACGACGTCACCGTGGGTGTCGAGTGCCTTGCGGAATTCAGAGTTGTCGGCGAGAAACTGTCCTTCGGTCGTGCTGGCACGAGCCAGCAGGTCGCGGATACTGGCAAGGTCCGGCGCCAGAATCGCGGTGTCGCCGACGTAGGCAATGTAAGTAGTGTCGGCCGCGATGTCCCAACCGGAACCCACATACATGGTTCGAAAAGTCCTGAGTTTGAGACCGTTCCACTCTTTGTCTCCGCTGAATGAATAACGAAGCAGCGGGCCGTCACTCGTTTTTGGCCGGTCAGTTGACAGCGCCAGCTTGGCGCTCATCGGGAGCACGGCAGGCAAGGCGGCGATCGCTCGCGAGCCAACGCCGACGATGTCAGTCAGCCTCGTAAAACCGGTGGCAGTTCGCTGAAAGTTATCTACTGTGCGTTCAAATCGGCCGCGATCCTTCACGCGCAACACGATCGCATTGCGTTGCGCGATCTCTATATTGTCCGGCGCGTTCTGAGCGGTCCACGAACCTGACGCGATCGGCGCATCCGGATCGATGCCGGTGTAATCGATTAGCTCGTTGGCGTCGACTGGCGCCGTCAGCGTTTCGCCGAGTAGTTTCCGCATGTTGGTCAGCATGAACACCAGGCCTGCCTGCGCCCGAGGCGTATCCATCTGGAGACCCTGCAAAGTCTCGTAGAATTTCTGCACTGCCTGGCGCGGATTGGGAATGGCTGTGTAGTGTCTGACGCGTTTCGGAAAAAGATTTTCGGCGAAAGGTTTGATGGTCAAGTCGCGTTTTGTAGCGAGAGTCCCCGCACTGGAAGCGCATCCGGAGGTAGTCGCTTCGCAATCGTGAAGCCACGCAAAATCGGCGAGCGCAGTGTCGTCGATTGCTTTGCTGATCGTGGCGCGCTTTTCTTCTTCAGTTTTGGCCGCGCGCAGCGCGTTGCGAAAGTTGATCTTCCTGACGGTGAGTTTGAGGTCGTCGTCGCGTTCTTTCCGCGAGCCGTCTTTGGAAATGAGTGCTTCGATTTGCGGAATGTCAGCAGTGCTGGCCGCCGTCGCGAGACTCCGCGCGGCGAGGTTGCTTACCTGCTTGTTAGAAGACGAGATCAGTTTCAGCAACGGCGCAAGTGGCAATGCTTCACCACGAAACAACGCGACTTGCAGTCCGACTGCGATCAATGGATCGTAATTCGACGCCATGATTCGCGCCAGTGGCAGTTTGAACTCGTCAACCGGAACGCCGATAAGCAACGTCAGCGCGCCGATCTGGACGTTAGGATCCAGCGCCACTGAGCTCGCGACAACGAGTTCCGGCGCCGACTTTCCGCGCCGCACCGGAGCCGTCTCGATAATCGAGACGCTGACTCCAGTCTTCGGCGGAGCTTTCACTGCGGGCGGCGGCTCTGGACGAGCAGCAGTTTCCTTGAAAATGATCTCCAGCAGCTCGTTCCGCTTTTCCTTTGACAGGAAAGGCCAGACTCGCGCCAGCATCTCTGTGCGAAATCCCGACATTGAGTGCTCGAGAACTTTCGGCACCACATCAGCCGAGGCCGCAACACTGCGAGCCGCCGCTTCGCTCACGAGTGGTTCTCGATCGTCGAGCAATTCCCAGAGGAAGGGCGTGAGCAAGCCGTTTTTGCTTTGAGTCGCCGCTTGCACTGCAGCGACGCGAACCATTGCGCGTCGGTCCAGCAACAGGTCGAGCGCCGCCTCCGGAGTCGAAGAGAATAGTGAGGCCAAACGAGTCACCGCCGATTCTCGTGCGGCCGTCGTCTCATTCAGAGACTCAATAATGTTCTCGATCTCATTGATCGGCGCCGCGGACGGCGACTTGATCGCCGCATCGCGTAGTTTTTCAAACTCCGCGTAATCGTACGAAACGAAGATCACCGACTGCACGACCGCCTTGAAGAACGGTTCGACTTCAGCGGCGTGTGGCGCCGGCACTTTAAGATTGAAGATGATCGCCTGTGGGCCATAAGTCGCAATCCAGGTCGTGCTGCGAATCAGCTCTCCTTCGGGATCGGGCACCTCAACGACCAGCTCGCGCGCCTCGACATTCTGAAACTGCGTCTTGCGAGTCACCATGAAATCAACGCCGCCGGACAGGTCTTTCACGGTTCGCACCGTCGCCCCAAAATAGTCGTCCAGCGGGTAACCTTCGGGAATCTTCTGGACAACTATCTTCAGCGAAGCAGAATGTGGACCGTTGAACGTGAGCCCATCGCCGTCTTGCTGCCAGTCGGCGGGAACCCGGAAGATGAAAATCTTGTCGGCGTCGAGCTTGCGAGTGAAATTGGTTTGCGGTAGCGCGTAATTCTTCCACTCGGCTTCGCGCGCCTGTAGCCGGCCGGGCTGAGCGTTCGCGGAAAAAAGACTGCCGAGGCAGAGTAGAAAAAAGAGGGGGAGGAGGACCTTTCGCATTCGCCAAGCAACTTACCACAAGAGCGTGTGAAGCGAGAACCCTCTGTGTCTCTGTGGCAGCTTTTTGCGCGACAATCAACACCGAGACACAGAGACAGGTAGTGATGCAGTTTGAATCACAAAAGCTTGTTCCACAGGACGCCTCCTTGGAGTGCGGCGACTCGTCGCCGCTTTGGTCCGGTACTATCACCGGCGACATCGTTAGGCCAAAGCGGTGACAAGTCCCCGCACTCCAAGG
>DASXRE010000262.1:0-20135 GCA_036506775.1 Pyrinomonadaceae bacterium | reverse complement strand
GCAACGCTTAATTCGACCTCATTTCGCGGGATTAATGATGCGACGCAGCTCGGCAGCCTGATCTTTGACGACGGCACGCACCAGCACGGCCGCGCGTCCGGAAGTAAATTCGGGAACCTGCGTAGTTACTGTGGCCACGCCATCACTCTCAGTCTTTAAGGTATAGATTAAGGGCCGGAAGGTCGTGCCCAAAATCTTGATCGACACGGCGGAATTTGGCAGCGGGTTCTCGTCGCCGGCGACGCGGTTACTGACGAGCACGCGCAAAGTGTATTTCTCACCGGAGTAAAACTCCTCTTCGTCGAGCATCGCGATCACGAGACCATCAGGCAGAGGCTCTTCGAACACCTCGGCTTCCTGCACATCAACAACCTCGATCTCAACCGCTTCTGGTTCCGGGGCCTCTTCCGTCCGCTCTTCAACCACCATGTCTTCTTCTTCACGCGGTGGCGGCGGTGTCCATTCCTGGGTTATGGGCCCGTATTCAATTTCAAACTCCTCAACGCTCGGCGCTGCCTCGATCGACTCCGCTTCCTCTTCTTCGATCGAGACAACTGTCTCCAGAGCCGCAGTTTCTTTGCCCAAACGGCTCATCTTCTTCAGATCGTCAATGCGTCCCGAGTGAATCGCGGCACAGATCAACCGGTGCTGCCGTTTGAGACGCTCAGCCAGCAATTCATCGCTGAACCCTTCGGCAATCAGATCTTTATAGGGAGAGCGCTTGCTGGCGAGGATGGTGCCCCCGGCATAGACGAGGGAAAGAATGATCGGTGTGTCGACCCCCTTGTCCTCTGTCTGAACGTGGTAGACAACTCCATCATGCTCGATGTCGGTGTTGAATCCTGTAATCACGGTTGCAAGGACTTGTTCTTTCCCACTGATGAATTCAAGGCAAGAAGCCACGCCGAGAGTGGCTTTTCCTGAACGGTAACACAAGCATTTTTTCACGGTCAATCAGCATTTTTCCAGCTCGATCTCCTTCAGGAACGTTGCTTGACACCCTTGATCACTTCGACTAGCATCACGCTTGTACAATGATTCTCAAGCTAATGATTGAGTAGCAGGGTTTGCGCCTGAGATGCCGTTTCGTCTTTACGACTACTTGCCCATCCTCTTGATGTTCATCGTTGCCGCGGGTTTTGCGGTTGGCAACGTAATCCTTTCGACGCTGGTCGGTCAACGCAAAAGAACAAGAACAAAGCTGATGCCCTACGAGTGCGGCAAAGATCCGGTCGGGTCTGCGCGCGAACGGTTTTCGGTCAAGTTCTATCTGATCGCGATGATCTTCATCCTCTTCGATATAGAGGTGATCTTCCTTGTGCCCTGGGCCGCAGTCTTCAAGCAACTGGCCGGACAGGACCCTGCGATGCGCTGGTTTGTCTATCTCGAGATGATGGTGTTTGTGGGTTTGCTGTTGGTAGGTTACGTCTACGTCGTGAAGAAAGGCGCTTTTGATTGGGGCGAGCGAGCCCGGCGCGAAGCGGAGGCGGAGGCGAAGGTGCTGCATGAGCTGGAGGCGCAGCGCCCGCCGCCGCAGCGGACGGCTGCGTGAAGGATTTTCTCCGTGTCTCTGCGTCTCTGTGGTTAACTTCTGAAACCACAGAGACGCAGAGGCACAGAGAAGAGGTAGTTTTATGGGACTGGAAAACATCATCGCCGAAGCATTACCGGAAGTCCTGACGACGCAGTTCGACTCCCTGATTAACTGGGCCCGCAAGTCGTCGCTTTGGCCGGCGACGTTTGGTCTGGCGTGCTGCGCGATCGAGATGATGAACGCCACCTCTTCGCGCAACGATCTCGCGCGCTTCGGTTCGGAAGTGTTTCGCGCAAGCCCGCGCCAGGCTGACGTGATGATCGTCTCCGGACGCGTGTCACGAAAGATGGCGCCGGTGCTGCGACGAATTTACGACCAGATGCCGGAGCCGAAGTGGGTGATCTCGATGGGTGCGTGCGCAACTTCCGGCGGTGTGTTTGATAACTACGCCATCGTTCAGGGCGTCGACAAGATTGTGCCGGTTGACGTTTACATTCCCGGCTGTCCGCCGCGACCGGAGATGTTGATTCACGCGGTGATGATGCTTCAGGAAAAAGTAATGAAGGAGAGCGTCCGCGATCGCAAGGACGTGCCGGAGGAAGAGGCGCGTGAAGCAGTGCCGCCGGGCACGCTGCCGGTCACCGATGGTTCAACTGCGCGGGCGAATACGCTGCCTGAGTCGCGGCCCTACACGATCGCTTCGAGACACGAGCGGCGGCGTTCTTCATAAAGAGAGTCGAGCATTTGCGGATGGCATCAGAGCCGGAAAACACCGAAACTGCTCCAATTCCAAGTTCCGAAGCTGCCGCGCCGTCACCGTTGGTGGCGGCGTTGCAGCGTGAGTATCAGGAGTGGGTGGCAGACGTGATCGAAGCGTTTGGTGAGATCACGGTTGTCGTACCGCGCGAACACATCGTCGCTGCGTGCACATTCCTGAAAACGTCACCGGAAACTCGTTTTGATTTTCTCTCTGATATCTGCGGCGCGGACCGCGGGGTGGAAGAAGAGCCGCGATTTGAAGTCAACTACCATCTCTTCTCGACTACGAAATATCATCGCCTGCGTTTGAAGGTTCTATTGAATGACGACGACACGCATGTGCCCAGCGTGACCGGTGTTTGGCGTACTGCGAATTGGCACGAGCGTGAGACGTTTGATCTGTTTGGAGTGATCTTTGACGGGCATCCCGATCTGCGCCGCATCCTGTTGCCTGACGACTGGCAGGGATACGCGTTGCGCAAGGATTTTCCGTTACGCGGCTACGAGCCGTATAGCCTGAAGTAATTGGCAATTGGCAATTGGCAATAGAACAAATGAGTTCAGCACCAACGCTTCCACCACAGTTCGAAGTGATCGATCGTCCGCTCGACACGCAGATGACGATCTCGATGGGACCACAGCACCCGTCGACGCACGGCGTGCTGCGTCTCGAACTCGTGCTTGACGGCGAGATGGTGATCAAGACGACGCCCGACATCGGCTATCTCCATACAGGCATGGAGAAGCTCTTCGAGTACAAGAAGTATCAGCAAGGCATCGTTATTACCGACCGGATGGACTATCTGAATCCGCTCGGCAACAACCTCGCCTACTGCATGGCGGGCGAAAAACTGCTCGGCCTTGAAATTCCCGAACGCGCGCAAACGATTCGCGTCTTGATGTGCGAACTGCAACGCATCGCGTCGCACCTCGTCTGGCTCGGCACACACGCGCTCGATATCGGCGCGATGACTGTCTTCTTTTACTGTTTCCGCGAGCGCGAGAAGATTATGAACCTGATTGAAGCCGCCTCTGGCGGACGTCTGACGCCTTCCTATTTCCGCATCGGCGGCTTGATGATGGACCTTCCCGCAGGCTTCGAAAGGCGTTGCCAACAATTTCTCGACGACTTTCCCGGCGCGGTTGAGGAGTTTCACACGCTGTTGTCAGGCAACCGGATCTTTCAGAAGCGAACGCAGGGCATCGGGCGGATCTCCGCGGAAGACGCGATCGACTGGGGATTGTCTGGTCCATGTTTGCGAGGCAGCGGCGTGAGTCTCGACATCCGCCGTGCAAACCCGTACTGCGGCTACGAAAACTACGATTTCGAAGTGCCGACCGAACCTGACGGCGACGTGTGGGCGCGTTACATGGTGCGAATGCGCGAGATGACGGAGTCGCACAAGATTTCCGGGCAGGCGTTGTCACGCTTGAAACCGGGACCGGTGAAAGCCGACGCACCGAAGGTCGTGCTGCCCGATCGAGAAGCGATGAAGAGACACATGGATGCCCTCATTCATCACTTCCTGATCGTCGCTGAAGGATTCGACGTGCCGGCAGGCGAGGTTTACCAACCGATTGAAGCTTCCAAAGGCGAGCTCGGTGTTTACATGAAGTCGGATGGTGGACCAAAGCCGAGCCGCGTTCACTTCCGCGGGCCAAGTTTTGTGAATCTTTCGGCGCTGCCGGCAATGGCTGAAGGTGAAATGGTCGCGGATGTGGTCGCCATCATTGGCTCGCTCGATATCGTGCTCGGAGAAATCGATCGGTAGAAGGCAATCCACAGATTACACAGAATTGCTAAAAGTAGTCTGCTTTAACCAGTTGTACTCTGCGTAATCTGTGGATGGATTTGTATGAGTTCTCAACTGGTAAAGATTGGACCACTCTCGCAGCCGGTTTCGCTGGGTGTCGAGCCGGCGACATTCTCTCCCGAAGTCGAGGCGGAGATTGATCGTCACCTGGCGAAATATCCGATGACGCGTTCCGCAATCCTGCCGCTGATGTTCATCGTGCAGCGCGAGCGCGGCTATCTCGATCCGCCGGGCGTGCTCTATCTCGCGAACCGTTTGCAACTGCGGGTCACCGACATTTGGGAAGTGGCGACGTTCTATTCGATGATTCAAACGTCGCCGGTCGGCAAGTATCACATTCAGGTCTGCCGCACGTTGTCGTGCAAGATCCGTGGCGCGGGACAAGTCACTGAACACTGCTCGCGGAAACTTGGCATCAACGTTGGCGAAACGACTGCGGACGGGCGGTTCACGCTTTCCGAAGTTGAGTGTCTCGGCTCGTGCGGCACGGCGCCGATGCTGCAAATCAACTTCGATTATCACGAAAACCTGACGCCCGAGAAGATCGATCAAGTATTGGACGCGCTGCCGTAATCATTATGCGTATCGAAGCCATTGGCTGTGAACCATTGCAACTGCGGCGAGTTCATCTCGAAAACTCGCGCAGCATCGACGTCTACCGCCGCAACGGCGGTTACGAGGCGATCAAGAAAGTCCTCGACGGCATGTCGCCGGACGACGTGATCAATGACGTGAAGAAGTCAGCGTTGCGCGGCCGCGGCGGCGCGGGTTTCCCGACCGGAATGAAGTGGAGCTTTGTTCCAAAGGATTCGCCGAAACCGAAGTATGTGGTTTGCAATGCTGATGAATCAGAGCCGGGCACGTTCAAGGATCGTTACTTGATGGAACGGGATCCGCACATGCTGATCGAAGGCATGTTGATCGCCGCGTACGCGCTGAATGCCAAGACGAATTACATCTACACGCGCGGGGAGTATCGTTACCTGATCGACATCATGGACGTCGCACTTGAAGAAGCGCGCGCGGCGGGATTGCTCGGTAACAATATTCTTGGCTCCAGCTTCTCCTGCGAGATCCACACGCACACCGGCGCCGGCGCCTACATCTGCGGTGAAGAGACCGCGTTGCTGAGTTCACTCGAAGGACTGCGTGGCCATCCGCGCATGAAACCTCCCTTCCCCGCGGTTTCGGGTTTGTACGCGTGCCCGACCGTCGTGAACAACGTCGAGACACTGACCGCGGTACCCGACATCATCATGATGGGCGGCGAGGCTTATCAAAAACTCGGCACGGAAAAGAGTGGCGGCACGAAGCTCTGGTCCGTCTCAGGCCATGTCAATCAACCCGGCGTTTACGAACTGCCGATGGGTTACGACGATATGGAAAAGTTTATCTTCGAAGACTGCGGCGGAATGCTCGACGGCAAGAAACTGAAGGCGGTGATTCCCGGTGGTTCTTCGGTCTACATCATGCGCGCCGATCAGATCATCGGCAAAGACGTGCGCATGGATTACGAAGGTTTGGTGGCGGCCGGCTCAAGTGTCGGTTCGGGCGGCTTCATCGTGATGGATGAGACGGTTGACGTCTTCGAGTCGACGAAGAACCTGACCGAGTTTTACAAACATGAATCTTGCGGCTGGTGCACGCCGTGCCGCGAAGGCACTGACTGGCTGGTAAAGATTTTCAAACGGATTGATAACGGCGGCGGCCGTCCGGAAGATGCGCAACTGATGCTCGACTTGTGCGACAACATCGAAGGCAAGTCGTTTTGTCCGCTGGGCGATGCGGCCGCCTGGCCCATCCAGTCAGCGATTAAAAGGTTTCCGGAAGATTTCAGCCGCAGATTGACGAGAAATGGCGACGGAACTAGTTAAGGTCACTATCAACGGGAAGTTGTTCGAAGTCGCGAAAGGTGCACGTCTGATTGACGTGTGCCGGCAAGAGGGTTTCGACATCCCTTCGTTCTGCTACTACGCAGACCTCGCGCTGCAGGCTTCGTGTCGCATGTGTCTGGTACGCATCGAAAAGATGCCGAAGCTGCAAACCTCCTGCACGATCACGGTCACTGACGGCATGGTCGTCACCACGCAAAGCGAAGAGATCGAAAAAGCGCAGCGCGGTATGACGGAGTTTCTGCTGGCGAATCATCCGCTCGATTGCCCGGTGTGCGATCGCGGTGGCGAGTGTGAGTTGCAGGAGATGACGTTTGACTGGGGCGGACTCGAAGAGCGCTTCACCGAAAGCAAGAACTACTACGCTGAGCGTTATCTCTCGCCGATGGTTGCAAACGATCCCCAACGCTGCATTCTGTGCAAGCGTTGCACGCGCGTGTGTGATGAATGGATGGGCGAAGACGCGATCGAAGCCGGCGGGCGCGGCGCGGACACGGTGATCGGCACGTATCTCGGCTGGCTCGACTGTTCGCAATGCGGCAACTGCATTGAAGTTTGTCCCACGGGAACGCTGCTCGACGCTACTTACCGTCACCAGACGCGTCCTTGGGAACTCGCGCAAACAATCTCAACCTGTAATTTCTGCTCTGATGGCTGTCAGATGTCGGTTGGCTCGCGTGCCGGTGAAGTGCGGCGCGTGGTCGCGCGCGATCGTTACGTAAACGGAATCAACGGTGAGTTTCTCTGCGTGAAGGGCCGCTTTGGCCATCCGTTCATTAACCACGAAGAGCGCATCCGCACGCCGATGATCCGCTACAAGAAGGGCGGCAAGTTGATCGCGGCCACATGGGACGAAGCCATCCGGCACGTCGCCGAGCGGCTCGACGCGGTCGCTGAGAGTCACGGGCGAAATGCGATTGGCGTGGTTGGCAGTCCGCGCCTGACGAACGAAGCGCTTTATGTCTTGCGCAAGTTTGCGACTGACCTGGTGGGGACGGAGAACTACACGACCACCGATCTTCATAGTTTGCAGTCGTTCTTCGAAAACCTGGGGGCGCCGCTCGCAACCCATCACAATATTCGTTACGCAAAGACGATTGTTTTGATAGGCGGCGATCCGAGTGAGTTGCAGCCATTGACCGGAAAACAGATTCGCCAAGCCGTCAGAAACGGCGGTGCTCAACTGATCCTCGTTAACTCCGTGCCCATTCGTCTCCGTGAACAGGCCGCGCTCTTCCTTCACGTCCGTCCAGGCACTGAAGAAGCCGTGCTGCTCGCGCTTGCCGATCCGGCAAACAACACGCTTGCCGCACAGAAAGCTGATGTCGACGCGGCACAGATCGACGCCACGCGACAGATGATCACCGGCACCACAGGCGATGTAGTGGTGATGTTCACTGCCGCTTTGAGCAGCGAGGCGCAGTCAGTCATTGCTCAACTATCAAATGTGCTCCGTGGTGAAGGCCGTCGCGTGCTGCTCCAGCCGCTGCCACGATTCAATAACAGCGTCGGCGCGCACGACATGAGAATGATGGACCGCCACGTATCGCCATACGAAATGCTCGACATGGCGGGCGGCGCGATTCGCGCGATGTACGTGGCCGGTGGTTTTTTGCCGGAACACTTCGAAGGCCGCGAAGAGGCGCTTTCAAAACTCGATTTCCTCGTGGTCCAAGAACTCTTTGAAAACGAAACTACCGCGGCCGCGGACGTGGTCCTGCCTGCCGCTTCGTACGCCGAAATCGACGGCACGTTTACGAACAACACGGGACTGGTCCAACGCGTGCGGCAATCGATTCCGCCGCTGCACCAGTCAAGAGCGGATTGGATGATCGTCGCACAACTCGCCAAAGAGCTTGGTCTGGATTTTGGCTACGAGATGTCGGCGAGCGCCGTCTTTCGCGAGATCGGTGAAAAGGTGCCGGCTTACTCCGGCTTGCGTTATCCGCTGCTGAAGAATGAGTCGACTCCGGTTCAGGTGAAACATGAGTTGGCGAACGCGCCGGACCCTGGATCAACTGTCACCGCGCTGCGCAGCCTAGTCGAGAACCTCGCCGCGGATGGCGAGAAGATCATCGTTACGCCGGACGTCGGAGCAGAGTTGTTCAAGCTCGGAAGGCTCACTGAAAAAGTGCCGCAGTTTCGCTTGCTCGCATCCGGTAATCCGCGCCCCGAGACCACGGCGGTTTCTCCGCTCTACCAGATCACGGTCGGGAGGTAATTGCCGATTTTTGATTGCCGATTGCCAATTGAAAGACCACGGTTGAGCGTTCGTTTTGCAAATCGGCAATTGGAAATCGGCAATCGACAATAGACTAATGGATTCGCAGACTGCCATCGACATCGCGCTGAAGTTTGCCGCCATCTCCGTGGCCTTCGTCGTCGTGCTGCTGGTCGTAGCTTACACGGTGCTGGCCGAGCGACGGATTCTCGGTTTTATTCAGGGGCGGCTTGGTCCGAATCGTGTCGGACCGGGCGGGCTGCTCCAGCCATTCGCGGATCTGCTGAAGTTTATCCTTAAAGAAGACATCGTTCCTGACAAGTCAACGCGCTTCATCTACTTTCTCGCGCCGGTGATCACGACGATGGCCGCGTTGATGACGATGATCGTCTATCCGTTTGGACCGGAGATCAGAATTCCCTTCACCAACACCGTGATTCCACTCGTGATCGCGCACTTCGATGTTGGCCTCCTTTACGTGTTGGGCATTACTTCCGTCGGTGTCTACGGCATCATGCTGGCCGGCTGGTCGTCGAACAACAAGTACAGCCTGATGGGCGGCCTGCGTTCGTCGGCGCAGATGATCTCTTACGAGCTCGCGCTGGGATTAAGTCTGATTGGCGTGATTCTGCTGGCGGGAACCTTGGATCTCGCGCAGATCGTCGAACGTCAGTCCGGCTGGCACGGCTTCCGCTGGTTCATCTTCTTTCATCCGCTCGGCTTCATCATTTACATGATCGCGGCGATCGCGGAAACGAATCGCGTTCCCTTCGATCTTCCCGAAGCCGAAACCGAACTCGTTGCCGGTTTTCACACCGAGTACAGCGCGATGAAGTTTGCACTCTTCTTTCTCGCTGAATACATCAACATGTTCACTGTTTCGATGCTGGCCACCACGTTGTTTCTCGGTGGCTGGAACGTGCCGTTTGCGGAAGACATCTTCGGACGCGGGACGTTTTTGTTTGGACTGGTCAGCGCGATCGGTTTCTTGCTGAAAGTAATCTTCTTTCTGTTTCTCTATATCTGGCTGCGCGGAACGCTGCCGCGTTTTCGTTTTGATCAGTTGATGAGCTTTGGCTGGAAGATCCTGCTGCCGTTTGCGCTGCTGAGCATCTTCCTTACATCGACGTTGATCTTTCTGTTTCCGAATCTGTTTTAGCTGATGCTGGTTCTTCTGTTCATACTCTTTGGAGCAATGGCGATTGGCTGCGCGCTCGCGGTCGTGGCCCAACGCAATCCACTCTACAGCGCGATTTCGCTGATTGGCGTGTTCATCTCGCTGGCGTGTTTGTACGTGATGCTGGCGGCGCCGTTCATTGCCGCGGTGCAGGTGATTGTCTACGCGGGCGCGATCATGGTGCTCGTCGTCTTTGTGATCATGCTGCTGAACGTGGAAGAGGAGGAGCATCGCCGTTCGCGGCTGCGTTTCCTCGTGCCGGCAGCGGTGGCGTTGGCTGCGGTGTTGATTGCGGAAGTCGCATTCATTCTGGTTTCGGTGCAGGAGTCACGCGTTGTGCCGACTTCGAGCGCGTCTGACGTCGGACTTACGCAATCGATCGGCGCGGCGTTGTTCACCAGATACCTGTTGCCGTTCGAGATAACTTCGATTCTGTTGCTGATGGCCATCGTGGGCGCGATGACGCTCGCGCGTCGCAGCGGTTTACTGGGAAGCCGCGATCAGTTGAAGCGAGATTAAAAGATGGAACCACAACTCTCCTGGTATCTCGCGCTCTCTGCCGTGCTCTTTACGATCGGAGTAGTGGGCGTGATCATCAAGCGAAATATCATCGCGATGTTCATGTGCATCGAGCTGATGCTCAATGCCGTAAACCTGACTTTCGTCGCGTTTGCGAGTTTCTTTCAAGACGTGACCGGGCAGCTTTTTGTCTTCATCGTGATGACTGTGGCTGCGGCGGAAGCGGCGGTGGGTTTGGGGATCATCATCACGATCTTTCGCAATCGCGAGACACTGGATGTCGATGACGCGAGCATTCTGAAACTTTAGGCCACGGATGGAGACGAATCTTCTCAGCATAATCATCTTCGCTCCCCTCGCGGGCGCGGCGATCAACTGGTTTCTCGGCAGGCGTGTGCGCAACGAGCGATTCATCGCGACGATCGCGTGTGGCTCCGTGGCGGTTTCAACGATCGTTGCGTTCTATCTCGCGTTCAACTCGCACGGCGCATTGCGCACTGAAGAGCCGCTGCTCGATCACATCTGGACGTGGCTGCGAGTCGGCACCTTTCACGCCGACTTCGCGCTTGCGATGGACCGGCTGAGTGGCACCTACGTTCTCTTCATCACGTTTGTCGGTTTTCTGATTCACGTCTTCGCTGTCGGTTACATGCACGGCGACGCGGGCTTTTATCGTTTCTTCGCATTTCTGAATCTTTTCATGTTCGCGATGCTGACGCTGGTGCTCGCGGACAATTTCGTGCTGATGTTCGTCGGCTGGGAAGGTGTAGGACTCTGCTCTTACCTGTTGATTGGATATTACATCGACCGCAAGGAAGCGGGCGACGCCGCGAAAAAGGCGTTCATTACCAATCGCGTCGGCGACTGGGGTTTTGTCCTTGGCATCATGCTGACGTTCTTCGTTACCGGTTCGGTCAGCTTCTTCGCGAATCCCGCGGCCGGTGAGGCGGCGCAGACGGCGCTGTCGTTTTTCAAGAATGCGCCGGTCGAACCATTCACTGCAGGCGCGATACTCGCCGGTGGAGCAACATCAATTGCGGTGCTGCTGTTCATAGGCGCGGTGGGAAAGAGCGCGCAGATTCCACTTTATGTTTGGCTGCCCGACGCGATGGCCGGCCCCACACCGGTGTCGGCGCTGATCCACGCCGCGACAATGGTCACCGCCGGCGTGTACATGATCGTGCGCTGCTCGGAGATCTTCGTGCACGCGCCCACCGCGATGTTCATCGTCGCGATCATCGGTGCGGCTACTGCACTCTTCGCGGCGACAATTGGTCTCGCGCAAAACGACATCAAGAAGGTTCTCGCCTATTCGACCATCTCGCAGCTTGGCTACATGTTTCTCGCGTGCGGCGTGGGTGCATTCATCGCCGCGATCTTCCATGTCATCACGCACGCGTTTTTCAAGGCGCTGCTCTTCCTCGGCTCAGGTTCGGTGATTCACGGCGTGCATAACGAGCAGGACATGCGCCACATGGGCGGCCTGAAGAAGTACATGCCCGTCACGTTCGCCACGATGGTGACGGGCTGGCTGGCGATCTGCGGCGTGCCCATTTTTGCTGGCTTCTTCTCGAAGGATGAAATTCTGTGGAAGACGTGGAGCGCAGCGGGTCTGGGTTCTTTCAGCAAAGTGCTTTGGGGCATCGGTGCGCTGACGGCGTTTCTGACGGCGATCTACATGACGCGCATGATGGTGATGACGTTCTGGGGTGAGGAGCGATTCCACGCCACGGATCACAAGCCACACGAATCGTCTCGTGTGATGACACTGCCGTTGATTGTGCTGGCGGTGTTGTCGACGGTTGGTGGGTTTATCGGCGTACCGTATGCGCTTGTGAATCGCGACATCAATGTGATCGAGCACACGCTGGAGCCCGCAGTGGCGCATATGCCCGCGATCGTTGGAGCCGCGGATGAAACGGATGAACATGCCGAGATAACCGAAGAGCGCTTGCTCGCGGGTGTTTCGGTTGTGATTGCGTTGTTGGGTATCGGCGTGGGTTGGGTTCTGTTCCGCCGGCGTCCGCTGCTGGAAATGCCGCACATTCTGGAAAACAAGTACTACGTCGACGAGGTCTACGACGCCGCTTTGATAAGACCGATTGAAACCGTTTCGCGTGAAGGATTCTGGAAGATAATCGACATCGGCGTCATCGACGGCATCCTGCATTGGGTAGGCGATGGCGTGACTGAACTCGGACGGCTCGCCCGCTATCTCCAGGCCGGCTTTGTCCGTGGATACGCTGCGATCATTCTGGCTGGTGCACTCATTTTGATTGGGCTGTTTGCCTATTTCGGATTTCCGCATTGAGACGCCGATTGAAACATAGGCCACGTTAGTTTATGCCGCACCTACTTACAATTCTGATCCTGTTGCCGTTCGCCGGCGCACTCGCTCTGGTGCTCTACAGTTTCGCGCCGCCACGACGCGACGAACACTATCGCTGGATCGCGCTCGTCGCGACGATCGCAACCTTTGTCGTTTCGCTCTTGCTGTTGCGCGGCACTGCCGGCAGTGGCGCGGAGTTCCGGTTCGAAGAAAGTGTTAACTGGATCGGTTCGATTGGCGCGCGCTATCACGTTGCTGTTGACGGCGTGAGTTTGTGGCTGGTGTTGTTGACGACGCTGCTGATGCCGATCGCCGTGCTGTCGAGTTGGACCGCCATCAGCAAACGGCCACTCGCGTACTACGTGTTTCTGCTGATTCTCGAATCAGCGATGATCGGCGTGTTTGTCTCGCTCGACCTGCTGCTGTTCTATCTCTTCTTTGAAGCGTCGCTGGTGCCGATGTTTTTCTTGATCGGGATCTGGGGTGGCGAGCGCCGTATTTACGCAGCGATCAAGTTTTTCATCTACACCGCCGTCGGCAGTCTGCTAATGCTGGTCGCCATTATCGCGCTCTACTTCATTTACAACACCTTTGATTACCCGACGTTGCTGCAGGCGATAACCGCGAGCCCACTGGCGCCGCGCGCTGAAACTCTTCTGTTCCTCGCCTTCGCGCTGGCGTTCTGCATCAAGGTCCCGCTTTTTCCCTTTCACACGTGGCTGCCCGATGCGCACACCGAAGCGCCAACCGCCGGGTCCGTGATTCTCGCCGGTGTGTTGCTGAAGCTGGGAACCTACGGCTTGTTGCGTTTTAATCTCGCGCTTTTTCCCGACGCGTCGCGCAGATGGGCGCCGATCATCATCACACTCGCCGTCATCGGGATCATTTACGGCGCGCTGGTGGCGATGGTCCAGCCAGACGTCAAGCGGCTCGTGGCATACTCGTCAGTCAGTCACATGGGATTCGTCGTGCTCGGACTGTTCTCGTTTACCGAACTGGGCATGCAGGGCGCGCTTTACCAGATGCTGAATCACGGTGTTTCGACGGGCGCGCTGTTCCTGTTCGTCGGATTTATTTACGAACGCCGTCACACTCGCATGATTAGCGAGTTTGGTGGACTAGCGACGCCCATGCCGTGGTTTTCGACACTGTTTGTAATCGCCTCGCTTTCTTCCATTGGCCTGCCGTTTTTGAATGGCTTCGTAGGTGAATTCCTGATCCTGATTGGAACGTGGACCTCGAACGCGGTCAGACACTCGTGGATCGTGACGATGCTCGCGGCAACCGGCGTGATCTGGGCCGCGGTCTACATGCTGTGGATGTTGCAGCGCGTCTTGTTTGGCGAAGTCACAAATCCGGAGAACGCGAGGCTGCAAGATCTCGATAGTCGTGAAGTGGCACTGATCATTCCGCTGATGATTCTGATGTTGTTCATGGGTGTTTACCCGCGAGTTTTTCTTGATCGGTCGCAGCCGAGCGTGGACGTGATTCGCGCGCGCGTGAACACAACGCCGGCCGGCGGTTCCTACACCGCCTCCGATCTTGAACGGACTGATAGATGATGCCGATCCTTAACTGGTCTTTAATCGCGCCCGAACTGTTCGTCTGCATTGCGGCTGTGGTCGTGATGCTGCTCGATGCCTTTGTGCGGCCGACGCAGCGCTGGATTACGGGTGGCATCTCGCTCGCGGGGCTCGCCGGCGCGGCAGTGGCCAGCATCTGGCTTTGGACCAACGGAACGCCTTCGGCCGATGCGTTCAACGGCATGATCGTGCTCGATGAGCTTCGGCTGGGCTTCACGCTGATCTTCCTGCTCGTTTCAGCCCTGACGTTGCTGCTCTCGACCGTTTGGGTCGGGAACGAAAAACTACCTGCCGGTGAGTTTCACTCGCTGCTATTGTTTGCGACCGTCGGCATGATGTTGATGGCTTCCGGCAACGATCTCGTCATTATCTTTCTCGGCCTCGAGATTCTGTCGATCGCCACCTACGTGCTCGCCGGATTTCGGCGCACGGACATTCGTTCGAACGAGTCGTCTCTGAAGTACTTCATTCTCGGGTCGTTCTCGTCAGCGTTTCTGCTTTACGGCATCGCTCTGATTTACGGCGCGACTTCGATCGCTGAACCGGGACCGGGCGGGCGGCTCAGCAGAATCGTTGCCGGGACAACCAACATTGGCGAGATCGCCAGCCGCATTGGCGACGCGCAGTATCCGGCTCTCCTGTATGCCGGCGCGGCGATGATGCTCGTCGGTTTTGGTTTCAAGATCGCGACCGCGCCATTTCACATCTGGACACCGGACGTTTATGAAGGCGCGCCAACGCCAGTCACGGCGTTCATGGCCGCTGGTCCGAAGGCCGCGGGGTTCGCTTCGTTCCTGCGCGTTTTTGTCTTCGGTTTGCCGTTTGTTGTTTCTGCTTCGAACACGTCCGCCGGCAACCTGCATCAGGCATGGGTCAACACGCTGGCAGTGATGGCGATTCTCACAATGACGCTCGGGAACGTGGTGGCCATCGTGCAGAACAACGTCAAACGCATGCTCGCGTATTCGTCGATCGCGCACGCGGGTTATGCGCTCGTAGGCTTTGTTGCGGCCGGCGCGGCAACTGATCCGACGCAACGCAGTATTGCGATCAGCGCCGTAACGTTTTACCTGCTCACTTACGCGGTGATGAACATCGGCGCGTTTGCAGTGGTCCAGCTAATCGCGCGCAGCGGCGATCGCCGCACGTCCGTTGAAGACTACAGCGGCATCGGCTTCAAGTCGCCGGTACTCGCGTTTTCGTTGAGTCTCTTCATGCTGAGTTTGTTCGGCATGCCGCTCACGGCGGGATTCATCGGCAAGATCATGGTGTTTGGCGCGGCGATCAATCAGGGCTATTACGTTCTCGTAGTCATCGGCGTGCTGAATACAGCGGTCTCTGCTTATTACTATCTTCGCTTGATCATCGTGATGTTCTTCGGTGAGAGGACAACCGCGTGGAACGCGCCGCCGATCCCGGCGAGTATTGCGTTAACCCTGGCACTGACCGTGCTCGGCGTGCTGTATCTCGGAGTCTTTCCGGGCCGCATCATCAATGCGTTCCAGACCCGAATCGAGTCTCAACTGTTCACAAAGCAGGTTTCCGACACGACTCGATAACTCTTCTCTGTGCACCTCGGTGACCTCTGTGCTTCTGTGGTGTTGATGGCTTGATAGTAATCAACCACAGAGGCACAGAGAACACAGAGGTACACAGAGTTTCTTTTGAGGTTGGACGGTGACTGTTGAAGCTTGCGCGCAGAAGATTCGCAGATTACTTGGTGAAGCATGGCTGCCGCAAATCTATCGCGAACGAATTCTCAAGCGGCGCACTCGCTCTTACCACTTTGACGTGGGGGGCGTTCCCAAGCGAATTCTCATCCAGCACACGCTCCTGGGTGTTGAATTGAAGGTCGGACGCAAGCGCCTCTTGTGTCCAGACCTCGCGACGGCGAGATACCTGTCGGTCTTCGCGCGGGTCGGTTGCAAGGATGTAGCCTTGCCGTACGACATCACAAAGATTTCGCAGCTAGCGGACGAATTGGAGTCATCGTGGTATAGAATGTTGTTGCTCGTTGACCAGGAAGCCAGAGCAAAAGGCGCGAGCTTCCGGAGCCGAGTGCGCGGCTCGCTAGTTGCTGAGATTCGCGCGGAAATTGCCGCGGCGGGCGCCGGCACGCGTATTCCCGAGTTTAAGCAGAGCACGAGGAGACAGTCGAATTAACGACGCTGAACAGACAAACATGACCCAGGAATTGCTCGAACTATCCCCCGCAAACGAACGCACGGAAGTTACTGCTTCGCTCCCCTTCCCTTTCAACCAGCAAACGTTCTGTCGCTACGAGCCCGTCGAGCAGCGTATTGAAAAAGCGCGCGTGCTGGTGATTGACAATCTCCTGCGCGACGAACGTGATGCTTCCGCCGCCGCGATTACGGAATGGGGCGGCGCACTCGCGGCCGAACTCAAACGCGAGCGGCACATCGCGGGTCTGGCGATCGAAAATATTCTCAACAACATCTCGCGCCTGGTAAAAGATCCGACGACTCGCGTGGCCCATGTTTCAGAAATAGCGGAAGCGGCCGCGGAGTTTCAGCCGGACGCGATCGTGCTGAGCGGCACGTTGCGCGACTTTGATTATTACCATCAATCGATTCTCGATAGCTTTGGGAGTTTTATTCGCGCGACCAGGATTCCGGTGCTGGCGATCTGCGGTGGTCATCAACTGGTGGGTTTGAGTTTCGGCGCGCGCGTTGTGACTCTCGACAAACTCGAGCAACACGAACAACGACTGGATCGACCGCACGAGTACCAGTATCGGTTCGTGCGCATCACGGATCCGGAGGATCCGATTTTCAAAAACATCGCGATCTGCGAAACACCAAAGGACGCGAAGGGAGCGCACATTCTCCACGTCTGGCAGAATCACGGTTTGCAACTCGACTGCGTGCCGGAAGGTTTCAAACTCCTCGCCACGTCGTATCTCTGCCGTAACCAGATGATGGTGAAACGCAGTGAGGGACAACTGATCTACACGGTCCAGTTTCATCTTGAGAAGTCGTTTGAAGACTGGAACAAGAGCCGCACGCGTTGGGAGCATCACAATGACTCGCGCGACGGGCGGATTCTGTTTGAAAATTTCCTGCTCCTCGCGACGCAGAGCGGCGGCGGCGCAAGATAACGGTTCACGGAACGCGAAAGCGCCGAAGGCGCGCAGATAAGGTAGCCAGGGGCAAGTGCGGAGCGAAGCGTAGCACGCAGCCGCTGGATCTTGGAGAGAGCGTAACAGCCCGGAACGGGCGTCAGAACACGGCGCCCGTTTTCTGTCGGCCTTTCAGGCCTCGTCGTGTAATTTCAGTGATCCAGGGGCCGCGCGCTCCGCTTCGCTTTGCGCTTGCCCCTGGCTAACTTATGTACGCGCCTCCGGCGCTCTCCGGGCTAACTTATGCACGCACCGCGGGGCTGTGGCTGGCTGATGCACGCACCGTGGCGCTGCTCCTGTGGGCTAGCTGATGCACGCACCATGGCGCTGCTCCTGTGGCTACCATACCGCGCCTGCTGCACCGCTGAACTTTGCAAACACCGCTGACGCAGAAAACTCTGGCACTGGCCGCGCGTGAGCTGGCGGCGCGTGATGCGCTGCTGGCAAACATCCACGCCACGTACGGCGATCCTCCGTTGTGGCAACGAGCCACTGGCTTTCGCACCCTCGTCCATATCATCCTCGAACAACAGGTCTCGTTGAGCTCGGCGAAGTCGATGCTGCTGCGGCTTGAAGCAGCTATTCAGCCTTTCACGCCGGAACGTTTCCTCGGGCTTGGCGAGACGCACCTGCGGGGGCTTGGTGTGACGCGGCAGAAGTCCGCCTACTTGTTGCATCTGGCAAAGTCCGTTGCGAGTGGTGAGCTAAGATTACGAAGCCTGTCCCGGCTGAGTGACGATCAGGCGTTGGTTCAGTTAACAGGGATAAAAGGCGTCGGACTGTGGAGCGCTAATATCTATCTGCTGATGGCGATGAGACGCGCCGATATCTGGCCGGCTGGAGATTTGGCGCTGGCGGTAGCGATCAAGGAGTTGAAAGGTCTGGCCTCGCGGCCCTCGCCGGAAGAGCTGGAGGTGATAGCGGAACAGTGGCGTCCGCATCGCGCCGTCGCCGCTCGTATGTTGTGGCAGTATTACCTGGGAAGAAATTCAAAAGTCACTTTGAGATCGTCGACGCCGTCGTAGTCGGAATCGGCGCATCGATTGGTTTGCTTTCGGGGACGTTCTCTATCGTCAACTTGATCAAATCATCAACGACAGCCTGCAAATCATTCGTCTCGCGATAAACCTGAAGCTGCCGGTCGGCCGACGTGCCGCGTTCCAGAATCGTGTGAATATGATCGATCTCTTTCCGCGAGCCGAGCTCGTCAACCACCTCATCGACAAACTCCAGTAACTCCAGTACCAGATCACGTATTGGCACCTCTTTCTCTTTGCCGAAGTCGATCAGTTTGCCTTCGAGACCGTAGCGCACCGCGCGCCACTTGTTCTCCTGAATCAACATACGGCGATAGAGCCGGAAGCCGAGGTTCTTGTCGATCAGGCCGTTCAACTTGGCAACGATCGCCTGAAACAACGCCGCGATTGCAATCGTGTCGTCAACGCGCGTGGGAATATCGCAAATGCGAAACTCGAGCGTCGGGAAATACGGATGCGGCCGAATGTCCCACCAGATCTTCTTGCCGTCGTTGATGCAACCGGTCTTCACCAGCAGATTCACGTATCGTTGAAAGTTGCTGTAGGAATCGAAGTGGTCGGGAATGTCAGTGCGCGGAAACTGTTTGAAGACTTCCGTGCGATACGACTTGAGACCGGTGTTGTGGCCCATCCAGAACGGCGACGACGTCGATAGCGCCAGCACATGCGGCAGGAAATAACGCGCCGCGTTCATGATGTGGATCGAGCGCTCGCGATCGGGGATGCCGACGTGCACGTGCAGTCCGAAAATCAAAAGCGAACGCGCAACGGTTTGCAGTTCCTGCACGAGCAGCTCGTAACGTTCATCGTCGAATATCTTCTGGTCCTGCCAGCGCGAAATCGGATGCGTTGAAGCGGCTACAATGACGAGCCCGTTCTTTTTCGCGAGTCCCGCGATGATGCTGCGCAGATTCGTGATATCCGCGCGAGCCTCCTGAATGTTGCGACAAATCCCGGTGCCGACCTCGATCATCGACTGGATCATTTCCGGCTTGATCTGCTCGCCCAGCAGCATCTTGCCTTCTTCGAGGATCTCGGCGACATGTGAGCGCAGTTCGCGCGTTTGCGGGTCGACGATCTGAAATTCCTCTTCGATGCCCAGCGTGAATTGATCGAACATAGGACTGCCCTCTTGACTTAAGTATCCAAATGTTTGGCGATCATGCGCCAGTCGGGTTTCGCGTTTCCCAGATACTCGTGGCGCAGATGCCTGAAAATGCTGGCGGGCGAGTGAACTGGACTGTAAAGATCGAAATGCACGTACCAGCGGCGCGGTTCGCCTTCCTGAAATAAAAAGTGCAGGACGGCCGTGCCGCGGTCCTTCTCGTAAAAGCCACCACTCGTGTTGTCGTGGTTGGCGAAGCGGCGCGTGAAGTCGCGGCGGCCCGACAACGTCGATTTAATCCTGGGCCACGCTTCAAACTCCAGCCCGACGCCGCCCTCGCCGTAAACATTGGTCACGCGTTTCACCAGATCCCACAACCCTTTCGCGTATAGCCGATCGAGCAGCAATAACAGCGCCTGCTTTTTATCCAGCGGCCACGAGTCGAATGCCGCCGCGTCGGTGGTCGCGCCCCACAGGCCTGCCAGTTTCCCTGCGAGCAACTCGCGCGTTTCAGCCGGCAACAGGGACCATGTTAAGACCGGCTCCGCTGGATCAACTTCAGGCATTTGAAATTTCTCGCTCCAGTATCGCTCGCCCTTCGTCCGACACGTCGCTAAAACGCAAGCCAACTCCGCGACCGGGTTCAGTGTAGATCACCTCCGCGCGACACACGACCTCGGCTTCCGGCCGGAAAGGGATCCGCACGAGGAGCATTGCGCCAACGGGAAAGTTAGCCTGCGTGTTCATGTAGAGTCCACCCAGGCTAATGTCCTTGGTGCTCGCCACCCCGGTGACGTCGTGGCCGTCGAAGAATACGTCCACAATCAAACGGGAACGGTCGTAAGCCCTTCGGTCATCCTGAGACTCGAAATCTTCTTCGTTGTCGGTCACGAAAAGCTCCTCAATTTTGCGCCTATCCTTGGAGTGCGGAGACTCGGCGCCGCTTTGGTCTGAAACGTCGCGCTTATTCTGAAACCTCGCGCGCTTTGATAGGCCAAAGCGGTGACAAGTCCCCGCACTCCAAGG
>DASXRE010000261.1:0-3983 GCA_036506775.1 Pyrinomonadaceae bacterium | reverse complement strand
CCTTGGAGTGCGGGGACTTGTCACCGCTTTGGTCTGTGTTTCTCGTTAGCGCATGTATGGACCAAAGCGGTGACAAGTCCCCGCACTCCAAGGAAGGCTAGACAGCTACCTTAGCCGCGATGTGCGGATGGAACTGGTAGTTGACGATCTCAAAGTCTTCAAACTTGTAGTCGAAGATTGAGGCCGGCTTTCTGTGTATGACCAACTGTGGAGGCGGCAACGGAGTTCTCGTCGACTGTAGTTGCGCCTGCTCGAGGTGGTTCTCGTAAAGATGCGTGTCACCGATCACGATCTGAAAGTCTCCCACGCCCAGATCGCATTGTTGCGCAATCATGTGCGTGAGCAGCGAGTAAGAAGCGATGTTGAAAGGCAAACCGAGAAAGACGTCAGCACTGCGTTGATAGAGCTGGCACGACAGTTTGCCATTGCCGACGTAGAACTGAAACAGCACGTGGCATGGCTGGAGCGCCATTCGCTTTAACTCACCAACATTCCACGCGTTCACAATCAGACGACGGCTGTCGGGATCGGTTTTGATCTGGTGAATGAGGTTGGAGATCTGATCGATCGTTTCTCCTTCCGCCGTGCGCCATGAGCGCCACTGCCGGCCGTACACCGGACCCAGGTCACCATTCGCGTCGGCCCATTCATCCCAGATCTTGACGCCGTTCTCTCTCAGAAAACGGATGTTTGTGTCGCCGGCAAGAAACCACAGCAGCTCATATATAATCGAGCGCAGATGAAGCTTCTTGGTGGTGATCAGCGGGAAGCCGTCGCTGAGATTGAAACGTAGTTGTCTGGCAAAAACCGAACGGGTTCCGGTTCCTGTCCTGTCGTCTTTATGAATTCCGTTGTTGAGAATGTCCTGAAGTAAATTGAGATACGGTGTCATTGGGTTAAGATACGCCGATTATAATACGTAAACGCGAATGCGAAACTTCAAACTCTGTTTTATTGGTTTCGGCAACGTGGGACGGGCGCTGGTGCGTTTGCTGGCGGCGAAGTCGAGCGAACTGAGCGACAACTACGGTATCGCGTGGGAGATCACCGGGGTGGCAACGCGGCGCATGGGCTGGCGCGCGTCGGGCGAGGCGATCGACGTGGCGGCGTTGCTGTCCGGAACGGATAACACTCCCACGCAGAACGGTATCAACGAATGGCTGGCGCTCGCGAAACCCGATGTTGTTTTCGAGACTACCTCGCTCAACCCGGAGACCGGCCAGCCGGCAATCGACTACCTGCGCGCTTCACTTCAATTCGGCGCGCACACAATCACCGCCAACAAAGCTCCCATTGTCTACGCGTACGACGAGTTGAATGAGATCGCGGTCGAGCAAGGCAAACGCTTTCTGTTCGAATCGACCGTGCTCGACAGTGCGCCGGTCTTTTCCTTGTTCCGCGAAACTCTCCCTGCCGTGAAGATCCGTGGTTTCAGCGGCGTTTTCAATTCAACGACCAATATCATTCTCGAAACGATGGAAGCGGGCAGGAGTTTTGCCGAAGGCGTTAAAGCCGCGCAAGACTTGGGCGTCGCGGAAACCGATCCGAGTAACGACGTCGATGGTTGGGATTCGGTGATGAAGATCTGCGCGGTGTCGCGGGTGATCTTGAAGACGCCTTTGGCGCCCCGCGCCGTGCGACGCGAAGGAATACGCGGTCTGAATCAAGCGACAATGCAAGCGGCTCGTGCGGAAGGAAAACCTTACAAACTTATGGCCCGTGCGAGTGTGAACAGCGACGGTTCAGTGACCGCATTTGTCAGACCAGAGCAGATCGCCATCAGCGATCCGCTTGGCAACGTGCGTGGTACCTCGCTGGCAATTCATTTCGAACTCGACACGATTCCCGGTCTCACGATCGTGTCGCACCGCCCGAATCTGCAGAGCACCGCTTATGGTCTGTTAGCGGATTTCGTCAACGCCGCCATCGACGCGTAGCGCCGTTTGAGTTTAGCCGGGCGTTTCAGCGCCCGGTACGTATGTAAAGAAAAACGCAGCGCGTCACGTGGTGACGCCGGAATTCAAACGTCGCTACGCGACTACCCCGATTAAATCTGCCGCCAACCCGGCGTTGAAACGCCGGGCTAAATTCAGCCGACGCTACGCGTCGGTACCGAGCCACGTAAGAGCGTCGATACCGAGCCAGGTAAGAGCGTCGAGTACGGAGCCACCGTAGGAGCGTCGGAATCGAGCCACGTAAGACGAGTTAACACAGATCGGCGACACCGGCGATTAAACGGTCAATCTCTTCCTCGCTGGTGTAGCAGGCGCAACCCGCGCGAATGAAACCTTCCGGTTCAAGACCAAAACGTTGCACCACAGTCCAGGCGTAGAAATCTCCGTGTGAAAGAAAGAGTCCTTTCTCGGCCAGCGCCCGTGCAGCTTCGGTCGATGTGCGGCCGGCGATCGTGAAAGCGATTGTCGGCGTGCGTGGTGAATCGGGCGTTGGGCCATAAACTGTGACACCCGGCATCGAACTCAAACCGTCCCAAAGACGTCTGAAGAGATGCGCGTTGCGGGCGTGCATCTCAGCAAAGACGCTGTGCAAATTTTCGCGCAGGGTCGCCTTGCTACCGAGTGAGCCGAGAAACTCGATCGTCGCGGCTGTTCCCACCATTCCCTCCTGATTCTGTGTTCCGGTTTCTGCATTTTCGGGAATGTAATCAGGCGCGGGCACGAGCTTCGGAAAGTTGATCTCCTGAAGCAACGCGCCTTTGCCGAATAATATGCCGATGTGTGGACCGTAAAACTTGTATGCCGACATGCCGAGGAAGTCGGAATCGAGCTGTTGCACGTCTATCAAAGCGTGTGGCGCGTAATGAACCGCATCGACGAACACGAGCGCGCCCGCGTTGTGGGCCAGCTCGATAATTCGCGGCAGATCGTTGATAGTGCCGAGCGCGTTTGACGCCGCGCCGATCGCGACGATGCGAGTCTTTGGGCCGATGAAGCGTTCGAGATCACCGTAGTCGAGCTGGCCAGTTTCGGTGTTTAAGCGCACTGTACGAATCGTTACGTTGCGTTCGATCGCGAGACGTCGCCACGGGTCGATGTTCGCGTGGTGATCGAGTTCGGTAACGATGATCTCGTCGCCTTCTGAATAGTTGAGGCCCAGCGCGCGAGACAGGTGATACGTCAGCGTCGTCATGTTCGCGCCGAAGGCGATCTCGGCCGGTGATGCGTTCAGGAATTCAGCGCAGACTTCGCGAGCGTGCTCGATCGCGGCGTCAGTTTCGGCGCTCGTCGGATAGGCCCAGTGAGTGTTGGCGTTGTGATGATAGAGATAGTCGCTCATCTGCTCGACGACGTAGCGCGGCACCTGCGTTCCGCCCGGCCCGTCGAAATAGGCGACGGGGTAGCCGTTATGAACTCGTTCCAGGGCAGGGAAGTGTTCCCGTATTTCAGCCACGGACTGGATTTCTGTTTTTGGTTTGAACATGCCGTGCCATGATATAAAATCATCTCGTCGACCAACAGTGGCCGGACCTCAGTCTCGAACGGCAACACTGTTCCCAGCCCAGAATTCGATATATGAGCGAGCGACGCAGCGAAACGCGATTTCAGGTTGTTCTTGATGCTGTGTGGGACGGAAGTGGACACCTCCCGGCCCGCATCACCGATCTCTCCGAAGGTGGATGCTTCGTCGACACCACCGGCGAGGCTTGCATCGGTGAACTGCTGACGTTCAGAGTCCAACTCCCGGATGGCGGCTTGCTCGAACTGCGGGGCGAAGTGGCCCATCAACTGCGAACGGTCGGTTTTGGCCTGCGCTTTGTCGACCTTAGTGACGAGCAACGCGAACAGTTGCACTCGTTCATTGAATACCTCAAAGGCCCGCACGAGCCCGTCACCGCGCTGCTTCGCTAAACCCTCTTCGGGTGTCTTTATTCTGGGTTTCTCTGTGCCCCTCTGATGTGTTCTCTGTGCCTCCGTGGTTCAATTAATTCCCCAATAAAAATCACCACAGAGACACAGAGGACACAG
>DASXRE010000260.1:0-15061 GCA_036506775.1 Pyrinomonadaceae bacterium | reverse complement strand
CCCCCCCCCACTCCAGGGAGGCGCCATTATCTTGACAGGTTTTACCAATCGTAATACCGTCTGCCCGCTTTTAGGCTTGCCGCGCTGTTCTCACTTCCCGCAATGAAAGGAACTCCCGACGTGCCTTTCTACAAAACCAACACCTTTTTCATCTGCCTGGCAGTTCTCGTTGTACTCGTAATCCTGTTCGTCCTCGTGCTGCCAAAGACGAATGCTCAACGTGGCGAGCCGACACGACGGCCGCTGGTAGAACTCGCCCTCGACAAGAGCAAGGAAGGCCAACTGCGCGAAGCCCTGAAATGGGACTTCGCTTTCATTCCAATCTACACCTTTGGTATCAATCAGCCTGCTCTGTTTCATCGTTGCGCGACTCGCAGGCGCATCTTTACGCTTCACCTGGTTGGTCATCGCTCTCGTATTTGTCGGCGCGCTGGTCGACGTCTGCGAGAACCTCACGCTGCTGCACGTCATCGAGACTTCCCAAAGAGACATTTGGGCCAGTACCGCGCGCGTGCTTGAAGTTTTGAAGTACGTGTTTCCGAGTATTGGCAATCTCTATGTTTTGGGCGTTGCAATCTGGGGCTTGGTAAATGCTGCAAGACGATAGTCAGCAAAACTTCTTTACCGGCGGGCGCCACAACGTCGACGTTATCGCTCACCGTGGCGGCAACGGCGAATGGCCTGGCGAGACTCTCTTTGCTTTTCGCAGGGCCAAAGAGCTGGGCGTGGATGTGCTGGAAATGGATATTCGCGTTACGCGTGATGAGCAGCTTGTGATGATGCACAATCCGACCGTGGTGAGAACCACCCAGGGCTGGTTACCGGTTCGCTGCTACACGTTGGCCGAGATACAAAAACTCAATGCCGGCTACGACTGGAGTCCCGAAGGAAGCCACGATCATCCGTATCGAGAGTCTCAGAACGAAGACCTTCGTGTTCCCTCTTTCGAACAGGTCCTTGAAAGATTCAGCGACATGCGCATGAACGTCGAGATCAAGGGTTGGCATCCGTTGAGTGACAAGAAAATCGCGGAGCAGTTTTGTCGTCTCATTGATCGGTACGGAATGATCCACCGCGTTCTGGTCGCTTCATTTCATGGGCCGGTGTTGCGCGTCATTCGTAGCCTGCTTCCTGAGGTCGCAATCTCGGCGTCAACAGTTGAAGTTGCGCGCTTCGTGGCCAGCAGCCGATGGGGATCCGGCAATTACAGACCAAATGCGACAGTCATTCAGACGTGCAGCCGAACGATCGACAGCAAACTCATCCAGACCGCTCGCAAGCACGGCCTGAAGCTCCACGGCTGGACCGTCAACGAAGAGACGGAAATGGATCGATTGATTGAGTTAGGTGTCGACGGCATCATCACCGACTTCCCCAGCAGACTGCTCGGGCGACCCGGTCTGAAATCAGTTCGGTAGTGACGCAGTTAAGACTTAGTACCGCCTTGGAGTGCGGGGACTTGTCACCGCTTTGGCCTAACGATGTCGCAGGTGATAGTGCCGGACCAAAGCGGCGACGAGTAGCCGCACTCCAAGGAGGCGCCCTGTGTAACGTTGGCCTACAGATTCGCCACGATGAAGTCCGTCATCATCTGCCGCATGTGTTTCACCAGCAGCGGGTCGGTCACGCCGTGCCGTGATTTCGGATACAGCATCAACTGAAACTGCTTTCCTGCCTTCTGCAACTCGTAAACAAACTGCATCGTGTTCTGCATGTGCACGTTGTCATCGATCGCACCGTGGATCAGCAGCAACTTGCCATGAAGGTCCTTGGCGGCGTTTCTCGGCGCGCTCTTTTTGTAACCTTCGGGATTGTTTTGCGGCGTCTGCATGTAACGCTCAGTGTAGATGCTGTCGTAATCACGCCAGTCAGTCACACTACCACCGGCAATCCCAATCTTGAACGACTGGCTGTGAGTGAGCGCGTAGCTCGTCATGAAACCGCCGTAACTCCAGCCCCAGATCCCGATGCGCGAACCGTCAACGTATGGCTGGCCCTTCAACCACGTCAGACCGTCTTCAAGATCTCGCAGCTCGAGTTCGCCAAAATTTTTGTAAACGGGCCAGGTTGATTCGAGTCCCTTGCCGCTCGCCGTGCGATTGTCGCAAACCCAAATGATGTAGCCCTTCTGCGCGAGCAGGTGGTGCCACATGTAGGTCGTTGCGCCCCAACCATCCCTGACCTGAGGCGCATGTGGTCCGCTGTAAGTAAAACTCATCACCGGATACTTCTTGCGCGGATCGAAGTCCGGCGGCTTGATCATCATCGCTTCCATCACGAAGCCGTCGCGCGTTTTGACTTGCAAGAGCTCCGGCGTGCCGAGTTTGTACTGCTTCAGCGCGTCAACCTTGTTCTCCGCAATCACGCGCACCAGTTTACCGGTGGTGTCGTACAAACGAATCTGCGACGGCGTGTTGAGATCGCTCCAGACGTCGACGAAGTAATTATTGGCGGGACTGAGATCAACACGATGCGAACCCTCAGTCATCGTCAAACGTGTAAGACCCGTGCCGTCGAGCTTGATTCGATAACCATGCGGCGCGATGGGATTGTGCTCCATCGCCGTGAAGTAGATAAATCCATTCGCTTCGTCCACGCCCTCGATCGAACGCACCTCCCACTGGCCATCAGTGATCTGCCGCAACAGCTTTCCGTCTGCGGAGTAGTGATACAAATGCTCCCAACCGCTTCGCTCACTCGCCCAGATAAACGATCCGTCTTTCAACCAGATCGGATTCTCGTTGATTGCCACCCAGGTCTTGGACGTCTCATGAATGATGTTCTTCGACTTGCCGTCACCCGCGTCCGCGAAATTCACGTCGAGAAACGTCTGTTCGCGATTCTGTGCCTGATAGACGACGTTCTTGCTGTCGGGGCGCCAGGCCACCCGCGAGATCAACAGATCCGCGGGTTGGTACTTGAACGTGTCGATCCAGCGAATGTCGCCGCCGGCAGCGTTGACGACGCCGAGCTTAACAATCGGATTCGGATCGCCGGCTTTGGGGTAAGGCGTGAGCTCAACGTTCTGGTCGTAAGGAATGTGATCGACAACTGCGAACTCCGGCACCGGCGTTTCGTCGAAACGAAGGAAGGCGAGGGTGGTTGAATCCGGACTCCACCAGTACGCACCGTAGTTTCCGCGGCCGTAAAGCTCTTCCTGATAAACCCAGTCAAGCCGGCCATTCAGGATCTTCGCACTACCGTCGCGGGTCAGTGCTCGTTCGCGTCGCTGCATGCCGAGGTCTTCGACATACAAATTGTTTTCGCGCACGAAGCTCACCATCCGTCCGTCAGGACTGAACTCGTCGCCGACTTCTTCTTCCGGATTACTGGTGAGCCGAATCGCGCGATCGCTACCAAACTCGTAATAGAAAAGATCGTTGGACCAGTTGATCAGGACGGCGGTCTCAGCCGGGTTCAAATTGTAGTTGCCACGATTCGCGAGTTGGCGCGCGTTCTCCGCACTGATTCCCGGCAAGGCGGCAAACGCTGCCTGCATTTTTGCGGCATCGAAAAACGGCACGGCTTCACCCGTCGCCGCGTTCACCTTCTGCAATCGCGGCACGTCGCGACGGCTCGCTTCGTT
Organism: Pyrinomonadaceae bacterium; assembly: GCA_036506775.1. GTDB lineage: Bacteria > Acidobacteriota > Blastocatellia > Pyrinomonadales > Pyrinomonadaceae > PSRF01. The sequence goes on along the minus strand of DASXRE010000260.1, from coordinate 11,475 downwards.
CGTGAGCAGATAGTGCTGTCCATCCTTGAGCCAGCGGATCGTCGGCGTGGTGCCGTTGAAGTTGACGCGTTTTACGGGATCGAAAATATCGTCGATGGTTAATAACTTGTTTTGGGCCTTTAAGGATGGCGAGAAAAATGCTACGAGAACACTGGCCAGCAACAGGGCTTTTGACTGAGTCATCTTTTTCATACTGAACGTGGAGTCATCCTTTTGATGAGAGGCGTCAATACCGCAAGAATAATTGCTGCCAACAGCGTAATACCGGCAAAGATACCAAAGCCTCGCGTAAGGACAGACGTATCGTTTCCCTGGAAAAGTCTCGTCGTCAGACCGGCGATATAGCTGCCGATTGAAATCGAGAGGAACCACACGCCCAGCATCAGTCCGACCATTCTTGCCGGCGATAGTTTGGTAACGGTGCTGAGCCCGACCGGACTTAAGCAAAGCTCGCCGATCGTTTGCAGAAAGTAAACGAGGACCAGCCACATCGGACTGACGCGTCCGCCGCTAGCGAGCGTTGAAGCAAAAGCGATCACTACGAAAGCAATGCCGGCAAAGAACAAACCAATCGTGAACTTGCCTGGGCTCGACGGCTGCCGGCTGCCGAGTCTTTGCCAGACGGCAGCAATAACCGAAGCGAAAATGATTACGAAGAGTGCGGGAACAGATTGAAACCAACTCGAGGGATACTGCCAACCTAAGATCGTAATGCGGGTGAAGCGGTCGGCAAAAAGTGTGAGACTCGAACCCGCTTGCTCGTAGGTCATCCAAAACAGGATCGAGAAGACAAACAGAATAAAGATGACCAGCACTCGCTTGAGTTCATCACCGTTGAGCCAACGCAAGATGCCCAGCAGGTAACCGGCAAAAAAACCGACGACACCCGGGAAGAGCGCCGACACCCATCCCGCATCGCCAAAGTAAATTCCCAACCCGGCACCCGCAACTCCCCCGACTAGAGCGAGCACGAGCGTCAAATAATCAAGTCCATTGCCATTTTCTGTTTCCGCCGCGCGCGCTGCGAAATCCGGCTTCCCTCCTACGGTGCCGAGACGCTTTTGACCAAGGAGATACTGAATAATACCCAGCGTCATTCCCACACCTGCGGCGCCAAAGCCCCAGTGCCACGCGGAATTCGGGTCGAGACCCATCGAGGAAATGAAACCGCGAAACCAGAGTGACTGCGCCAGCCACCCGACAACCAGGGGAGACAAAAACGCGCCGAGGTTGATGCCCGTGTAGAAGATCGAGAAACCGGCATCGCGGCGCGTGTCCTCTTCAGAATAGAGTTGGCCCACCATGGCACTGATGTTTGGCTTCAATAAGCCCGTGCCACAGGCGATCAGAACCAAGCCCGCGAAGAAAGTCAGTTTTGAATTGATGGCCATCGAATAGTGGCCACACGCGATGATGATTGCGCCGATGAGCACTGCGCGCCGGGCGCCAAGTATTCGGTCGGCGATCCAGCCGCCCGGCAACGGCAAGTACCAAACGGACGAGACGTAGGTCGCGTAGATGATGCCGGCGTATTTCTCGTCAAAACCCAGCCCGCCTTCAGCAAACGTTTTCGTCATGTACAGCATGAGGATCGCCCGCATGCCGTAGTAGGAGAAGCGTTCCCACATCTCGGTAAAGAAGAGCGTGGAGAGGCCAACGGGATGTCCGAAGAATTCGTCTCTCTTCATGCGGGCCATTCAAGCATCTGCGTCTTTCATGGTCAAGAAGATCAGGACCAAGGATGACACAGATGTTTACTGACCGCTATTCAGTTTCAGCAGGTGTGGTGACGGCGAGGTAGGTTTTGCCGTAACGCTGGGAAATGATCTTTACGTAGTTTCGTGTCTCGTTGTACGGCGGGATGCCGTTGTATTTGTCCACCGCACCTTCACCGGCGTTGTAACCGGCCAGCGCGAGTTCAACGTTTCCAGAGAATCGTTTCAGCAACCAGCTCAGGTACTTTGTTCCCGCTTCAATGTTTGCCTGTGGATCATTCAGATCGTCGCAACCAAATCTCTTCGCAGTCGCGGGCATCAACTGCATCAGGCCCTGCGCGCCCGCATGAGAGCGTGCGTCTGGAGCGTACTTCGACTCCTGCCAAATCACCGCGTGAATGAATCGCGGGTCGACGCCTTCTCGTTCACCAACGTCAAAGATGATCCGATCCAGTTGCGGATCGCCGGAGGTTGGCACGTCGGCCGGTATCTCGCGCTCAAGTGAACTCGCAGCGGCTACGGGAGCCATCACACGACTGAAAAGAATGCCGGTTAGATTAGAAAAGAGAAAAAACGAAAGCAGGGCGAATGGCGCAAGCTTCAACGCGCGGAAGTGGGGTACTCTTCGGGGAAACTTCATTCAGAACAATCTCCAGGGTTACGTTGTACATAAGGGCTCACCTCTTTTCGGGGGCCGCGACTCTGATGGTCCGTGGTCCGAGATCAGTTGCTTTTTCATTACGCATTTTATGCTTGTAAGTTCTTGAAAATCATGTACTTAAACGGTCCGGCCAGATCGGTCTATCTGAAAGATCTGTTCATCATGACAGAGAAAACAAGACACTCCTTTGAAGACCCACTGCTTGACACATGCCGCACACGGAGCGTATAAGCAGCGATGACAAACGTGGTGAGTTAAGGCGACTTGCGGCCACGTAAAATAACCAGCTAAACAGCTCGGGCGCCTTCGATGAAGGTTGGCAGACCCGAAAAACTTCAAAACGTATTTGAAGTCCCGTTGTTTAGCGCGGGGCTTTTTTCATTGCCGATTCCAATTTCCGATTGCCAATTGATAACTACTCGCCCATCAGCTCTGTTAGGGTGACGGTTTGAAATCGGCACTTGGCAATCGACAATCGGCAATCGGCAATACTATGCAGCCATTCCGCGAAATTCTCGAGACCGACCGCATCCACGTCGTCGACGGCGCAATGGGCACCATGCTCTACGCCAAAGGCGTCTATATCAATCGTTGCTACGACGAACTGAATCTCAGCAATCCCGATCTCGTGCGTGAGATTCATACGGAGTATATCCGCGCAGGCGCCGACATCATCGAGACAAACACGTTCGGCGCCACGGCACACAAGCTTCAGCAATACGGTCTCGAAGCCAACCTGCACGAGATCAACGCGAAGGCGGCGAAGATCGCGCGCGAAGCTGCCGGCGATCGGGCTTATGTTGCCGGCGCGATCGGGCCACTCGGGTTGCGCATCGAACCGTATGGTCCAACCTCGTTCGGCGAAGCCAAAGAGCTGTTCAAGGCGCAGGCGATTGCGTTGCTTGAAGGCGGCGTTGATCTCTTTTGCCTCGAAACTTTTTCCGACGTGTCCGAGATTCGCCAGGCCATCGCTGCGATCCGTGAACTCTGCGATCTGCCGATCGTGGCGCAGATGACCATCATGACCGACGGCAACACGCTGTTTGGCACCACTCCGGAACTCTTCACTGAGCGACTCGACAAGTGGGGCGCCGATGTTATCGGTCTCAACTGCGGCGTTGGACCAGCGATTATTCTCTCCGCGCTGGAGAAGATGCGCGAGGTCACGAAGAAGAAGCTGTCGGCCCAACCGAACGCCGGACTCCCGCGCGACGTGCAGGGACGACAGTTCTACATGTGCTCGCCGGAGTACATGTCAAAGTTTGCGAAACGATTCATTCTGGCGGGTGCGAAGTTCATCGGCGGCTGCTGTGGCACGACGCCGGCGCATATCAAACTGATTTCCGATTCCGTGCGAGCGGCGTCGCCGCGTGCGCAGCGGACTGTGCTTACGGGGGCGAGCGCGCAAGTAGTCGAGATTACCCCGCCCGATATTAAGGTCGTGCCGCCGGAAGAGCGTTCAGCCTGGGGCAGGAAGATCGCGCGCGGTGAGTTTGTGACCTCGGTTGAAGTGCTGCCGCCAAAAGGTGTCGATGCGGAGAAAACGCTCAACTCGATTCGCTTGCTCAAAGATGCAGGCGTGGATGGGGTGAACATACCTGACGGCGCGCGCGCGCAGTCGCGTATGAGTGCCTTGGCGACTGCCGTACTCGTCGAACAACAGATCGGCATCGAGACCGTGCTGCACTATTGCTGTCGCGACCGAAACCTTCTCGGCATGATGTCGGATCTGCTCGGCGCGGCGGCACTCGGCCTGCGCAACATCCTCGTGATCACTGGCGATCCGCCGAAGATGGGACCGTACCCGGATGCGACGGCGGTTTTCGATATCGACTCGATCGGCTTGACCAACATGGTCAACAAGCTGAACCACGGTCTCGACCTCGGAAACAATCCGATCGGTGAGCCGACCGCGTTCTGTATCGGCGTCGGTGTGAATCCCGGAGCGATCAATCTTGACGAAGAGATCAAGCGCTTCGAGTGGAAGGTGGAAGCCGGAGCGCAATACGCCATCACGCAGCCGGTGTTTGACACGGAACAGTTGCGCGACTTCCTTAAACGCATCAAGCACGTGCGCATTCCGATCGTTGCCGGTATCTGGCCGCTGGTTTCATATCGCAACGCGGAGTTTCTGCACAACGAAGTGCCCGGCGTACGCGTGACGCCTTCAATCATGGATCGCATGCGAAACGCTTCGACGATCAGCAAGGAAGCCGGACGCGAAGAAGGACTGAAGATCGCACGCGAGTCGTTGCTGGAAGTGCGGGATGAGATTCAGGGTGTGCAGGTCTCGGCGCCGTTTGGCAACGTGAGGTACGCGCTCGAAGTGTTCGACGCGCTCAACTAACACATTCCGTTGTTACCTGCGTTCAAGGAGATTTCGCAAAGCAGGTTCGAGTGTGGGCCAGTAAAACGGAAATCCTTTGTCCTCCAGCATCGCCGGCTCCACTCTCTGACTCGAAAGCAAAAGCGCATCAGCCATCTCACCAAATGCGAGCCGCACACCGAAAGCGGGGATGGGAAAGATCGTCGGCCGCGAAAGCACGCGTCCGAGCGTCTGCGTGAATTCCGCATTCGTCACCGGGTTAGGCGCGACAAAGTTCACCGGCCCCTTCGCTGCCGAATCCAGCAACAGAAACTTCAATCCAGCGACAACATCGTCCAGCGCGATCCAGCTCATCCACTGCTTACCATCCCCTACGCGGCCCCCAATGCCCATGCGAAAAGGGGTCAGCATCTTCGCGAGTGCGCCACCGTCGCGGTCGAGAATGATGCCGAAGCGCGTGTTGACAGTTCGGATTCCCGTCTCCGCCGCGGGCTGCGTCGCCTGTTCCCACTCAACGCATACGGAAGCGAGAAAGTCATTTCCTGGTCCACTCTGTTCAGTTAACAGTTCATCGCCGCGACTGCCGTAGTAACCGATCGCCGAAGCACACACAAAAACCGAGGGCGGTCGCGACAACCGCGCAAACGTTTCGCTGAGCAGCCGTGTTCCGTTCACTCGGCTGTCGCGAATTGCACGCTTCTTCTCTTCGGTCCAGCGGCCACTGGCAATGTTTTCGCCAGCCAGGTGAAAGACCGCGTCGAGGCCTTCGGCCTGTTGTGCATCGATGAGGCCCTGCTCCGGGTGCCACTCGATTTCAGCCGCGCCGAACGTGCGTTCGTTGCGCACGAGGCGCACGACTTCGTGGCCGTCTTCGACGAGGGACTTAACGAGTGCGCTGCCAACCAGTCCGTGGGAGCCTGTAACGAGGATTTTCATGAGGCCCTAAAAATATCACAGTAGACAGTTTTCGTTTCGACGTGTAGAATCCGCGGCCAAATTTCAATCAAGGAGCAACCTCACTATGCTTCGTTTCAAAGTATGTTTCCTCACTGTCGTTTTTCTTCTCGTTGCAGTTTTGCTTCTCATTTCGCCGAGTGCGAGTTCAAATTGGAACCTCGTGCGTCTGACGAAGACGCCCGAGGAGACCGTCAGTCTCAATCCTTCGCTGAGCGATGATGGCCGCGTGGTGGTGTTCGAGTCGTCCGCCAACTTCTTCTCCGCCGAAACGAGTGACGGGTTTCATGCGATCCGCGCCGATATTCGCGGAGATCCGCCGACGTTTATGGATATCGGCCGCACCCGCATCGTGTCACCGGCGCTTTCAAGCGACGGCAGCGCGATTGCGTTTGCGTCAACTGACGATCTTGTCGGTGAGAATCCGGATCGAAACTCCGAGATTTTCCTCGTGGGTGGTTCGGGTCTGCGGCAAGTCACGCACACATTTCCTGACTCAAGCGAGACGCGATTGCGGGACGGAAATTTTCAGCCTTCGATCACGTCGGATGGACGTCTGGTAGCGTTCACATCGAGGGGAAACCTCGTCCTCTTTGACGCTGCGACTGACGCCCTATCGCTGTTAAGCGACAACGCGGCAAGTCCGAAGATCAGCGGCGACGGATCTTGTCTGTACTACCAGCAAGGAAACGATCTGGTTCGAGTGGATCTAAAAACGAGAACCAGCCGTGTGGTCGCTGCCGGCGTTCCGAAACTATCGCTTGCGACAGGCCGGGCGGTCAGCAACGACGGAACACGTCTCGTCTATGCAGCGGAGTTCACGACAAATCAGAGCCAGGTTTTTCTTTACGATGATCGCGCCGATACCGTGCGACAGTTGACCGAGCTTGGATCGAGATCGGTGGACGTAAGCCTGCAACCAACAATCAGCGGCGATGGAAAGCGGGTCGCATTTGCCACAAGAAGAAGAGTCACGAACACGAGCGATGGAAGCGTCGAGTTGTATGTGTACGACATTCCGAGCGGACAGATCCAGCAGGTGACGAATGCACCGGCGAGTGCGACGGGCGAGGTTGTGTCGTCACTTAATTTTGAAGGGAGCCTGGTGGCGTTCAGTTTTCCGCGAGTGCTTTCCGGGCCTGCCGCGGATGAGTTCAGCAACAACAGTGAGATCTATCTGGCTTCGCTCATTGCACGGGCGCAGTTTGGAACCGCCACGGTTGTGAATGCGGCCTCTGAACAATCGTTACGGGTTGCGCGGGGGAGTATCGCCAGTATTCGCGGCAGCGCGCTCGCGTTCCAAACGGAATCAGCGTCATCCGTGAACTTGCCGCTCACTCTCGCCGGCACGAGCGTAACGATCAATGGTCGCGCTGCGCCTGTTATTTACGTTTCCCCGACTGAAGCAGTTGTCGTTGTGCCAGACGGTTTGACGGATGGATCAGCAGAGTTCGTGGTGACCAACTCAGACGGATTCGCTTCAAAAGCCACCGCGACGATCACAACCACCGCTCCGGGGATCTTCACTGAGTCGGCGGACGGCGAGGGCGACGCGATCGTTCTCGACGCCGATACACAGAACGCTGCTCCGTTTGATCCCTCGAACGGACAACTGCGGCTATCGCTCTTCGCCACCGGCGCCTCTCACGCCAGCAAGGTCACAGCCGCGATCAACGGCCAACCGGTAAAAGTCGAAACAATCGCGCCGGGTGGCTTCCCCGGGCTTGATGAAATTCACGTGCTCATCCCGGCTGAGTTACGCGGCGCGGGAAAGAGCACGCTCGTGGTTAGCGCCGACGGCGCGGAGAGCAACTCCGTCACGCTAACGCTCGGCGGCAGTTCCCTGCGCGACGTTGTTATCAATGAAATTCTCGCTGACCCACCGGATGGTCTTGCGGGCGATGCCAATCACGACGGCGTGCGCGATTCATCTGCCGACGAGTTCATCGAACTCGTCAATTCAACCCCACGCGACATCGATCTCAGCGGATACCAACTTCAGAGCCGCAGCCTCACTGCTGCCAACGACACGCTGCGGCATCGCTTCGCCACCGGCACGACGTTGTTTGCCGGCACAGCCATTGTCGTTTTCGGCGCCGGCACACCGAACGCGAGCAATCCTCTCTTCAACGGTTCGCAAGTGGTGAAAGCATCGACCGGCGGTTTGTCGCTGGTCAATTCAGGTGGTGTCGTCACACTTCGCAATCGAAACGGCGAGATCGTGACTGCTGTAGCTTACGGCTCTTCACTGGGACTGCGCGCCGATCAGAATCAATCGCTCACCCGCGTGCCTGACGTCACCGGCGCCTTTTCGCTTCACTCAATTGCATCCGATCGAAGCTTCAGTCCCGGAACCAGAATCGACGGCTCTGCCTTCGTTCGTCTTTTTGCCCACTCAAATATTGCGTCGCCTGCTAACATTAGCCATGCACTCGCTCTCAGAGGCAATGACTTCGCTTCGCTCGCACTTTGGTTTCGACAACTTCCGCGAAGGCCAACGTGAAGTGATTGAATCCATCCTCGCGGGCAAAGACGTGGTCGTGGTCATGCCGACCGGCAGTGGCAAGTCGCTCTGTTATCAACTGCCGGCAATGATCCTTGATGGCGTGACGCTCGTCGTCTCGCCCTTGATCGCGCTGATGAAAGATCAGGTGGACGCACTCCGCGCGCGCGGTCTGCCCGCGACCTTCATCAATAGCTCGATTCCGGAAGCCGAACAGCACGCACGCATCGAGTCGCTGCGCCGCGGCGAACACAAACTCGTCTACATCGCGCCCGAGCGTTTTCGTAGCAGCCGTTTCAACGCGGCACTGCAATCGATTCCGATTTCGCTCTTCGCCGTCGACGAGGCCCACTGCATTTCCACCTGGGGTCACGATTTCCGTCCCGATTATCTTCGCCTGCGACACGTCATTCGCTCGCTTGGAAACATTCGCACACTCGCACTCACCGCCACCGCGACTCCCTACGTTCGCTCCGACATCATTCAACAACTCGGACTCGAGCGGCCGCAGACTTTCGTCAGCGGTTTCGATCGGCCGAACCTGCGGATCGAAGTGGTGCACACGGAAAAGGTGAAAGAGAAGATCACGCGCATCAAGCGACTCGCCGAGTCGCACAAGGGTTCCGGAATCGTCTACGCCTCGACGCGAAAAGCGGTCGAAGACGTCGGACGGGAGTTGAAGCGCGCTGGGCTTCGCGTCACGACCTATCACGCGGGTATGACTGACGCCGTGCGCGATCGTGCGCAGGAAGAGTTCATGAGCGGTCGCACGCAGATAATCGTCGCGACAAACGCGTTCGGCATGGGCATCGACAAACGCGACATTCGCTTCGTGGCCCATTATCAGATGCCCGGCTCGATCGAGGCTTACTACCAGGAGATCGGACGCGCCGGGCGCGACGGACTGCCGTCAACCTGTGTCCTACTTTTCAACTACGCCGACAAAAACACGCACGACTTCTTCATCGAGGGTTCTTATCCCGACCTGCCATTGATTAAGGATGTCTACAACGCGCTGACCGGCACCGGCCTGAAACAGATCGAACTCTCAAGCGCGCGGATCGCGGAGCTTGCGGGTCATCGAAACGAGATGGCGATTCAGTCAGCGCTCTATTTGCTAGAGCGCGCGGGTCACATCGAACGCACGACGCCTGTCTCGAATCGATCCGCGAACGGTAAACGTTCTGCTCGCACGATTGTCTTGCTGGATCCCTCGCCGGCGACCGCGTTGCGAGTCGATCCACGACAAGTCTCAGGCAGGGCGGATCTGGAAAGACGCAAGCTCCGCGAACTGATTGAGTTGTGTTACACGGAGGACTGTTATCGCGCGCACATCCTCGACTACTTCGGGGATCGCCATCACCCACGACAGTGCGGCACCTGTGGAAACTGCCAGCCAGCGATCGAGATCCGCGAACGTGAGGAGGAGAGCGAGCCTTTAATTAGCGCGGATTTGAAACCGCGAATACCGACGGATGACGAGCTGTTGCGTGTGCGAAAGATACTCGCCTGCGCCAAGCGTATGAACGGCCGCTTTGGCAAGCAACTCTTGCTGGGCACCTTGCGCGGTTCCGCGGCAAAGCAGATCCTGAAAGCAGGTCTCAACGAGCTCTCCACCTATGGTCTGTTGAGAGATATGGCGCACGACGAACTCCTGCTCTATATCGACGCACTGATCGCCGCGGGCTGTTTGAAAGTAATCGGCCGCCAATACCCGACCATTTCAACCACCGACCTCGGCGATCGCGTGATGCGCGAACAAGAGCAAATCGAACTGACCCTCCCGCAAGCACACGATTTATAAGGAAAATATCGCTAAAGAGAGACTAAAAAGTAGCCCCTCCGGGTTCCATTGTTGGTCTAATCTCCTTCAAAACCAACTCAAGGAGAATTCCAAATGGGTGCGTACTTTTCATTCGAGCGGATGATTACGACGTCGTTTGTGAAGGTGGTCTACTTTCTCGGCTTCTTGTTATTGACTGTTGCCGGTGTCGGTCTGATCGTTTGGGCGGGTCTGCAACTGAACATGCAGTCATCGATCGCCTGCTCGGTTGGCGTTATGTCGCAACCGGCGCAGCGATCGTGACCGTCGGTAATATCGTCTGGCGCGTGTTTTGTGAGCTCTGGGTCGTGCTCTTCGCCATTCACGACGAGCTCGTTTCCGTGCGACACTCACTGAATCTTAATCCGCTGCGAGCACCAATCGCTGAACCAGTGACGAGAGAGACGATTAGAGACGAAGAGGAGGTCGTGACACCGCGTGAGCTCGTGGTTCACGAAAGAGATCGCACATCGGCTCGGCCAGCGGGAGTGTTAGGGCTGTCGTAATAACTACCTACTTGATGACGCCTGCTAACGGACTCGACGCGCTCGCATACAATCGCTTCGGCATGCGACCGGCCAGATACGCAAGCCTCCCTGCCTGAATCGCGAGTTTCATCGCGGTCGCCATCTTCGCAGGATCCTGTGCTTCTGCGATTGCGGTGTTCATCAACACGGCGTCTGCTCCGAGTTCCATCGCCACCGCCGCATCGCTCGCTGTTCCCACCCCGGCGTCAACAATGATCGTGGCATCCGGCAGTTGCTCGCGCATGATGCGCAGGTTGGCAGGATTCTGCACGCCAAGGCCCGATCCAATCGGCGCCGCGAGAGGCATGATCGCCGCGCAGCCCGCGTCGAGCAGTTTCTTCGCCATGATCAGATCGTCGTTGAAGTAAGGCAGGACCACAAAACCTTCTTTGACGAGAGTGCGCGCTGCTTCGAGTGTCTGTTCGTTGTCAGGAAACAGCGTCGTTTGATCGCCGATGACTTCGAGCTTGACGAGATCCGTCTGCAACGCTTCGCGCGCGAGACGCGCCGTCCGCACGGCGTCTTCGGCTGAGTAGCAGCCCGCTGTGTTCGGGAGGATCTGTAACGCGGGATCGAGGTGGTCAAGAAACGATTCACTGCTGCGATCGAGTGGCACACGCCGCACCGCAACTGTGACCATCTCCGCACCGGAGGCTGCATGCGCGTCGCGCATCTGATCGTAGCTGCGATACTTTCCCGTGCCGATGATCAAACGCGAAGTGAACTCGCGCCCACCGATAATAAAACTCTCGCTCGATTTCGCTGTAATTGCCGTTGACATGAGTAAAACTTTACACGGATCTACGCCGATCCACCACCGACGAAGTGCACGATCTCGAGGTGGTCTTCGTCCTGAAGGATCGTCGCGCTCCATTCACTGCGGCGCACCACGACGCGATTCAGCTCGACGGCAATTCGCGGGGCCGGCAGATCAAGTTGAGTGACTAATTCTGCGAGGGAAATAGGA